>NZ_CAUQHZ010000014.1:0-79282 GCF_963518075.1 uncultured Plantibacter sp.
ACCGGGACGTCACTGAGTTGGTCGATGATCGTCTGCGCGTGCCGCGCCGAGATACGGCCCGCCTCGAGCGACGCCAGGACTGATGGGGCGTCGTTCACGAGACGTTCGGCGTCATTGGTGGCCCGCTGGACCGTCTGCTCGGGCGTGTGCGTCGCCATCGCGAGGGCCGCACACGTCGAGCGACGCGAGAGCGCCTGCCGCTCGGCCGGGGGGAACACGGCCGGAACGACCGAGTCGGCGAAGGCGTCCGCGTAGGCGGCGGAGCGGGCCAGGAGGCGCGCTTTGCGTGCGTCCAGGACGGCTTGTTGCCGGTGGAGTTCCGCCCACTCGTCCGAGAACTCCGCGAGCTGCGCGGCGTACTCGTCGCCGACGCGGGTCGCGGCGGAGGAGGTCTCGGTCATGGGACTAGTCCATCATGGACCACTGACATTCCAGATGCCGAGTCGCACCGGTTGTGGACGTTGCTCGTGGGCCCTTCGACAGGCTCAGGGACCGGGGGAAGGGCGCCGGGTTCGTGGGGTTCTCCGTGTGCCCTTCGACAGGCTCGGGGACCGGAGGGAGGGTGCCGGGTTCGTGAGGTTGCTCGGGTGCCCTTCGACGGGCTCAGGGACCGGGAGGAGATCACCTGAGCGGGAGGTCCCGTGTGCCCATCGACGGGTTCAGGGACCGGGGCCCAGCGGCCGGAGGGTCAGACGGCCCTGGCGAGCAGGTCCGCGACACGCTTCGCGACGGCGTCGTTCCACGCGGTGACACCGAAAGCGGTCGGCCACAGGTCGCCGTCGTCGAGCTTCGCGGAGTCGTTGAACCCGATGGTCGCGTAGCGCGCCTTGAACTTCGCCGCCGCCTGGAAGAACACGACCGCCTTGCCGTCGGCGCCGACGTAGGCGGGCATGCCGTACCAGGTCTTGGCCGCGAGGCCGGAGTCGCCGCTCATGATCAGCTCGTGCAACGGCTCGGCGATCGCGCGGTCGGCGTCCTCCATGTCGGCGATCGCGTCGACGACGGCCTGCAGGGCCTCCTCGCGACTCGCGGCCGCCTTCAGCTCCTTGGCGCGCTCCTTCATCGCCGCGCGTTCCTCGGCGCTGAATCCGCTCTTCGTGCTCGACTGCTTCTCGGCCATGTCGACGTCCTTCCGATCACCGTCTCCGAGTCCTGCCCGGCTCCGCCTCTCACGGTAGCCCTCGCGGTGGGGACGTGGGGTGCGGATTCGGCTCAGTCGTCCAGCGCGCCGGGACCGAGTACGGACTCGACGATGACCCGGATCGCGTACTCGCTCGTCTCGGCGAGATCGACGTCCGCCGGGTCGATGAGCCACTGCACCTGCAATCCATCCATGACCGCGAGGATGGACGCCGCCGCACGGTGGATCGTCTCGGGCGCATCGACGCCCCGCTCGGCGCACACCACCTCGAACGCCTCCGCGATCTCCCGACGCAGCGTCCGGTAGCGGTCGTCGAAGTAGTGCCTGGCCGGGTGGTCCTCGGTCACCGACTCCGCCGACAGGACGACGAACGCCTGCACGATCCCGGCGCGCTGCGCGTTCGCGGCGGCAGTGCGGATCAGGTGTTTGAACAGGTCGATGCCGCCCGGGATGTGCTGGTCGTCGAGATCCTGCACGTCCGTCGCGTCGCGATAGCTGAGCACCTCGAGGAGGAGCTGGTCCTTCGACCCGAAGTGGTGCAGGATGCCCGCCGGCGTCATGTCGACGAGCTCGGCGATGTCGATGAGCGTGCCGTTCGCGTACCCCTTGGCGCCGAAGACGTCCAACGCGGAGCGGACGACCTCGGCTCGCCTCGCCACGGTCGCCGGGCGTGGCTGGGCCGGTCGTTTCACCGTGTTCTGTCGTTTCACCGTGCTCATGGTGTCCGTTCCGCGGGGGCCTCGATGCGCCCGACACTACCGCGCTTGCCAACTTACTGAATGGTCAGTAAGTTATCACCGAATCCCGACTTGCGCCGCACTGCCGCAGCGCACACCCAAGAGGAGAAAGCGATGAAGCTGAGAACCCCACTGCTGGCCGCGTTCGCGGCCACAGCCCTGCTGCTCACCGGATGCACCGGTGGCGGCGGGTCGAGCGACGGCCCCGAGAGCGGCGCCGCGCTGACGATCGCGAAGCCGGACGGCTCGATCGCCACCGAGTCCAACAACCCCTACGTCGGCGACTCGTCCGCCATGAAGCTCGGCTACATCAACGCGATCCTGGAGCCGCTCGCGATCGTCAACCTCGTCGACCCGAGTGCCGAGGTGAAGCCCTGGCTCGCATCCGAGATCGCCTGGTCCGACGACTACACCTCCGTCGCGCTGACCGCCCGTGAGGGCGTCACCTGGAACGATGGCGAGGCGTTCAGCGCCGACGACATCGCGTTCACCTTCCAGCAGTTCATCGACCACCCCGAACTCGACAACTCGGCCCTCGGCCTCACCACGGTCGCGACCGAGGGTGACACCGTCACCCTCTCGTTCGCGAACCCCATGTTCGTGAAGCAGGACAAGGTGCTCCTCAAGCAGATCGTCCCGAAGCACGTGTGGGAGTCCGTCGACGACCCCGCCACCTTCGAGAACCCGGAGCCCGTCGGCACCGGCCCGTACACGCTCACGAGCTTCAGCACCGAGAGCGTCGAGCTCTCCGCCCGCGACGACTACTGGGGTGAGCAGCCGGCCGTGCCGACGCTCTACTACGTGTCGTACAACGACAACACGGCTCTCACCACCGCGCTCGCGAACGGTGACGCCGACTGGGCGCAGGCCTTCATCCCGAACGTGCAGTCCGCGTACCTCGACAAGGACAAGGAGCACAACGTCTACTGGGCGGCCGCCGGTCTCGCCGTCGACGCGATGTTCGTGAACACGCAGACGAAGCCGTTCAACGACCCCGCGTTCCGCCAGGCGGTGAACCTCGTCATCGACCGCGAGCAGCACCAGCAGATCGCCCGCGAGGGCGGCGTCCCCGAGCTCAGCTCGGTGACCGGCCTCCCGACCCCGGCGGGTGACGCGTTCATCGCCTCCGAGTTCGAGGGCGAGGACTACACCGTCGACGCGAAGGCCGCGAAGCAGGTCCTGACCGACGCCGGCTACACCTGGCAGGACGACGTCCTCACCGACCCGTCCGGCGAGGCCGTCACCTTCACGCTGTCGGTACCGCAGGGCTGGAACGACTACGTGACCGGCATCAGCCTGATCGCCGACTCGGTCAAGACGCTGGGCGTCACCGCCACGGTCGACACCCCCGACCAGGACACCTGGTGGGCGGCGAAGTCCGACGGCGACTTCCAGGCCATCCTGCACTGGACCGACACCGGCGCGACGCCGTACGACCTGTACTCCGACATCATGGACGGCCGCTGGCTCGTCGCCGAGGGCCAGGCGGCCGACTTCAACTTCGGTCGGTACGACAGCCCGGAGGCCACCGCGGCGCTCGCGGCCTACGCCAACGCCACGGACGACGCGACGCGCGCAGCCGCCCTCGAGACCGTGCAGAAGCTCTTCGTCTCCGACGTCCCGGCCATGCCGATCGGCACACGCCCGTTCATCGGTTCGTACAACACGCGGAACTACACCGGATGGCCGAGCGAGGACGACCCATACGCGCCCGCCGACCCGACGCAGCCGACCGCGGTCTACATCCTCACGCAGCTCAAGGCCGCGAAGTAGGCACGGCATCACACCGACGGGCGGGGCGCTCATCCGCCCCGCCCGTCACCTCCCGCATGCCCAACGGCATGCACCGCGGCCAGCGACAGAACGGATTCATGCAGTGTCCAACGACGACCTGCCGACGGTCCGGCGCCGCTTTTCATCAGCACAGAACGGACTCATGCAGTGACCAACGACGACCTGCTGACGGTGTCCTCCTTCAGCGTCACCTACGACGTGGAACCGCCCGTCGAAGCCGTGCGCGACGTCTCGCTCACCCTCCGCCGCGGCGAGATCCTCGGCCTCGCGGGCGAGTCCGGCTGCGGCAAGACCACCCTTGCCTACGGCCTGCAACGGCTCCTCAAACCACCGGCGGTCATCACGGGTGGCACCGCCGTCTTCCACGACGAGTCCGGCGAGGACATCGACCTCGGCCTGCTCGGCGAGGAGGAGATGCGCGCGTTCCGCTGGGACAAGGCCTCCATGGTGTTCCAGGGCGCGATGAACGCCCTCAACCCGGTCACCTCGATCGGGCGGCAGCTCGACGACGTCTTCACCACGCACCGCCGGGGCATGTCGCGAGCCGAACGCCGCGAGGAGGCCGGCAAGCTGCTCGACATCGTCGGGGTCGGCCGCGACCGCCTGAAGTCCTACCCGCACGAGCTCTCCGGCGGCATGCGCCAGCGCGTCATGATCGCGATGGCGCTCGCCTTGAAGCCGCAGCTGATGATCATGGACGAACCGACCACCGCCCTCGACGTGCTCGTGCAGCGCGAGATCCTCCAGCAGATCTCCGAGCTCCGCACCGAGTTCGGGTTCTCGGTCATCTTCATCACCCACGACCTCCCGCTGCTCCTCGAGATCTCCGACCGCATCGCCGTCATGCGTGCCGGTCGGCTCGTCGAGATCGACACGGCGGAACGCATCTACCGACAGGCGAAGGACCCGTACACGCGGAAGCTGCTCGCGTCCTTCCCGAGCCTCACCGGCGAGCGCGGCGACTTCGTCCGCGGGACGGGTGCCGCCACGTCGGCCACCCAGGCAGGAGCGACCGCATGACCACCCTCGAGTTCTCCCACGTGTCGAAGCGGTACCGGGTCCGTGGCTCCGGACACATGCTCGCGCTCGACGACGTCAGCTTCACCCTGCGGTCCGGCCAGACGCTCGCCCTCGTCGGACAGTCCGGCAGCGGCAAGTCGACCATCGCGAAGATCCTCACCCAGCTGGAACGGGCGACGAGCGGCGACATCCTGCTCGACGGGAAGGCGATCCCGCGTCGTGGTCGTGCACTCCGCCGCTACCGCCAGCAGGTCCGCATGGTCTTCCAGGATCCGTTCGCCTCGCTGAACCCGTCGCACACGATCCGCCACCACCTGGAGCGGCCGTTGCGCCTCGACCACGTCGTCGCCGAGGCCGAGGTCGAGGACGAGGTGCACCGCCTCCTCGAGCGCGTGCAGCTCGACCCGGCCGGCACCATCGACCGTCGGCCCCACGAACTGTCCGGCGGTCAGCGCCAGCGGGTCGCCATCGCCCGTGCGCTCGCGTCGCGTCCGTCCCTCCTCATCGCCGACGAGCCCGTCTCGATGCTCGACGTCTCCATCCGGCTGGGCGTCCTCAACCTCCTGGCCGAGCTGCAGCGCGAGTCGCGACTCGGCGTGCTCTACATCACGCACGACCTCGCGACCGCGCGACACTTCAGCGACGAGATCATGGTCCTGCACCACGGCGAGGTGGTCGAGCGAGGCCCGGCCGACGACGTGATCCTCCGCCCGCAGCACCCCTACACGCTCGCCCTCCGCAACGCGTCGCCCGACCCCGACCGCCACTTCGCGGGCGACGCGCTCTCCGAATCGGCAGGGAGCCGACCATGACCTTCTTCCTCCGTCGCGCCGCCTTCTACGCGTTCACCGCGTGGGCTGCGATCACGATCAACTTCTTCCTGCCGCGCATGCTCAAGGGCGACCCCGTCTCGGCGTACATCGCGAAGAACCAGGGCCGCATCAGCCCCGAGGCCGCGGACTCGCTGCGCACCCTGTTCGGACTCGACGCCGACAAGTCTATGCTCGAGCAGTACCTGGACTACTGGCGGTTGCTGTTCTCGGGCGACCTCGGACGGTCCTTCTCGAAGGGCCTCGCACCCGTCACCGACGTGATCGCCGCCGCCCTGCCGTGGACCGTGGGCCTCGTCGGGATCGCGACGATCCTGTCGTTCGTCCTCGGCACCTCCATCGGCGCCCTCATCGGCTGGCGACGCGGCAGCAAGGCGGACTTCATCGTCCCGCTGTCCACCTTCTTCTCGACCGTGCCGTACTTCTGGATGGGCCTCATCGCGATCGCCGTGTTCTCCACCCTCCTCGGCTGGTTCCCCGCCTCCCACGCCTACGGCAAGGGATCGAGGCCGGAGTTCTCGCTCGACTTCATCGGTCAGGTGATCGCGCACGGCTTCCTCCCGGCGGCGACGATCGTGCTCGCCTCGCTCGGCGGCTGGATCCTCGGCATGCGCAACATGATGGTCACCGTCCTCGACGAGGACTACGTGACCGTCGCCCAGGCGAAGGGCCTGCCGACCCGTCGGGTGCTCGTCGACTACGCAGCACGCAACGCCATGCTGCCGCAGCTGTCGAGCTTCGCCCTGTCGCTCGGCTTCATCGTCGGCGGCACGATCGTCATGGAGATGGTCTTCTCCTACCCGGGCGTCGGCAAGCTCCTGCTCGACGCCACGACGGCGAAGGACTACCCGCTCATGCAGGGGCTCTTCCTCGTCATCACCCTCACCGTCCTCGTCGCGAACATCCTGGCCGACGTCGCCTACGCGGTGCTCGACCCCCGCACCCGCCAGATGGAGTCCTGACATGACCATCCCCACCACCGAGGCCCTCGCCACCGCTGAGGCGCCCAAACCGACGCCGGCCGGCCGCTCGGTCGCCGCACGGTTCGCGTCGTCGTTCGCGATGTTCCGGAACGGCAAGTCGATCACGGGCCTCTGCATCCTCGGCTTCTTCGTCCTCGTCGCGGTCTTCGGCGACCTCATCGCGCCGTACGGCCCACTGGAGAAGGACTTCACCGCGCTGCGCCAGGCTCCGTCCGCCGCGCACCTGCTCGGCACCACGCACATGGGCGAGGACGTCCTGAGCCAGCTGATCTACGGCACCCGCGGCGTGCTCCTCGTCGGCTTCCTCGCGGGCATCTTCGCGACGATCATCGCCGTCGCCATCGGCGTCACCGCCGGG
The DNA here is from genome assembly GCF_963518075.1 of uncultured Plantibacter sp. Taxonomy (NCBI): domain Bacteria; kingdom Bacillati; phylum Actinomycetota; class Actinomycetes; order Micrococcales; family Microbacteriaceae; genus Plantibacter; species uncultured Plantibacter sp. Next base: position 6,864 of record NZ_CAUQHZ010000014.1, read on the forward strand.
TACGTCTCGGGGTTCACGAGCGAGTCGCTGTCCGCGCTGACGAACGTCTTCCTCGTCATCCCGGGTCTCCCGCTCATGATCATCGTGGCGTCCCAGTACGACAACCCGAGCCTGTTCCTCATCGCCGGTGTCCTGGCGCTCACCGGGTGGGCGTGGGGCGGCCGGGTGCTGCGCGCGCAGACGATGTCGCTCCGCAACCGGGACTTCATCCAGGCGGCGAAGGCGAACGGGGAGTCCCTCTTCCGGATCATCACCGTCGAGATGCTGCCGAACCTGACCGCCATCATCGCCTCGAGCTTCGTCGGCACGGTCACCGCGGCAGTGCTCGGGCTCACCACGCTCGCGTTCATCGGTGTCATCCCCATCACCAACCTCAACTGGGGCACCATCCTGTTCTGGGCGCAGCAGAACGGTGCGTTCCCCGACTTCTGGTGGTGGTACGTGCCCGCCGGTGTGTGCATCGCCCTGCTCGGTGTCGCATTGTCGCTCATCAACTTCGGGATCGACGAGTACGTGAACCCGAGGCTCCGCTCGGCTGGCGAGCGCGCCAGGGCCCTCCGCAAGCGCGGCATCAAGCCCGGGGCGAGCGTCACCGCCGTCCGCACCGAGCCGGCCGGCCCGTCCACGATCACCGACACGACCCACACCGAACGCGCTGGAGCGACCGAACGATGAAGACCGACACCACCCGTCACCTCGACGCGGCCCGCTACCTCGACGCCACGCTGCCCATCGCGGCCCGTGTCGACGACCTCGTCGAGCGGATGACCGTCCGGGAGAAGGTCGGCCAGATGATGCAGCTCGACGCCCGCGACGACATCGAGGCGCACGTGCTCGAGACCCACGTCGGCTCGATCCTGCACGCGTCACCGGAGCGTCTCGCGGTCGCCCATGAACTCGTCGGCCGGACGCGACTACGGATCCCGCTGATCGTGGGGGAGGACTGCATCCATGGGCACTCCTTCCACCTCGGCGCGACGATCTTCCCGACGCAACTGGCCATGGCCGCGAGCTGGGACGCCGAGCTGCTCGAGCGGGTCGCCAGGGCCACGGCCGTCGAGGTCGCCGCGACGGGTGTCCACTGGACGTTCTCGCCGGTGCTCTGCATCGCGCGCGACCTCCGCTGGGGCCGCGTCGGCGAGACCTTCGGTGAGGACCCGTTCCTCATCGGTGAGCTGGCCTCCGCGATGGTGCGCGGCTACCAGGGCGACGGACTGTCCGACCCGACCGCCATCCTCGCGACGGCCAAGCACTTCGCCGGCTATTCCGAGACGCAGGGTGGCCGCGACGCGAGCGAGGCCGACATCTCCCCGCGCAAACTGCGGTCATGGTTCCTCCCGCCGTTCGAGCGGGTCGCCCGCGAGGGCTGCGCCAGCTTCATGCTCGGCTACCAGTCGATCGACGGGGTGCCGATCACGGTCAACGAGTGGCTACTGGGCGACGTCCTGCGCGGTGAATGGGGGTACGAGGGGACGCTCATCACCGACTGGGACAACGTGGGCCGCATGGTATGGGAGCAGCACGTCAGCCCCGACTACGTGCACGCCTCGGCTGCCGCGATCCGCGCCGGCAACGACATGGTGATGACCACCCCTGGCTTCTTCGAGGGCGCCCTGGAAGCGCTCGAGCGCGGCCTGCTCGAGGAGGCCGACCTCGACCGGGCGGTCCGTCGCATCCTCACCCTGAAGTTCGCGCTCGGCCTGTTCGAGCGCCCGCGGCACCCGGACGCCGCGGAGCAGCTCGCGGTGATCGGCTCGCCGGAGCACACCGAGCTCAACCTCGAGACCGCGCGGCGTTCGCTCGTCCTGCTCCGCAACGAGGGCGTGCTGCCGCTCGCCGGCGGCTACCGGGCGGACGAGGCAGGCAGGGCGATCGCGACGTCCGAGGCCGGGCCGCAGCGCATCGCCGTCGTGGGTCCGCTCGCGGACGACGCGCAGATGCAGCTCGGCGACTGGGCGGGCAACTCCGGCCAGGCCGGTTGGCTGCCCGACGGCCAGCCGCGCGAGATGATCACCACCGTGGTCGACGGCCTGCGTGCGGTCGCACCCGCCGGGAGCACGGTCACGACGGCGTTCGGAGCGGACATCCTCACGCTCTCGCCCGATCCCGCGGGGGCGACCTTCCCCGACGGCCAGCCGCGTCCACCGCTCGTCACGCCCGCGCGACCGGACGAGGCGCTCATCGCGGAAGCCGTCGCACTGGCCGAGGACGCCGACGTGGTCGTCGCCGTGGTGGGCGACCGCATCGAGCTCGTGGGGGAGGGTCGCTCCACCGCGACGCTCGAGCTCATCGGCGCACAGGTGGCCCTGCTCGACGCCCTTGCCGCCACCGGGAAGCCGCTCGTCGTGGTCCTGCTCGCTTCGAAGCCGCTCGTGCTGCCGCCGTCCGCGCTGCACGCCGACGCGATCGTGTGGGCGGCCAGTCCCGGCATGCAGGGCGGTCGGGCGATCGCGGAACTCCTGCTCGGTCTCATCGAGCCGACCGGTCGCCTGCCGATCTCCTTCGCGCGGCACGCCGGCCAGCAGCCGACGTATTACAACCAGATCCGCGGCCAGCACGGCGACCGCTACGCCGACCTCACCCAGGAGCCTGCGTTCGCGTTCGGCGACGGGCTCTCCTACTCGAGCGTCGAGTACGGGCAGCCGCGCCTCGACCAGGCCGTCTACGGACGTGACGAGACCGTGCGTGCCGAGGTCGAGGTCCACAACAGCGGTTCGCGCTCCGTCCTCGAGACGGTGCAGGTGTACGTCCGCGACCTCGTCACGTCAGTGAGCTGGGCCGACCAGGAGCTGAAGACGTTCCGTCAGGTCGCGATCGAACCGGGCGACACGACGACGGTCACGATCGAACTGCCCGTCGCCGACTGCTCCATCGTCGACGCGCGGGGACGGCGGGTCGTCGAAGCGGGCGAGTTCGAGCTGCGGGTGGGCGGTTCGTCACGGGCCGATGCGCTGCACGCGGTCCGCTTCACGATCACCGACTGAGCCGTCGAGCACCGGGACCCTCAGGGGGCCGCACGAAGTCCCTCCTGTTTCGTGCGGCACCGCGGGGCCGATCAGGCCAGTTCTTCGGCGTCCGCTCGAACGGTGACCTCGCCACCGTTGGCGCCGTGCATGAGGTCCTCCAGCAGCGGGCGGTCCATCTCGAACGTCTCATCCGACTCGAAGCTGAACTGCAGCGGGATCGAGGGGTGCAGCCAGAGCGTGACGCGGCCGCGTTCCGTCGAGGTGTCGCGGAGCGTCACCGAGAACGACTCGTTCCGGCGGAGCTTCATGAGGGTGATGGTCTTGACGTGAGCCAGCATCCGGTCCTCGAGGTGGAACCGGTTCTCGCCCGTCCCGTAAACGATCGCGCCCATGTGCTGTACCCTTCTCCGGACCTCCGACGATCGACACGGCGAGATGCGCCGGTGTCGAGCGGCCAGCCTGGAGACCCACTTCAACGTCCGCCGAACTAGTCTAGGAAACTTGAAATCGGCGCTCTGAACTGTTGATTTCCGAGTGCCTGCTGCGCTATGCGTGTCCGCTCGGCGAGATGGTCAGGACAGCAGGTCCGGGTCCTGTCCCTGAGGGAGGGTCGAGGACGGGGTGTCCTGGGAATCGCCGTCAGGCGTGCCCATCGCGATACCGATACCGGGACCGATCAGGAGGTTGATGGGCTCCAGCTGTCCTTCGCCGCGGTCGACCTGCAGCCATCGGAACTGCCCGGACGAGATGCTCTCGAGCACCTCGGCGCGGAACTCGTCCGGGTCGGAGACGGCGATCGAGTACGGAAGTCCCTGGTAGACGATCTCCATGCGGCTCATGCGACTTGTCCTGTCCGGCTCGGAGCGGGCTCCGCGATGACCGAGAGGCCGTGGGCGGAGTTCGCCGTGACGTTCAGCGCGTCGATCCACGCGCGGTTGAGGTCGATCGGGACGCTGCCCGAGTACTTGAAGCGCAACGGCACCGAGGGGTGGATCCAGATGACACTGCGCCCGTCGCCCGCCCGCGGGTCGTCCTTCCAGCCGAAGTAGAAGGCCTCGTTCCGGCGGAGCTTCGCGCCGATCACGAACTGCAGGTGCGCAAGCAGCCGGTCCTCGAAGGTGATCGAGACCTCAGAACCGTAGATCAGTTTTCCCATGGCGGGCCGTGCTCTCCTCGTCGTGCTTCACGCGGTGTCGCGTCACGCTGTGTCGCTTCACCATAAGTCTCCCGGCTCGGAATTCCCAGCTGACGACCGCGCGGGCGCGAATGGGAGATGTCGTCGATGATGTCAAGGGCCCCCGGATCGACAGCTTCGGTGCGTAACCTGCGGTGCAGGAGGTGCCACCAATGGCAACAGCAGAGAAGACCAGCAAGACCGAGAGCACGACCCGATCGGCTCCCGGAGGATCCGGGCCGAAGCCCACCCGTCGGCAGAACGCCGAGAAGGGTTTCGTCGCGTCGAAGGAACTGGACGCCAACATGCAGGCCGTCCTCGTCGACCTCATCGAGCTGTCGATCCAGGGCAAGCAGGCACACTGGAACGTCGTCGGACGCAATTTCCGCGACACGCACCTGCAGCTGGACGAGATCATCGACGCTGCCCGTGAGTTCAGCGACACCGTCGCCGAGCGCATGCGTGCCCTGCACGCCGTGCCGGACGGACGCAGCGACATCGTGGCCGAGACCACGACGTTGCCCGAGTACCCGCAGGGCGAGATCGACACCTCGGAGACGATCGATCTGATCACCGTCCGACTCGAGGCCGTCGTCGGCACCATGCGCCGCGTCCACGACGAGGTCGATGACGAGGACCCGACGAGCGCGGACATCCTCCACGCGATCATCCAGCAGCTGGAGCAGTTCGCCTGGATGATCAGCGCGGAGAACCGGACGGCGACCCGCAGTCGTTGACCTGGGGCGGCGTCCGACGGCGAATCGTCGTCGGCGCCGCCACCCATCGGGGTCGGATGTCGGTTCGGCGACTACTCGTCGTCGGCGCCGCCACCCGACGCCGTGTCCTCACCGTCAGTGGACTCGGAACCGTCGGAGCCCGAACCGTCGGGGATCTCCTCCGCGTCCGGACGTGAGGATGATGCAGATGCGTTCGTCATGTTCGCTTCCTTCCTGGTTGTCGCCATCGGAGATGACCAGACCCACGCTAGGCCGCCGAGCTGATCGGCGCGTGGGGGTTGACGCTTCGACAGGGCCAGACCACCATGGCGGCTGTGATGAGCGGCGATGAGGTGACCGGACGCAAGACCCCGACGGGGAGCATCCGCACACCGAAGCAACGGGTCGGCGCGTGGATCATGCCCGCGCTGCGTCCGTGGCGCCTCATGCTCGCGCTCAAGGTCGCCATCGCGGCCACCGCGGCCTGGTTCCTCGGCAGCCTGCTCCCGGGCGAGCTCGGTGACTTCTCCTACTACGCCCCGCTCGGCGCCCTCGTCAGCCTCACACCGACGCTCATGGACTCGGTGCGCTCGAGCCTGCAGACCCTCATCGGTCTGGGCCTCGGCATCGGACTCGCGTGGCTCCTCATCATCTCGCCCGCGCCCGGCTGGGTGTCCGTATCCCTGTCGGTGGGGCTCGGCACACTCCTCGCCGGCTTGCCGGGGCTCGGACAGGGCCGCGACTACGTCCCCATCGCGGCGCTCTTCGTCATCATCATCGGCGGCGCGAACGCCAACGACTTCTCGCTCGGCTACCTCGTGCAGATGGCACTCGGCGTGCTCGTCGGGCTCCTCGTGAACCTGCTCATCATGCCGCCGCTGTTCGTCCGCGAGTCGGCAGCCGGGATCTCGGCCGCGAGGTCACGGATGGTCGGTGCGCTCCGGAGCATGTCGGACACCCTCCGATCCGAGTCGGCACCGACCTCGGACGACCCGCCGTCCTGGGACAGCTCGCTGCTCGCCATCCGGCACGACGTCGACGCCGCGCGCGGGCTGATGAAAGACGCCGCGGAGAGCCGCCGGGCCAACCCGCGCACGCGGTGGAACCGGCACGACTTCCGCGGGGACGAGGGGGCGCTCGCCGCCCTCGAACGGATCGCGCCGGTGGTCGTGGAAATCGGTGACGCCCTGCGTGCGGCGCTCTGGGGGATCCCGGTGCCGGTCGACCTCGACGAGGGCGTCCGGAGCGCACTCGCCGATGCGATCGACGCCTCGGCCGACCTCGTCGAGGCCGCGATCGACGACGAGCGTCTCTCCGAGGCGTTGCGTGCCTCCGACCGGGCGCTGACGATGCTGCGTCGGGCGGTCCGATCGGCCCACGCGGGCGCGAACGGTGCGGCCGGTCGGGAGCCGGACGACGACGACCCGGCGGAGGATGCGGGTGGCGAGAACCTGCTGTTCGCCCTGCGCCGCATCCACGCCGAGATCGAACGCTCGGAGCGGTCGCCAGACGCCTGAGCGGCGCCCGGCGCGCCCGGTCCTCAGAGGATCGGCTTGCCGCCGGTCACCGCGATGACGGCGCCCGAGATGTAGCTCCCCTCGTCCGAGGCGAGCAGCACGTAGGGCGGTGCGACCTCGGCGGGCTGTCCCGGACGCCCGAGCGGGGTGTCCGTCCCGAACGACTCGACCGTCTCGGGCGGCATCGTCGACGGGATCAGGGGTGTCCAGATCGGGCCGGGGGCGACCGCGTTCACGCGGATCCCGTCGCCGCCGAGCAGCTGCGCGAGCGACGCGGTCATACTCGCGAGACCCGCCTTGGTCATGGCGTAGGGCATGAGCTGCGGCGACGGCGAGTCGGCCTGCACCGAGCTCGTCGCGATGATCGAGGATCCCGGAGCCATGTGCGGGACCGCCGCCTTGCTCAGGTGGAAGAACGCACTGAGGTTCGTCGCGAGCGTGTGGTCCCACTCCTCGTCCGGGATCTCGGCCAGGCTCTCCCGGGTCATCTGGTACGCGGCGTTGCTCACGAGGATGTCGACCTTGCCGAAGCGCTCCACCGTCGCGCGGACGATCTCGCGGCAGTGCTCCGGGCTCGTCAGGTCACCGCCGATGCTGAGCGCGCTCCGGCCGGCCTCCTCGACCCAGCGCACCGTGTCCGCGGCGTCCTCGTCCTCGTCGAGGTAGCTGACGACGACGTCCGCCCCTTCGCGGGCGTAGGCGATCGCGACGGCCTTCCCGATGCCGCTGTCGCCGCCGGTGATGATGGCGACCTTGCCCTCGAGCTTGCCCGAACCCCGGTAGCTGGTCTCGCCGTGATCGGCCTGCGGCGTGAGCGCTCCCTCGGTCCCGGGCGGCTGCTGCTGCTGAGCGGGCTGGTTCATGGTGTTCCTCCCTGTGCTGCTGCGGTTGCGGTCCGTCCACCCAAGCCGATCCGGGTGATCCGCCTCCAGGGGTTGACGCCCGCCCGGCACCGGGCGTCCCGTGCTAGCAGCCGCGTGCCGGGGCCGCCAGCCCCGGCGATTCGGAGGCGCGGCTCGTAGGGTGAATCGCATGACCGCAGCTGGCGAGGATCTCCGTTCGTACGCACCGATCGGGGACGGCCGCACCGTCGCCCTCATCGGACTCCGAGGCCAGGTCGACTGGCTGCCGATCCCCGACCTCGGCTCCATGCCGGTGTTCGCCCGGCTGCTCGACGACGACTCCGGCGGGTGCATCGAGCTCGAGCCGGTCGGCGAGTACACCGTCACGAGACGCTACGTCTCCGGCACCAACGTGTTGCGCACGACCTTCACGACCGAGCACGGGCGCGCGACGATCACGGACGCACTCGTCACGGGTATCGCGGGCCGCCTGCCCTGGGCCGAACTCGCACGCCGGATCGACGGCGTCTCAGGCAGCGTCGAGTTCACCTGGCGCGTCCGGCCCGGGACCGCGCTGGGGACGGCCTCGCCCTGGATCGAGGACAGCACACGGGGCCCCATCATCCGGTCGGGCGCGACGACGATCGCGGTGGTCGGCGACGAGTACGGGCCGAACGAGGTCGAGGTCGATGGATCGATGCCGACGGAGCTCTCGGGCCAGTTCACGACCAGCGAGGACTCCCGGCATCTCCTGATCGTCGTCGCCACCCACGGCGAGCCGATCCATTTGCCCGTGCCTGCCAACGTCGACGTGGGCATCGACCGCACGATCGACAACTGGCGGGCCTGGTCCCGGGCGTTCTCCTACGAGGGACCGTGGGCGAATCAGGTGCAGCGCAGCGCGCTCGCCCTGAAACTGCTCATCTTCAGCCCCACCGGGGCCATCGCCGCCGCCGCCACGACGTCACTGCCGGAGAACCCGCGCGGGGCCAAGAACTGGGACTACCGCTTCGCCTGGGTGCGCGACCTCGCGTACACCGCGCATGCGCTCGTCCGCTTCGGTCTCCGCGAGGAGACGCACGCCGCCGTGTCGTGGCTGCTGCGCACCATCCGCGAGAACGGGCCGGAGCTGCACATCTTCTACGGACTCGAGGGCGGTGTGCCCGACGGGGTCGTCGAGCACGACGTCGCCGGCTGGCGCGGTATCGGACCGGTGGTGAGTGGGAACCCCGCCCAGGGGCAGTTGCAGCTCGGCGTCTACGGCGACCTCTTCGCGATCTGCCGCACCTACGTCGACGCCGGCAACGTCCTCGACGTGGAGACCGGTCGTCTCCTCGCCGAGGTCGCCGACCGCACCTGCGACCTGTGGCGGAATCGCGATGCAGGCATGTGGGAGCTGCCGCAGGAGGAGCACTACGTCTCGTCGAAGATGGGCTGCTGGCAGGCCCTCGGCGATGCGGTGCACCTGGCGGAGCTCGGGCAGGTCGCCGGCAGTGCCGATCGCTGGCGCGCCGAGCAGACCCGGATCCGGGAATGGATCGACGAGCACGGATGGAACGAGGAGCGCGGCGCGTACGTGATGTTCCCCGGGAGCGACGATCTCGACGCCTCGGTGCTGCTGCATGCGATGAGCGGATTCGACCGTGGTGACCGCATGTCGTCGACGATCGACGCGCTCACGGACGAACTCGGCGAGGGGGCCCTGCTCTACCGGTACTCGGGCGTGCAGCAGGAGGAGTACACCTTCGTCGCCTGCGCGTTCTGGCGGGCGTCCGCGCTCGCCTGCGTCGGCCGTCATGACGAGGCGATCGCGGCCATGGACGAACTCGTCGGCATGACCAACGACGTCGGAATCCTCGCCGAGATGATCGATCCCGCCGACGGTGCGCACTGGGGCAACCTGCCGCAGGCGTTGAGTCACCTCGCGCTCATCAACGCGGCCCTCACGATCAAGGAGCTCACCGGGGAGGAGTGAAGTCACCGGTCCCTGAGTCTGCACCCTGAGTCTGCACCCCGGTCCCTGAGCTTGTCGAAGGGCGGTCCCTGCGCGGATACCCGGCAGCCTCCGAGAACGCAAGCCCCGGGGTCACACCGGTCGCGTTCCGTAGCGTTACAACCACTCGGCCACGATCCGATCCACGCCGAACACCCACTGAACGAGAGGACCATCACCATGGCCGACGACCAGTACACCTTCACCGACCCGGCGAAGCTCTACGCTCACATCTCCGCGGAGAAGCAGCACCAGCCCGAGCCCGGCCTCGACGCGAAGCTCGACCCGAAGGCCGACCTCGGCGAGGAGAGCTACCGCGGCAGCGGCCGTCTCACCGGCCGCAAGGCGCTCATCACCGGCGGTGACTCCGGCATCGGAGCGGCCACGGCGATCGCCTTCGCCCGCGAAGGTGCCTCCGTGGCCCTGTCCTACCTCCCCGAGGAGGAAGAGGACGCGCAGCGCATCGCCGGCATCGTCCGCGAGGCCGGCGTCACCGTCCTCACCCTGCCGGGCGACCTGCGCGACCCGTCCTACTGCCGTGACCTCGTCGCGCAGACGGTCGAGGGCCTCGGAGGACTCGACATCCTCGTGAACAACGGCGGCAAGCAGACGTTCAACGAGGACCTCACCACCCTCACGGACGAGCAGTTCGACGACACCTTCAAGACCAACGTCTACGCGATGTTCTGGCTCTCGAAGGCCGCCCTCCCGCACCTGCCGGCCGGCTCGTCGATCATCAACACGACCTCGATCCAGGCGTACTCGCCCTCCGACATCCTCGTGGACTACGCGTCGACCAAGGCGACCATCAACGCCTTCACGAAGGCGCTGGCGCAGCAGCTCGCACCCAAGGGCATCCGCGTCAACGCGGTCGCGCCCGGCCCGATCTGGACGCCGCTCCAGGTGTCGGACGGTCAGCCGCAGGACAAGATCGCCGAGTTCGGCGAGGACACCCCGCTCGGCCGCATGGGCCAGCCTGCCGAGCTCGCGCCCGCCTACGTGTTCCTCGCGTCGGCTGAGTCGAGCTACGTCCTCGGTGAGACCCTGAACGTCAACGGCGGTATGCCCACGCCGTAACCCCGTCCCAACTCACAGCAGCCCGCGAACTGTCAGTTCCGGCTAGTCGGACCACCATCCGACTAGCCGTTTCTGACAGTTCGCGGGCTGTTCTGGTCAGTCCTGGCGGTCTGCCGCTCGTCGGACACGACGGCCCTCGAGGGCGTCCTTCGCGTCGCGGTCGGCGAGCGCCTTGATCGCGGCGTCCGAGCGCAGCGGCAGCTGCAGTTCCTGTTCCGCGGCGACACCCGAGGCGAGCTGGCGGCCACGCTGGATCTCGATGTCGAGCTGGGCACCGAACAGCAGTGCGAGGTTCGCGATCCAGATCCACAGCAGGAAGATGATGATGCCGGCGAGCGAGCCATAGGTGGCGTCGTAGTTGCTGAAGTTGGCGATGTAGAAGCCGAACCCGACCGAGGCGATGAGCAGGATCAGGAGAGCGGCGAGCGCACCGATGCTGATCCAACGGAACTTCTCCGGCTTGATGTTCGGCGTCGCGGAGTACAGCACGGCGATGACGAAGACGAGCGCGATGGCCATGACCGGCCACTTCGCGATCGACCAGACCGTGAGGCCCGTCTCACCGAGACCGACCGCCTGTCCGATGGCCTGCGCGACCGGGCCGGACACGATGAGCGCGAGGGCGATCACCGAGATGACGAGGAGGACGACGAGGGTCACGCCGAGCTGCGTCGGACGCAGGGACCAGATCTTGCGACCCTCCTCGACCCCGTACATGCGGTTCAGCGCGCGACCGAAACCACCCACGTAGCCGGATGCCGACCACACGGCACCGGCGATACCGGCGAAGAGGGCGAAGCCGATCGCCGGTGACTCGACGAACTGGTTCACGGCGTCGGTCAGGAAGCCGAGGCTGTCGCCCGGTGCGAGGTTGCCGACGATCTCGAGCAGGGCGTCGGTGCCGCTCCGGCTCTGCCCGAAGAGGCCGAGGATCGAGACGAGCGCGAGGACGGCCGGGAACAGCGACAGGATCGCGAAGTAGGTGAGCCCTGCCGCGAGGTCGGTGCACTGGTTCGAGGTGAAGGAGTGCAGCGTCCGCTTGAGGACGTAGCCCCAGGGCACGGGGACGCGCTGCGGCTGCATCGTCTCCTCGGCGTCATCCGCGTGACGGTCCTTCGGATCGTCGGGCTGGCTCGCCTCGACGCGGTCCTGGCGCTGCTTGGTGGGTTCAGACACGGTGCCCTCGGTTCGCACGCCACAGCAGGACGCCGGCGCCGACGACCGCCACCGAGGCGACGACGATGGCGGTGGTGCGCAGGTGGTAGGCCACGGCGGTGCGGACGTCGAACTTCTGGAAGAGGAGGTCGAGCGTCTGTGCGAGGTGCTCACGCGTCTGCTCGACGTCGAGCTGCAGGGTGTTCAGCCCGGCGCCCTCGGGGGGAGTGGGGCGGGCGAGATCCTGGTCGCTCATGCTGCGGCCTCCTTGGTGTCGTGCTTCGAGTCGTGCTGCTGGTGCTCTGCGAGGTGGTCGCCGGTGAGGGCTTCGACACTGCGCTCGGGAACGGGCTTCGCGCCGGCCTTGAGCTTCTTGACGCCGACGAGCGCCAGGATCCCGGCGACGAGGATGAGGACGACGCCGACGATGAGGGCGGCGAGCCAGGCGGGGAGCACGGTGGCGAGTCCGAGGACGGCGGCCGCGATGAGCGTCCCGAAGCCGAAGAGCACGAGCACCAGGGCGACGACGAGCATCCCCGCGCCGATCCCGAGGTCCTTGGCCTTCTTCGTCATCTCCGCCTTGAACAGGGCGATCTCGCCGGTGACCAGGCGGACGACGTCCTCGCGGAGGTCGGTGAGGAGGGTCTTCATGGGAGGAAGTCCGCGGCGACTCCGTCTGCGGTCGGCCGCGCTGCTGGCATCGGTCATGTGAGCACTCTTCTCGTTGTGGTCCTCCAGCCCACACCCCTCGCGCGCGCGAGACAAGGGCTTGACAGGCGTGTCGGCCGATCGCGGAATACGACGACCCTGAATTGGTTACATCTACAAGTAAACGGGGTAGCCTGTACCGACCCCATCACCCGATCGGAGACCGAATGTCCGCTGTGCTCGACGAGCGTCTGCTCGCCCCGGAGACGTCGATGGGCGCGGTCACGCTCCGCGTCGGCGACCTCGACCTCATGTCCGGTTACTACGCCAACGCCTTCGCGATGGAGCCGCTCGAGGAGCGCAGCCGTGCCCGCGAGGTGCACCGGGTGCTCGGTCGTGGCGACACCCCGCTCGTGCGACTCGTGCACACGCCGGATCTGCCGGCCGTCGACCGGCGGCAGGCCGGCCTGTTCCACACGGCGTTCCTGTTCGAGGACGAGTCGAGTCTCTCGGCGACGGTCTATCGGGCCGCGCAGGATCCCCGCGGACAGTTCGTCGGGTCGAGCGACCACTTCGTGAGCGAGGCGTTCTACTTCACCGACCCGGAGGGGAACGGCGTGGAGCTGTACACGGACCGCCCGCGCAGCAGCTGGGTGCGCTCGGGGGACCAGATCGCCATGACCACCACGTACCTCGACCCGAACGCCTACCTGCAGCGGCACCTCACGGAGGACGCCCTCGGCGCCGGGCCGTCGTTGGCCGGCGCGGTCGGGCACGTGCACCTGCAGGTCGGCGACCTACAGACCGCCCGAGCCTTCTATGTCGACGCCCTCGGATTCGAGACGACGCAGACCGAGTACCCCGGCGCGATCTTCGCCTCCGCCGGCGGGTACCACCACCACATCGCGATGAACGTCTGGAACAGCCAGGGCGCCGGTCCCCGCGCGGCCGCCCTCGGCCTCGGCGACGTGTCGATCACCGTCCCCGACCTCGCGAACCTCGATACGCTGGCCGCGAGGCTGCGCACCCGCACGATCCCCTTCGACGCGGACGGTCGTTCCGTGACCGTCTCCGACCCGTGGGGGACCCGCGTGACCGTGGCGCTGCCCGACCTGTCGACCGAGGAGCTGCTGTCCCGATGACCACCGCACTGCGCGACGTCCGTTCCGCCGACTGGGCCGAGACTGCCGCTGCGGCTCCCGCCGTCGCGGTGCTCCTGCACGGCTACGGCTCGAACGAGCACGACCTCACCGGCCTCGTCGGGCCCCTCGCGCTCGGCATGCCCTGGGTGTCGCTGCGCGCGCCGCTCGAGATGGGACACGGCGGGGCGGCCTGGTTCGAGATCACGACGCCGGGCAACCCGGACCCGGAGCCGATCGCCCGCGCAACGGACGCCGTCTGGGGCTGGATCGACGAACACGTGTCGGCCGAGGCGCGCATCGTGCCCATCGGTTTCTCGCAGGGTGGCTTCATGGCTTCGCAGCTGCTGCGCACCCGACCCGAGCGGGTCGTGGCGCCGGTGATCCTCGCCGGCTTCGTCCTGAGTGCACCACAGCCCGGCGACGAGGTGCTGGCGGCGACGAAGCCCGCGGTGTTCTGGGGACGGGGTCTCGAGGACCGGGTCATCGCCGCGCCGGCCGTCGCGCGGACCGCCGCCTGGTTGCCGCAGCACACGACGCTCACCGAGCGCACCTATCCGGGGCTCGCCCACGGGATCCACCAAGCCGAGATCGACGACGTCCGCGGGTTCCTCGAGGCGCACACCGGCTGATCGTTCAGGTCTCCGGTTCCGCAGGCATCACCACCTGCGGTCGCACGTGCTCGTAGACGACGCTCGTCCGGACGTCCGCGACCTCCTCGCGCTCCGTGAGCTTGTCGATGACGAAGGCGTAGAGCGCGTCGTTGTCGGTGACGGCGACCTGGAGCAGGAAGTCCTCGTTCCCGGAGACGACGAAGACGCCGATGGTCTCCGGGAGGGTGATCGCCCAGCTGCGGAACGCGTCGATGTTGACGCGCGACGGCGGCCGGATCCGGATCGCGATGAGCGCTTGGACGGAGCGACCGAGCGACGGCAGATCGACGTCGAGTCGCGCGCCGCGGATGACGCCGCGGCGGTACAGGCCGCGTGTCCGGTCGAGTGCGGTGGTGGGGGAGACGCCGACCGCGGCCGCGATGTCGCGGTTGGTGCGCCGAGCGTCGCGCTGGAGTTCGCGCAGGATCGCCGTATCAAGTTCGTCCATGGCGGCGATTCTGCCAGATGCACCGAACGATGTACGGCTGCGATCCGCGCTCCCTTCTGATCGACGTAGCCTGAGGATCGATTCGCGTATGACATCAGGGAGAGACATGACGGAAGAACGATTCGTCGGCTTCGCGCCGGAGGAGATCGACACGGCGGCGCCCACGCGGTCCGCCCGGCTGAAGTGGGTCGTCGTCGTGCAACAGGATCTTCCGGCCGGTCGTGCCGTGAATGCGGCGGCCTGCGTCGCAGCGGCGATCGGAGCCGGGGTGCAGGGACTCCTCGGACCGGACGCGGTCGACGCCGACGGCTCGGCTCATCCCGGACTGCCGTGGGCGGGGTGCAGTGTGTTGTCCGCACCGGCTGCGCAACTGGGGGCGATCCGGGCCAAAGCGGCGGGGTCGGACGGCGTGCTCGTCGTCGACATGCCGGAGGCGGGCCAGCTCACCCGGGTCTACGACGAGTACCTCGAGGTGGTTGGGGACACCGTGTCGGATGCACTCAACCCGATGGCCGTCGCCCTGGTCGGGCCGCGCAACCGTGTGGACCGGATCGTCGGGCGACTGCCGCTGTTGGCCTGAAAGCGCACGTGTCAGGGCTTGAGGGAGATGGGGTGCGGCGGGCTGGCTAGGGTTGGCGGGTGAGCACCACCGTCCATCCCACGCAGGTCGCGCCGTCCGCGGCCGTCGTCACCGCCAGCCGTGTGGTCTACCTCCTGATCGCCGTGATCATCGCGATCTCGCTCGTCATCCAGATCGTCCTCGTCATCACCGGCGGCGCCGACGCCCGCTCGGGTGGTGTGGACATGTCCGTCGACCTCGCGACCCGGTTCGCACGCATCTTCAGCGCGTTCACCATCCTCAGCAACCTCATCGTGCTCACCGTGTCCGTCCTGTTGGTGATCGACCCCCTGCGTGACGGCCGGCTGTGGCGGGTGGCGCGGCTCGACGCCCTGCTCAGCATCGTCATCACCGGCATCGTCTACGCGGTGGTCCTCGCGCCGCAGGTGAACCTCACGGGGTGGGCGCTCGTCATCACGATCGGGTTCCACTACCTCTCGCCGTGGCTCACGCTCGGTGCCTGGCTCGTGTTCGGTCCGCGTCCGCGCTTCACCTGGAGCACCGTCGCCTGGGCGTTCCTCTGGCCGCTCGCCTGGGTGGTCTTCACCTTCAT
Organism: uncultured Plantibacter sp.; assembly: GCF_963518075.1. Taxonomy (NCBI): domain Bacteria; kingdom Bacillati; phylum Actinomycetota; class Actinomycetes; order Micrococcales; family Microbacteriaceae; genus Plantibacter; species uncultured Plantibacter sp. Next base: position 22,364 of record NZ_CAUQHZ010000014.1, read on the forward strand.
CCGTGGCGGCATCACCGGCTGGTACCCCTACCCCTTCCTCGATGCGACGCAGCTCGGCTTCGACGGTGCCGTCCGGAACGCGCTCATGGTGCTCGTCGTCGCGATCGTGTTCGCCGTGCTGCTCAAGCTCGTCGACCGGGTGCTGCCCGCCACGCTCCGCCGCTGAGGTGAGGTAACTGGTCGCCCGGCAGCGTTCCGGGTGACCATCTGCCTCACCTCGGGGCCGTGTCAGGATGGGGCATGCCCGTCGTGGAATCCCGCTGCACCGTGCCCGTCCCGCCCGACGTCGCGTTCGCGATCTCCCAGACCACGGGCGACACCCGGATGCGCTGGGACCCGTTCATCCGGCGGCAGCACTTCCTCGACGGCGCGAAGGAGCCCGCCAAGGGCGTCCGCACCTTCACGGTCCAGCGGTTCGGGTTTCGGATGGTCAGCGAATACGTCTCGTACCACCCGCCGACCAACGTCGGCATGAAGATGACGAAGGGCTCATGGTTCTTCGAACGGCTCGCTGGCGGCTGGCGTTTCAGCCCGGTGGACGGCGACGACCAGCGCACCCTCGCCGTCTGGCGCTACAACTTCACGTGCAAGCCGCGGTGGCTGGCACCGATCGCCGAGCGCATCGGTGCGATCGTCCTGCAGCGCGACATCGACCGCCGGATCCGAGGCTTCGCGCGCGGCTGCGAGGACCCCGTGGTGCTCGCCGCGGTCGCTGCAGCGGACTGATCCGGCACTAGCGGGCGAGGAACGAGCCGATACCGAACCGGGCGGTCACGCCGGGGCTGAAGAGGACCGAGTCGGGCTCGTGCTCGACGACACCCGGGAGGCCCGCCGCTGCGCAGAGCTCGTCGCGCAACGAGGTGACGCGAGCCGGGTGGAGGACCCAGGGTTCGTGCTCGTTCGGCAACCACTGCGTCCGACCGAAGCGGCTCTGGAAGAGCCCCCACCGCGCCGTCAGGAACTGGGACAGCTCGTCGTCGACGGTCGTCGTCCGGTCGACATCGACGCCGAGCTGGAAGCCCGGACCCCGTGTCGTCGGCGACGTGGTGATCCGCCGCGACGCGTACTCCCAGCCGTCGTCCGTCGGCCGTTGCGCGGTCCGCGCCCACCGGTAGGGCAGACCGAACATCGCGCGAGCCGCGAGGACCGCCGGCAGGCTCGACGCCTCGAGCGACCGGAACACGACGCCGCGACGCCCCTCGGTGTCGACCCCGTACAGCCGGACGTTCACCTCGGTGAAGGAACCGCCGATGGGCGACGGCGGCAGTGGGCCGATGCGGGCGTCGCCCAACTGGAAGGCGATGAGTCCGACCCAGGTGGAACCGTTGAAGACGTCGGGGACCACCCCGGGCGGGAGCAGTGGCGCGACCGCGCTCGCCGGGACGCGCCAGTGGACGAACGCCAGGTCCCGCCATTCCTGCGCGGCGACGACCGGGCCGGACAGTGCCGGTGCGTCCGAGGCGATCGGCCTGGGCTCGCCGGTCATGCCAGGTGTTCGTACTCGGGCAGGTCGATCTTGTCGGCCGGCGGGGAGAACAACTGCGCACCGACGAGCTTCGCCGGCTTCGACCCGGCCACGCGGAGCGCGGTTCGGAAGGCGGCGACGCCGGCCTTCGAGGTCGGATTGGCGAGCTGCGGCGTGCCCGGCGGCAGCGACTGGGCCTGCTCGACGTAGGGGCGCATGATGCGTTCGTACCCGCGGAAGGCGTCCCGGTGGTGCACGTGCGCGGCCAGCTCTCCGGCCAGCACGTAGGCGCCGACGATCGACAGGCTCGTCCCCATGCCGCTGACGGGCGACGCGCACCAGGCCGCGTCGCCGAGCAGCGCGACCCGTCCGGATGCCCAGCGGGGCGTCCTGACCTGGCCGATGGACTCGTAATAGACGTCGTCGCTGTCGTCGAGGTGCTCGAGGATCCGGTTCGCCTGCCAGGGGAGTCCGACGAACCGGTTCCGGAGATGCCGTCGCTGCGCGTCGAGGTCGCGGCGCGCGGGGACGACGCCGTCACCACGGTCGGATGTGACCTCCGTCAACACCGCGCGAGTGGTGCCGTGCCGGTCGGGTCGGAGCGTGACGCTGCGGCCGCCGACGCCCGAGTACCACTGCCACCACGGCACGTCGGCGTCGTCGCGCGGAATCGTGAGGTACGTCATCTCGAGCCCGAGGGACCGGGTCACCGCCTCGCCGGGGAAGGCCAGCTCACGGGTCGACGATCGGATGCCGTCCGCCGCGATCACGAGGTCGAACGCCTCGTCCGCTCCATGCGCGAAGGACACGAGGACCCGTTCGCCGTCGTCGTCGAGGGCCGTGATGTGGTCGCCGTAGCGGTAGGTGGTGGTGTCGTCCGTCGCATCGATGAAGATGCGGGCCAGGTCACCGCGCAGGATCTCGACCTCGGCGGTCGCGCCGTCGGTCTCGGAGTCCGACACCGGGAATTCGGCGATCGTCTCACCGGCGTCGCCGACGAAGCGTGTGCCGCGTTCTCCGGTGGTCGCCTCGCGCGCCGCGTCCTCGAGGCCAGCGCGTCGCAGGACCTCGCGAGCGGCGCCGCGCACGTCGATGTTCTGGCCGCCGTCGCGGAACGCCGGCGCGCGCTCGATCACCGTCGTCTCCCAGCCGTAGCGGTTCAGCCAGAAGGCCAGGCCGGGGCCGGCGATGCTGGCTCCGGAGATCAGGACGCGGGGAACGGTCATGGTGGTGCCACCTCTCGAGGAGCGTGGGACTGCCGCTCCGGTTGCCTCCATCATCGCAATCGCCGATCCGAATCCCGCATGGTTGACAGCTCCGGCGGTGCAGGCGTCACCCGCTTGTACGCTGGGGGCATGTCGAGGATCGAACGCAAGCGTCGCAGGCGGAGTGTGCGGGTCGATCGCGTGTACGACGGCGACGTCTACGTCCGGGTCAACTCCGTGGGATCCAGCGGCGACCGCTCCTTCATCCTCATCCCGGGCATCGGTGTCTCCTCCACCTACTTCGAACGCCTGGCGCCGCACCTCAACGAGTTCGGTCCCGTGCACGCGCTCGACCTCCCCGGCTTCGGCGGCGTGCCGCACCCCTCGTCGACGCTCTCGATCCGCGAGTACGCGGACCTCGTCGGCCGGGTGATCGACGAGCTCGATCTCAAGGACCCGATCATCGTCGGCCATTCGATGGGCAGCCAGGTGGTCAGCGACCTCGTCTCCCGTCGTCCTGAGCTGTCCACCCTCGTCCTCATCGGCCCGGTCGTCGTGCCCGGTCAGCGCCGGGTGCTCACCCAGGCCGTCCGCTTCCTGCAGTCGAGCTGGCACGAACCGCTCACGGTGAAGGTGCTCGCCGTCAGCGCCTACGTCTTCTGCGGCTTCAAGTGGTTCTCTCGGGTTCTGCCCCAGATGCTCAGGTATCCGATCGAGGAGGCCCTGCCGAAGGTGCAGGCGCACACGCTCGTGATCCGCGGCGAGTACGACGCCGTCGCACCGCGCGAGTGGGTGGAACGGGTCGGAGAACTCCTGCCCTCCTCGCGCCTCTGGGAGATCCCCGGCGCAGCGCACTCCGTCATGTACGCGCACGCGGAGGAGGTCGCCAAACTCTGCGTCGACCACGCCAGACGCACGGTGGCGGACGGTGACGACGACCGGCTCCGGGTCTACCCCGAGGACTCGGACGGGAGCGACGACTCCGAGCCGGAGGCACCGCAGCCGAAGGCGGTCATCCAGGCTGTGCAGGGGCGCATCGAGGAGACGATCGGAATCGTCACCGACGACGACGACCGTGTGGCCGAGGGGAAGTCGCAGGTGGCCGACGCGGTCGCCTCCATCGACCACGACTGAGCGCTCGCTGAGATGCGGCGGATCGTCGCTCAGCCTCGGGCCGGGCGACGAACCGCCTCACCTCACCGCGTCGGTTCACCGAACCAGCGCCGGAGGGCCGGCTCGAGCGGCTCCCGCCCGTCGCCCAGCCAGACCACGTGTCCGTCGGGGCGCAGAAGCACCGCCGTGGCCGAGAGCCCCGGGGTCGTGGTGGCGACCCGGTCGACGCGGTCCGCCCAGCCGGTGACGTTGTGGGTCCCGGTCCGGTCGAGCAGGAGTCCGCGACCCTCGTGCAGGAGCGTGAACAGGCCCCTGCCGTCGGCCAGGGGGAGGTCGTGGAGCCGTCGACCCAGCAGCGACCCCTCGTCCGAGCCGCTGTCCACCGTTGTACCGGGACCTCCGACGTCGTATCGGATGCCGGTGGACGCGATCCGCTCGCCCAGGAAACGGGCCACGTCGTCGAACCGCATGAGCTCCGAGAACAGCCGACGCACCGCCTGCGGGCCGGGGTCGGGGGACAGGAGGACGCTCTGCGCGCGGGTGAGCGTGAGGACGTCGTCGGCGACCGGGCGGCGCTCCGTCGCGTAGGTGTCGAGGAGGTCGGCCGGTGCCCAGCCGGCGAGCTCGGCTGCCAGTTTCCATCCGAGGTTGAACGCGTCCTGGATCCCGAGGTTGAGGCCCTGCCCGCCGAGGGGCGGGTGCACGTGGGCGGCGTCGCCGGCGATGAGCACCCGGCCGACCCGGTAGCGCTCAGCGAGTCTCGTCGCATCGGTGAAGCGCGACAGCCAGCGTGGGGAGTGTGCGCCGAAGTCGGTCCCGGCGAAGCGTTCGAGCCGGGCCCGGAACTCCTCGATCGTGGGAGTCGCCAGGCGTTCGTCGGCGGGGGCGTCGGCGGGCGCCACCGCGCGAAAGAAGCCGTCGGACACCGGCCCGATGCCGAAGCCACGGTGCGTCTTCCGGACCTCGTCGGCGATGGCGGTGACCTCGTCGGCCGGGAGGGTGACCTGGATCTCCCCGAGGATCCACTCGGTCTGCGCGGACTCGCCGGGGAAGCCGATGCCGAGGATCTTCCGAACGGTGCTCCGCCCGCCGTCGCACCCGACGAGCCACCGTGCCCGCAGGCGCTCACCCTCGTCCAGCTCGACGGTGACCCCGTCGTCGTCCTGTTCGAGGCCGACGAGTCCGCTCCCGCGACGCAGCTCTGCACCGAGCTCGACCGCGCGCTCGGTCAGTAGTCGATCGGTGACCGGCTGCCGGAGACCGAGGACGTAGTCGTGCGCGGTGTCGAGCGGCACGGGTCGCGGCGGGACGATGCCGGCGAAGTGACCGGTGGCGCCCGGGTGCTGCGTGCCCTCGGCGAGGAACCGGTCGAGGATGCCGCGCTGGTCGAGGATCTCGATGGTCCGCGGGTGGAGGCCCAACGACCGTACGGCAGGGCTCGGCTCGGCGTCCCGTTCGATGACGAGGACATCGACGCCGTGGAGCCGGACTTCGGCTGCCAGCATCATGCCGGTCGGTCCACCACCGCTGATGATGACGTCATGCATGAGGACCCCGTTCTCGTGGTCGGAGGCGACCGCGGCCACCCATTCTGGAGGCCGGAGGGGGTCTTGCGGCAAGCCCCGGTGCGCGGCGTACGCTGGAACTGCAGCGGCGGTGAGATGCGGCGGTTCGTCGCTCAGCCGCGGGCCGGGTGACGAACCGCCTCACCTCACCGGGTCGGCTCGCCTGGCCAGGATCGCTCCGTGCGGTCGTTGATCGAGGCTCGTCCTGGTGTGCGTCTCGATGACCTCGAAGCCCGCTCGGCGCACGTGCTCGGCCAGCTCCGCGATCGGCCAGCGATAGGCCGTCGCCACGGCATGGTCGAACGCTTCGACCGATGGCCCCTCGAAGCAGCCGATGAGGAGTCCACCTCCCGGCCGGAGCACGCGAGCGAATTCCGCGAGCGGTGTCTCGATCGTGTCGGGACGGTGGTGGATCAGCGAGTACCAGGCGAGGACGCCGCCCACCGAGCCGGTCTCAGCGTCGAGGGTGTCGAGGCTGCCGAGGTCGAACCGGGTCTCCGGGTGCTCGACGCGGGCATGCGCGATGAACTCGGGGACCAGGTCGATGCCGCGGATGTCGAGGCCGCGCGAGGCGAGGTACGCCGTCCACTGTCCCGGGCCACAGCCGGCGTCCAGTGCGGGACCGGCGATCCGGTCGGCCCAGGAGGTCACGAGCTGCCGGTCCGACGGATGCACCGAGGCCATCGTGCCCAGCAGCTTCGCGTACTCGGTGGACCGTCGGGTGTAGGCGTCTCGGACGGTGCTCATGGCTCCACCGTAGCGAGCACGCGGCACGCTTCGCCGTCGGGATGGAGAGGCGGGCCTCGCGGTTCCGCATGCCAACTGTTATGGTGTTTATAAACAGATGGAGGTGCCATGGGCGTCGTGATCTCGAACAGTTCGGGAACACCGATCTACGAACAGATCGAGACCCAGTTGCGTGCGTCGATCCTCGCCGGGGAGATCCCCGTCGGGCAGACGCTTCCGTCCCTGCGGCAGTTCGCGGCGGATCTCCGGGTGAGCGTCATCACCGTCACCCGGGCCTACAACGATCTCGTCGCCGAGGGCTTGGTGCGGAGTGAGCACGGACGCGGGTTCGTCGTCCTCGACGTCGACCCCGAGACGGCGAGCACCCTCCTGCAGTCGCGGGTCGACGAGGTCATCAGCGAGCTCGTCATCGCGGCTCGGCATGCGCGTCTCAGTAGGACCGACATCCAGACACGACTCGAACAGAGGTGGAGTACCGATGACTGACAAGATCCTTCGCATCGACGGATTGCGCGTCCAGCGGCGATCATTCGCCGTCGACGACGTCTCCTTCGCGGTCGAACGCGGCACCGTGACCGGCCTCGTCGGACCCAACGGGGCCGGCAAGACGACCACCATCCGTGCCCTACTGGGCCTGCTGACCCCCGACGCCGGCGACATCGAGGTGCTGGGGCAGCCGGCCGGTTCCCCGAGTGCGCTCGCACGCATCGGCGTCGTCCTCGACCAGCCGACCGCGGCTCCGGAGTGGCGTGTCGCATCGATCGGCCGACGGCTCAGCCCGTTCTATCCGGAATGGGATCAGCAGCGGTTCGAGTCGTTGCTCGACCGCCTCGGGGTGCCCCGCGAGCAGCGGGTCAGCGAGCTGTCCCGGGGGCAGGGCGTGAAGCTGTCGCTGTCGACCGCACTCGCGCAGCAGCCGGAACTCCTCATCCTCGACGAGCCGTCCAGCGGCCTCGACCCGGCTTCCCGGCGCGAGATCGGGGACCTGATCCGTGAGTTCATGGTCGACCCCGAGCACGCGGTGCTCTTCTCGACACACATCACGACGGATCTCGACGAGCTCGCCGACGACCTGCTCGTGCTCGTGAACGGCCGGGTCGCCTATGACGGACGGTTCGCCGACACCGTCGACGAGTTCGCGATGGTGCGGGGCGCGGGAGCGCCGCCGACCGGCGAGGTGCTCGGGCTCGAGCGGCGCGGGGAGCAGTGGTCCGCGCTCATCCGGACGACGCAGATGGCGGAGTTCGGACCGGAGACCGTGATCGACCCGGCGAGCGTCGACGACATCGTCATCCACCTGGCAGCAGCACACGGGAAGGCTTCCGCATGATCGGCTCATTCATCCGCTTCGACCTGACCTCCTGGCTGCCGCGGCGGCAGACGCTCCTCCTGCTCGGCTTCGTCGCCGTCGTCGGGATCCTGCTCCCCGTGCCCGGCATGGCGATCATGGGCGCGGCGATCGTCACCTCGCTCATGATCGCCGCGCCGTTCCTCGGCGACGAGCGCGGACGCCTCGACACGCTCTACGGCATCCTCCCCGTCTCGCGGTCCACCGTCGTGGTGGGACGGGCCGGCTCCATCGTCGTCTTCGCCCTGCTCGCTTCGGCGATCGCCTTCGCCGTGACCGTGCTCATGGCCGGCGTGCGCGGCGCCTCACTCGACTGGGGCCTCCTGCTCGTGATCCAGGCCGTCGCGGTCGCCTTCGTCGGGCTGTCGGCCAGCATCCAGTTGCCGGTCCTGTTCCGGATCGGATACACGCGCGGCCGACTGATCAGCTACGCCCCTGCGCTGGCGATCGCAGGCCTCGCCTGGCTCGCGCAGGCGATCGGCGTGCTGGACGGCGCGCAAGAGGCCGCCACCGGTGTTCCGCTCCCGCTCGCAGTCGGCCTCGGACTCGCGCTCGGCGCCACCGGGATCGTCGTCGGCGTCCTCGTCGCCGTGCCGCTGTACCGCAAGCGCGAACTCTGAGCAGTCGCAGCATCCGTCCCGAGCGTTCCCGGCGTCACAGCGTCGTCAGGAACGCCCGGATGTCGTCCGCGAGGAGCTCGGGCTCCTCGTGCGGCGCGAAATGGCCGCCTCGGGGCATCGTCGTGAACCGCCGCACGTCGTAGCTCCGCTCGGCCCAGCTGCGCGGCGGACTCGCCAGGTCGTGCGGGAAGAGCGCGACCGCGGTCGGCACCTCGACCCGGTCGACACGCGTCGTGATCCCGGTCGCGGACTCGTAGTACGGGCGGAGCGAGGTGCCGATCGCGTTCGTGAACCAGTAGACGGAGGCGAGCGTCGCGAGGTACTCGTCGCTGAACCGGGACGAGACGTCGCCGCCGCAATCGCTCCAGGCCCGATGCTTCTCGAGGATCCATGAGAGCAGGCCGACGGGGGAGTCGGACAGCGCGGGAGCGAGCGTGAGCGGACGGGTGTGGTGCTGATGCTCATACGCACCCTCCTCGGCGTCCCAGGCATCGACCCGGGCGAGATGCGCCCGCTCCTCCTCCGTGAGCGTCTCAGCGTCGACCTCGCGCGGTGCAGCGACCGCGAGGAGGTGGATGCCGGCGACCGCCTCGGGATGCGCCTGCGCGAGCCGAGAGGTGATTCCGGATCCGAGATCGCCTCCGTGCGCGGCGTACCGGGCGAAGCCGAGGTGGTCGTGCATGAGCGTGTGCCACAGCTCGTGCGTCTGGTCGCCGAAGCTCGGCCGTTGCGGTGAGAACGGCAGTCCGGGCAGTGCGGGCACGATGACGGTGAAGGCGCTCGCCGGGTCTCCGCCGTACCGGGACGGTGTCGCGAGGCGCCTGGCGAGTCCGACCAGTTCGAGGGCGGTGCTCGGCCATCCGTTCGTGAGGACGACGGGGATGCCGCCCGGGGCCTCGGCGTCGAACCGGAGGTAGGTGATCGCGGCCCCGCCGATCTCGGCGCGGTGCCACGGCAGGGCGTTGATGTCCCGCTGCTGCGCCGCCCAGTCGAAGTCGTCCGCCCAGTAGGTGACGAGCCGCCGCAGCTTGTCCTGGTCGGTGCCGGCCTCCCAACCGGCGGTCGGCCACCGGTCGGGCCAGCGCATGTCGTGGAGTCTGCGGCGGAGGTCCGCGAGGTCGTCGTCGCCGACGTCCAAGACGGCCTGGCCTGCTGGCGATCGGGTCACCTGGTAGCGGCGTTCGATGCCCGCGGTCGCACGCCCCCACTCGCTGGACGCGACGCGGGCCTGGTGTGCTGCGAACGACTCGTCGTCCTCGAAGACCTCGGCGACGTCCCAGACGAGCGGCTCGTCCGTCGGCGTCACCTCGAACGACACACACCCCGGTTCGGCGCGGGTGAGAGCGATATGCTCCGGCAGATGGGTCTCGACGACCGCCACGTCGGTCGGTGTCGCGCAGATCAACTGGCCGGTCAGGTGCACGGTGGTCATGGTCTCACCGTAGCGAGGGTCGGCCCTCCGGCCGCTTCGACCCGAGCTCCGCACCGTGTTTCCAGAGCGATTCGACGGGGCCGAGCGCGAACCGTCGGAGCCAGAGGTGGGCGAAGCCGGTCACGAGCGCGGCGATGACGACGAACGCAGCCACGGTGATCGGGACACGCCAGGCCGTCGTGTGTTCGGCGAGGCCCAATCCCCAGCCGTAGAAGAGCGCGCCGCCGAGGAGATTCTGCAGGAGGTAGGCGCTGAGCGCGACCTTCCCGAGTTCGCGCAGGCGTACGGCGATCCAGCCATCGGTACCGAAGCGACGACAGAGTTCGACGGTGGCGCCGAGGATGCCGAGCGCCACGAGCGGCGCGGCCAGGTAGCGTTCCGCGAGGAGTCCTGCGGTGCCGCCCCAGACACCGAGGGCGAGGTCGACCGGCAGCGCGCAGGTACCGACGATCATCAGGCGGCGTCGGAGTCGACCGCCGGTCTCCCCGAAGACGCCGGCTTGGAAGAGGTGTGCGCCGGCGAGGAACATCGCGAGCGTGAGGAACCCGATCAGCACGGGCTCCGCGCGGAAGACCCCCACGTTCTCGAGTCGGAAGGCCGCCAGGCCGAGGAACGAGTCAGTGGCGTACGGGCTCGGTCCGGCGGGGAGCGGGAGGTCGCCCGACATCGTCGGCGTCGTGGCGATGAACGCGACGATCGCGGTGATGAGGAGGACGTGCAGCGCCCCGAAGACGGCGATCATGGCGCGCTGCGCGCGGGGCCTCGTGAGCAGGAGCCAGGCGACGATGGCGCCGGTGACCGCATAGCCCATGAGGACGTCGAACTCCGCGATGAGGACGTAGTTCACGGCGCCGTCGATGAGGAGCAGGGTGGCGCGCCACAGGTACCGGCCCGGCCAGCGCTGCTCGCGTCGGCGTGCCGCGGCGTGCTGGATCGCGAGTCCGGCGCCGAACATCAGGGTCAGCAGAGCGAGGAACTTGCCCTGCGTGAGTGCCGAGAGGGCGAGCTGGATCGTGCCCGCCGCGGGGCCGGTCTCCGGCGTCACCGGGGCCGAGAGCATGCCGACCATGCCCCAAGGGTGCGAGAACAGCCAGATGTTGGTGCCGAGCGTGCCGAGGATGGCGAGTCCGCGGACGACGTCGAGTGCGGCGATCCGTCGGTTGCTCGGACGCGATGGTGGCAATACGCTCGTATTGGTCATGAGATGACCGTACCCTGTCGAGTGGGCGATGGCGAAAGCGGAGGCGATGACCGAGCAGGACACGAACAGGGATCGGATCCTCGATGCACTGCTGCGCATCATGGCGTCGCGCGGAGCCGACGCCCTGACCATCCGCACGGTCGCGAGCGAGGCCGGGGTCTCCGTCGGCGCGGTCCAGCATCACTTCCCGACGAAGGACCGACTGGTCGTCGCGGCGATGACCGAGGTCAACGAGCGGTTCCGTCGGCGCGTGGCGGCGCGACTCGAGGCCCAGGCGTCCGAGGAAGAGCGACTTCGGATCTTCTGTCGTGAGATCGCCTGCATCGAGGGCGACGACCTGACCGATGGGATCGTCTGGGTCGCCTTCGCCGCGCGGGCGAGCACCGAGACCGAGGTGCGAGCGATCCACGCCGTCGACTGGGCCCGCACCGAGGAGGTCCTCCTGCGGCTGCTCGTCGCAGCGTTCCCTGACGACGGCTTGGTCGCGGACGATGCGGCACTCCTGCTCGCAGTGCTCGACGGCATCGCGGTCGCGCGAGCGGCGGAGCAGTCGGACCGGATGACCCCGGAGCGGGCGGAACGGCTCATCGCCGCGACGCTCCGGGGCCTGCGCCGAGCGGGCTGAGTCGCGAAGATCCTGCTCAGTCGACGTCCAGTTCGAGTTCGACGAGATAGCCGACCAGTCGGGGTTCGACCTCGCCGGGTGGTGGCGGGCCGGTCGTCTGCGCCGCTCGAGCGGCAGCTTCCGCCGCCCGCGCCGCTGCGCGTGCCGCTGCCGCCGCTGCCTCTGCCGCTGCTTGGGCGTCGGGGTGATCGATCCCGCGCGTGAGCGGGATCCGCGGTGTCTCCTCGACGACGGGCGGGCCGGGGACGGTCTCATGATGGGTGACGTCGTCGGAGACCGCTACGCCGATGTACACGCCGCTGCCTGGTGGCCCAACGAGGCGCCTCGCCGTGGGCAGAGCTCCAAGCGGCAACGGTGGTCGCTTGGTGTGGACGCGGCGCGAGGGTATCGACACCCTCGACAGCTTCGCCAGCCTGCCCGTCAGCCGCTCCGGTGCGGCGTCCTCTTCGTGGTGCATCTCGACACCGTCGATCCGCGCCGTCAGATCCGCCCCGATCTCCTCGGTCAGCCAGGTCCGCTGGCCGTCGTCGACGGGCCAGACGGAGAAGGTCGCCCGTTGGCCGGTTTCCAACGGCCCGCCGCAACAATCCCACTCCCAGGAGCTGAGCCAGAGCGTCCGCCGGGTCATCCGCGCCGACGCCGGGTCGTCGGACCGCAGGCGCGAAACCAGCGAGGTCGTGGGTGCGGACAGGACGCGGAGGGCGATCGCGTCGCCAGGCATCGGTACGCGACCGAGTTCGCTGAGCCCCCAGCGGTGGTACATCGACGCGGCGTCGGTCGCGCGCTCGTAGACGCCGATGAAGGTCGTCGACTCGGTGCGCTCCTGCAAGACTTCAGCCAGGCACCCGCGGGCGATCCCACGTCCGCGCTGTTCCTCCGAGACGGCGAGCTCGTGGACGACGACGGCGTCCGCCGGATGCGCGATCGCAGTCGAAGCCGTGCTGCTGGAGCCGGCCAGTTGCGCCAGGATGCCGAGCCAGGCGGGGTCGGCGTCGAGGCCGTGGGCGAGCGCGAAGCCCACGATCCGGCTGTCGACCGTGGCGATCACGAGGCGCCCGCCGCGGTGCCCGAGATGCTCCGGGCCCCACTGCCGGATGGTCGCGAGATCGATCGCGTCCTCGTTGTACGGCTCGGCGGTGAACGCCGCGACGAACAGCTGCGTGACCTGACCCCACACGCCGTCGGGTGCGGATCCGGCGAAGGAGGTGTAGCCGACCGGGCTCATCATCCAGCCAGCATAGGGAAGTGGCAGTGCATCGAGCCCGCGAAGTGAGGCAGATCGTCGTCAGAGAGGTGAGCGTGCGACGATCTGCCTCACCTCAGGTCAGTCATTGAGGTGCAGGATCGCGTAGTCGGCCTCTTCGGGCCTGAACTTCTCTCCGTACTCGCTGGTCAGCTGATCGCGGATCGCTTCGGGCGACATCGACATGGTCTCCTGGTAGGACTTCGCCTTCGCGAGCGCGTTCGCGTTGTAGTCGGCCTGCAGGTTGTCGACGGCGTACTGGCCCGCCTCTGGTGAGAACTGTTCGCCGTATTCGGAGGTCAGCTGGTCGTAGATGCCGGCCTTGCTCATGTGCATGAGGTCCGAGTAGCTCTTCGCCTTGATCAGCGCGGACTGGTACTCGACGGGCACCGCGGGTGCAGCAGGAGCTGCGGGAACCGGAGTCTCGGCGACGGGAGCAGTCGTCTCGACCGGCTTGGCTGCTTCTTCGGCCGGCGCCGAGGACTCCACGATCGCGGCAGGCTTGTCATCGGACACACTGTTCACCGCCGCACCGATTCCGACGAGGGAGCCGAATGATGCGATGGTCGCGACGGCTCCGAGGATGAGACCGGTGACCGCGAGTCCCTTGGACTGTCGCTTCTGCAGTGCGAGCACCGCCAGGACGATCGCCGCGATACCGACGAGCGCGCCGGCGACGGGGATGAGGCCCATGAGGAACGCGACGATACCGACGATCAGGGCCGCGATCGCGAGCCCGGCCGAGGTCGATCGCGGCGGTGTCTGCTGCGGCTGCTGACCGTATGGCTGCTGGCCGTAAGGCGGCGGTGCCGTGGTGTCGGTGTACTGGGCCGTCGGTGCGTACGGGTTCGTGTAGGGCGCGGTCGGCTGTTGTGCGTATGCGGGGTCGGGCTGCTGTGAGCCGCCCCCCAGCGGTTCTGATGTGGTCACGATCTGAGCATGGCAGTCGAGCGACCGACTTCCGAGAGTGGTGTTGCCCCCAGTGCAGGGGTGATTCGGGAGGTTCCCCCTAGCCCGGTTCATTCGCCCATCTTTGGGCGAGCGAGTACTGGGTCGCCCAAAGATGGGCGAATGAACCGAGGCCTAGAGGGTGTTGCCGAGCTTGAAGCCCTGCGCCTCGTCGCCCTTGCGGGTGTAGGAGAAGCCGTCGGCGCCGATCGTGACCTCGAGTTCGGAGTCGTCGGTCCTGGAGACCACGGGCTTCGGCTCGCCGTCGAGGTCGAGCACGAGCGACGCGTCCGTGTACCAACTCGGCACGACGGCATTGCCCCACCAGTCGCGCCGCTGGTTGTCGTGCACGTCCCACGTGACCACCGGGTTGTCGGGGTCGCCCGTGTAGTAGTCCTGGGTGTAGATCTCGATCCGGTGGCCGTCGGGGTCGCGGATGTACAGGTAGAACGCGTTCGAGACGCCGTGTCGGCCGGGGCCGCGCTCGATGACGTCCGACATCCGCAGCGCGCCGAGCTTGTCGCAGATCGCGATGATGTTGTGCTTCTCATGCGTCGCGAACGCCACGTGGTGCATGCGCGGTCCGTCACCGCCCGTCATCGCGGTGTCGTGGACGGTCGGTTTCCGCCGCATCCACGCCGCGTACGTCGTCCCGGCCTCGTCCTGGATGTCCTCCGTGACCCGGAACCCGAGGTCCTCCATGTACGCGACCGCCCGCGGCACGTCCGGCGTCACCTGGTTGAAGTGGTCGAGCCGCACGAGCGCGCCCGGCGTGTACAGGTCGTAGCGCCACGCCAACCGCTCGACGTGCTCCACGTCGTAGAAGAACTCGACGGGGAACCCGAGCGGATCCTCGACGCGCACCGAGTCGCCGATGCCCTGCACATACCCCTCGGCACGACGCTCCACCCGGCACCCGAGCTCCGTGTAGAAGGCGACCGCGCGGTCGAGGTCCTCAGGACTCCGCACCCGGTAGCTGAACGCCGCGACCGCCGCCACCGGCCCCTGCCGCAGCACGAGGTTGTGGTGGATGAACTCCTCGAAGCTCCGCAAGTAGACGGTGTGCTCATCCTCCTCCGTGACCACGAGGTCGAGCACGTCGACGTAGAACTTCCGGCTCGCGGCGAGATCCGTGACGACGATCTCCATGTACGCACAGCGGAGGATGTCCGGCGGGGTGGCGGTCGGCGTCGGGATGCGGTTCACCGGCGCGGGGATCGGGTCGGAGGCGGTCACGACGGGCTCGGCCGACGACGGGGTGATGGGGTTCGACATGATCTGCGTCCTTGCTGATCTCGGTTGCTGGGTGGAGGTCGACCGGGAGCGGTCAGTGCGCGGCCTGCAGCGGCCCGCCCGTGCCGAAACGCGGGGAGTGCGCCTGGTTCAGCGTGATGTGCACCGCCTGCTGGTCGGTGTAGAAGTCGATCGAGCGGTAGCCGCCCTCGTGCCCGAGACCCGAGGCCTTTACACCGCCGAACGGCGTGCGGAGGTCGCGCACATTGTTCGAGTTCAGCCACACCATCCCGGCCTGCACGTTCTGGGAGAAGGCGTGTGCGCGCTTGAGGTCGTTCGTCCAGATGTACGCGGCGAGCCCGTACTTCGTGTCGTTCGCGAGGGCGAGCGCCTCCTCGTCGGAGTCGAACGGGGTGATGGCGACGACCGGCCCGAAGATCTCCTCCTGGAAGATGCGGGCGGTCGGCGGGACGTCGGCGAAGACCGTCGGCGCGACGTAGTTGCCGGTCGGGAATCCCTCGGGGCGACCACCACCGGCGACGAGGCGGCCCTCGGTCTTGCCGATCTCGACGTAGCCCATGACCTTCTCGTAGTGCTCCGGGTGCACGAGCGCGCCGACCTCGGTGGCCGGGTCGTTCGGGTGCCCGACGACGATGTTGCGGGCCCGCTCGGCGTAGCGCTCGACGAAGTCGTCGTAGACACTCCGCTCGACGAGGATGCGGCTGCCGGCGGTGCAGCGCTCACCGTTCAACGAGAACACCCCGAACACCGTCGCGTCGAGGGCGTCGTCGAGGTCGGCGTCGGCGAACACGACGGCCGGTGACTTGCCGCCGAGCTCCATCGAGAGCCCCTTCAGGAACGGCGCGGCGTTCGCGAAGATGAGCTGACCGGTGCTGCTCTCGCCGGTGAACGAGATGAGCGGCACGTCCGGGTGCTTCACGAGGGCGTCACCGGCGTCTTCACCGAGGCCGTTCACGAGGTTGAATACGCCGTCGGGCACGCCGGCGTCGCGGAAGATGTCCGCCCACAGGCTCGCCGAGAGCGGGGTGAACTCCGCCGGCTTCAGGACGACCGTGTTGCCGGTCGCGAGGGCCGGAGCGAGCTTCCAGCTCTCGAGCATGAACGGCGTGTTCCACGGCGTGATGAGCCCCGCGACACCGATGGGCTTGCGGTTGACGTAGTTGACCTGCCGCCCCGGGACCTTGTAGGTGTCGTCGTGCTGGGCGACGATCAGATCGGCGAAGAACCGGAAGTTCTCGGCGGCGCGCTTCGCCTGACCGAGCGCCTGCGTGATCGGTAGCCCGGTGTCGAAGCTCTCCAGCTCCGCGAGGCGGGCGTCCTGCGCTTCGACGGCGTCGGCGACCCGGTGCAGGATCCGGCTGCGCTCGCGGGGGAGGAGCCGCGGCCACGGACCCTCGTCGAAGGCGCGCTTGGCGGCGGCGACGGCGAGGTCGATGTCCGCCTGCTTGCCGGCGGCGGCCTGGACGTAGGTCTCGTTCGACACCGGGTCGAGGACGTCGAAGGTGTCGCCGTCGACCGAGTCGACGAACGCGCCGTCGATGTAGTGCCGGATACGGTCGGGCAACGCTGCCGGAACGTGCTGGGTCATGGGTGGTTCCTCCGGTCGGTGGTGGACGGCGGTGACGACGGCGGGCGGGCCGTGGTGGGCGGCTGGTGCTCCGCCTGGTACGCGAGCATGGCGTCGAGCGTCGCGGTGCGGTGGTCGCGGGCGGCGATCTCGATCTCGAGCGGCTGCGCGCCGGCGACGATGAGTTCGAGGATGCCGTCGTGCTCTGCGACCGACTCCCGCGCGCGGCCGGGCACGAAGCTGAACGTGGAGTCGCGGAGCGCGTTCAGCCGCCGCCAGCCGCGGTGGACGAGGTCGAGGACGTGCGGGTTCGGGCACTCCTCGAAGAGGACGGTGTGGAACTCCAGGTTCAGCGCCGTGAACGCGTGCGGGTCGAAGTCGTCGAGCGTGCGGCGCATCCGCTCGTTGATCTCGCGGGCGCGGGCCAGGTGGTCGTCGGTCAGGTAGGCGGCGCTCATCGAGGTCGCTGCGCCCTCGACGAGGGCGAGCGTCTGCATCGTGAAGAGGTACTCGGTTTCGTGCAGCATCGCGACCTGCGCGCCGACGTTGCGCTCGAACGTCACGAGCCCCTCGGCCTCCAGCCGACGGATCGCCTCGCGCACCGGGACCACGCTGATGTCGAGCTCACCGGCGATCTGGCCGAGCACCAGCCGGTACCCGGGGACGAAGCGCCCCTCGTCGATGGCCTCGCGGATGAACCGGTAGGCGCGCTCCGACTTGCTGAGCGACGCCTCCTGCCCGGTGGTCGGGTGCGGTCCGCTCATCGTCCCTGCTCGCTCTCGTATCGCGCCCGCCACTCGGCGTTCAGCGGGAAGAGGCCGTCGACCGCTGCACCACCACGGACCTGCTCGGCGATCCAGGCGTCCTCCGCCTCCTGCACGACCGCCTCCGCGGCGACCTCGGCGGCGAGCGCCCGGGGGATCGCGATGACGCCGTCACCGTCCCCGACGATCACGTCGCCGGGCAGGACCGTCGCCCCGCCGCAGGTGACCGCGACATCGGTCTCCCACGGCACATGGCGGCGCCCGAGGACGGACGGGTGCGGACCCTGCGAGAAGGTCGGCAGGTCGAACGCCGCGACCTGCTCGGCATCGCGGATGCCGCCGTCGGTGACGACCCCGGCCGCTCCCCGCTGCTGTGCCCGAAGCGCGAGGACGTCGCCGACGGTGCCCGTGCCGCGCTCGGCGCGTGCCTCGATCACGATGACCTCGCCGGCCTCGACGGTGTCGAAGACGCGCTTCTGCGCGTTGAAGCCGTTGCCGCGCTCGGCGAAGAGGTCGGGCCGGTAGGCGACGAACCGGAGGGTGCGGGCCACGCCGACCATGCGCGTGCCCGGTCGCGATGCTTGGACGCCCTCGATGAAGACCTCGGTGTACCCGCGGGCCCGGAGCTTGGCGCTGAGCGTCGCCGTCGAGACCGAGGCGAGCTGTCCGGCGACCGCGGGGTCGAGCGGTTCGGCGGGCGATGCAGCGGTGGGAGGCTCAGTCGGTGCAGGCAGACCCGCCGCCGCAGCGTCCCCCCAGGCCTCGATCCGCTGATGGTCGTCGACGGCCGGCTTCGCGCCGAACCCACCGAAGGGCTCGGTGCCCTCGACGACCGTCGTCACGAGTCGACCGCTCGTCGGGGTGCCGGGTGCGGTCGGTGCGTCGACCTCGACCTCGACGACGTCGCCGGGCACGACGACGGAGGAGCCGGCGGGTGTGCCGGTGAGGATGACGTCGCCGGGCTCGAGCGTCGAGAGCTGCGAGAGGTCGGCGATGAGCTGGGCGAACGGGAAGAGCAGCGTGTCGCTCGTGTCGTTCTGGACCACGACGCCGTTGACCCAGGTGCGCACGCGGAGGGCGGCCGGATCGATCTGCTCGGCGGAGATGACGGACGGGCCGAGCGGCGTGTAGCCGTCACCGCCCTTCGAGCGCAGGTTCGACCCCTTGTCGGCACTGCGGAGGTCGTAGAGCCCGAAGTCGTTCGCCGCGGTGACGCCCGAGACGTGCTGCCAGGCGTCTTCGACCCTGACGCGGCGGGCCGCGGTCCCGATGATGATGGCGATCTCTCCCTCGAAGGCGAGCAGTTCCGCGCCGGCCGGGCGCTCGACGGTGCCGCCCGTGCCTGAGACGGAGGACCACGGCTTGAGGAAGTACGAGGGGTGCTCCGGCGTGCGGCCGCGCTGGGCCGCCCGTGACGGGTAGTTGAGGTGGACGGCGATGATCTTGCCGCCCCCGCTGTTCGGGAGACCTTCGATGCTCTGGTGGCTGCTCATCACACGTCCTCGTCGTCGGTATCCAGAATCGTATACGATCTGGGCGCAGTGGGAAAGGGTCAGTACCCGTCGCTGCGGCTCGTATCACTCCGGCCGTCGACGAAGCGCTCCGCCAACTGCTCGGATGCGCGGGCGAGGAGCGACACATCCGCACCGACGAGGACGAAGGACGCCCCGCGGTCGAGGTAGTGCTCGGCCATGCCGGGGTCGAAGGCGTTCACGCCGGCCGGCTTCCCCGCGGCGGCGGCGGCATCGAGCACCCGCTCGACAGCGCTGACCACGGTGGGGTGCCCCTGCTGACCGAGCAGTCCGAGCGACGCCGAGAGGTCGGCCGGACCGACGAACACCGCGTCCACGCCGTCGACCGCGAGGATGTCCTCCGCCTGCTCGACGGCCTCCGCCGACTCGATCTGCACCGTGAGCGACACCGAATCGTCCGCCTGCGCGAGGTAGTCGTCGACGCGGTTCCAGCGGGAGGACCTCGCGAGCGCGCTGCCGACCCCACGGACGCCCTGAGGCGGGTACCGCACGGCCTGCACGAGCGCCGCCGCCTGCTCGGCCGACGACACCATGGGCACGATGAGGTTCTGCGCCCCGAGGTCGAGCACCCGCTTGATGACGACCGCGTCGCCGAACGGCACCCGCACCAGCGGACACACCGGGAAGGCGGCGACCACCTGCAGCTGCAGTTGGATGCTCTCCAGGGTGTTCGCCGAGTGCTCGCCGTCGATGAGGAGCAGGTCGAGGCCGCTGCCCGCAGCGATCTCCGCCGCGATCGGGCTCCCCGACACCACCCACATCCCGGCGAGGGGGCGATCCGCGGTGCGCAGGCGCTCGCCGAAGGTCGGCGGCAGGGTCATTCGAATCGGCATGTCACGGCTCCCAGTCCCTGGTATTCGGCGTGGACGGTGTCGCCCCGTTCGACCCACATCGGTCTCGTGAACGACCCCGACAGGATGATCTCCCCGGCGGCGAGACTCCCGCCGTGCTGGGCGAGCTTGCCCGCGAGCCACGCGACGCCGAGTGCCGGGTGCCCGAGGACGGCGCCGGCGACCCCCGACTCCTCGATGGTCTGGTTGCGGTAGAGCAGGGCCGAGACCCATCGCGGGTCGATCGCGTCGGGGCGGACGGGCGTTCCGCCGAGCACCATGGCGCCGAGAGCCGCATTGTCGGCGATGGTGTCGACGATCGTGCGACCGTCGAGTTCGATGTGTGAGTTGAGGACCTCGAGCGCGGGCACGATGTGGTCGGTCGCGTCGAGCACCTCGAAGATCGTGCAGTGCGGGCCCTGCAGCGGGCGTCCGAGGACGAACGCCAGCTCGACCTCCACGCGGACGTTGGAGTAGGCGTCGAAGTCGAGCGTCGCGCCCGAGTCGAAGACCTGGTCGTCGAGGATGACGCCGTAGTCGGGTTCGGTGATCCCGGTGGCCTGCTGCATCGCCCTTGAGGTGAGGCCGATCTTGTGGCCGACGACGCGCCGACCGGCGGCGATGCGGCGTTCGGCCCACAGCGCCTGCACGGCGTAGGAGTCCTCGACGGTCATGTCCGGGTGCCGGGCGGTGAGGAGGGGGATGACGCTCCGCTCCTCGTGCGCCACCGCCAGTTCGTCGGCGATCGCCTGTCGTTCGTGATCCTGCATCGCGTCCCGTCCTCATCTGCGTCGACTGCGGCCTGCGATCACGATACGGTGCGTCGTCGTCGACTGCCTCTTGCGCGGTGAGCATGATTGTATACGATGTGGTGTACATTCTGGCGGTCCAATGGCGGGCCGCGACGGACAAAGGGGTCTCGAGACAATGACAACCGCATCACTGGCGCGAGCGACGACGCCCGCGGAACTCCGGCGCGTGGCCTTCGCCACCGTCATCGGCACCACGGTCGAGTGGTACGACTTCTTCCTCTACGCGAGCGCCGCCGGACTCGTCTTCTCGCAGCTCTTCTTCCAGCCGGCGGGACCGCAGGCCGCGCTGTTGCTGTCGTTCGCGACCGTCGGTGTGAGCTTCCTGTTCCGGCCGCTCGGCGCGTTCGTCGCCGGGCACTACGGCGATCGCATCGGCCGGAAGAAGATGCTCGTCATCACGCTCTTCCTCATGGGAGCTGCCACGACGCTCATCGGTCTGCTGCCGACCTACGACCAGATCGGGATCATCGCCCCCGCCCTGCTCGTGCTCCTCCGCATCCTGCAGGGGCTGTCCACCGGCGGCGAGTGGGGCGGCGCCGTCCTCATGGCGGTCGAGCACGCTCCCACCGGCCGCCGCGGCCGGTTCGGGGCGTTCCCGCAGATCGGCGTCCCGATCGGACTCCTCCTCGCCTCCGGCATGCTCGCCCTCATGACGGGCGTGATCTCGCCCGGCGCGGCGTTCCTTGAGTGGGGCTGGCGGATCCCGTTCCTGCTGAGCTTCGTCCTGATCATCGTCGGCTACGTCGTGCGCCGGAAGGTAGACGAGAGCCCCGTCTTCGTCGCCCTCGCCCGCAACAAGGAGCGTCGCCGGGTCCCGATCGTCGAGCTCTTCCGGCACCACTGGCTGCTCGTGCTGCTCGCGGCGCTCACCTTCGCCGGCAACAACGCCGCCGGCTACATGACGACGGGCGGCTACATCCAGAACTACGCGACGACGCCGCTCGCCGACGGCGGCCTGGTGGGCATGGAGCGGACACCGGTCCTGCTCGCGGTCACCGGGTCGGCCATCGTCTGGCTGATCGTCACGTGGTTCGCGGGCTCGCTCTCCGACCGGATCGGCCGACGCAACACCTACATCATCGGCTGGGTCGCGTTCCTGGCAACCGTCTTCGTGCTCTTCCCGCTCGTGAACACCGGTGACCCGTGGTTGTTGTTCCTCGGGCTCGCCCTGTTCACGATCGGCAACGGCTTCACCTACGGGCCGCAGGCGGCGTACTTCGCCGAGCTGTTCCCCGCGTCGATCCGGTACACGGGCGTCTCGGTCACCTACGCGATCGGCGCCATCCTCGGCGGCGCGTTCGCCCCGACGATCGCGACCTGGCTGGTGCAGGTCACGGGGTCGTCCACGAGCGTCGCGTTCTACATCGCCGGCATGATCGTGATCGCCTTCGCGGCGACCCTCCTCCTGCGCGACCGCACGGGCATCCCGCTCGGTGGCGAGGCGGAGGAGCAGCAGGGACGCGGCCAGGTCTACGGCACCCGGATGTAGGCGCGGTCAGACCGACGACGCGATGGTCGCGGCCCCCTCGATGAGGCGGGCCGCGATGTCGGCTTCGGAGCGGCTGCTGGAGACGTAGACGACCGCGAGGGCGGCTGCCGGCGAGCCGTGCGCCGAGAGCGGGGCGGCAACGGCGCGGAGACCGGTGATGACCTCGTCGTGGCTCGACGCCCAGCCTTGTTCGCGGACTGCTGCCAGCTCCCCGCGGTGGTCGTCGTCGAGGGTGTCCGGCCACTGCGCCTCGGAGAGGCGGGACGCGATCGCCTTGCCAGGCGCGCCGACACCGACCGGGTGCCGGGTGCCGGGTCGCTGCGCGATCGACCCCATCGTGTGCCGTGGCTCGACGCTGACGAGGGTGACGATCTCGTCGCCGTCCAGCACGGTGAGGAAGCAGGTCATGCCGAGCTCGTTCGCGATGGCCGTCAGCTCGGGCAGGGCGGCGGCCTGCAGGTCGTGGGAGACACCGGCGGCGAGGGCTGCCAGGCGCGATCCGAGTGCGATCCGTCCCGTACCGTCGCGGACGACCAGGCGGTGGTCTTCGAGCGTCCGCAGGAGCCGGTAGGTGACGCTCCGGTGCAGGCCGAGCGTCGCGCTCAGGGTGTCGATCGTCAGCGGGGTGCGCGCGTCGGCCAGGACCTCGAGGATCCGGATGCCGCGCGAGAGCGTCTGGGAGTGGGCGCTGCTGGCATCGGTCACGCTCCGACAGTACCGACTGACGGCCCGCGCGCCCGGAGTCCCGGTGCCTCAGTCGTCGATCGGGTAGGCGACGAAGGCGAACCGTGAGCTGTCGGGGGACCAGCTGTTCACGTTGAGGGTGCCCTGCCCGCCGAACAGTGGGTAGCGACGGAGCGGGGTCGCCCAGTCGTCGGTCGAGATGAGCCGGACCTCGACGTCGAGGTCGGCCGGGTGTCCGATCGTGCCGGCGGGGAAGGCGATGTACGAGGCCAGTCGGGCGTCGTGGGAGAGGTGCGGGAACCAGTCGACGGTGTCGCTCACGACGAGCTGCTCGAGCTCGCCGCCGCCGTCGGGGATCCGCGCGAGCTGCGCATGGCCGGGGCCGGTGCCGAAGTGTTCCGTGTTGCAGAACAGCCATCGGCCGTCGGGCGACCATTCCGGACCGTCGAGGTGGCCGTCGCCGGTGTCGAGGACGGTGACGGGGCCGCCGCCCTCGACCGCCGGAGCGATCGCGAGTCGACCGGGGTGCTCGAAGCCCTCGAGCTCGACGTACGCGATCCGCGTGCCGTCGGGCGAAACGCCGTGGAGGAAGTGCCACCGGTCGTCGTCGGCGGTGAGCTTCGTGACCGGCCCGCCGGTGAGCGCGCCGCGGTAGATGTGACCGTCCATCGCCGAGAGGAGGATGTGCTCGCCGTCGGGGTCGAGGACGTGGTCGTTGTTGAGTTCGGGGAGGCCGTGGAACTCGATCGGCGCGAGCCCGGCGGTCGGATCGTCGACCGGGAGCGCCCAGAGCCGCCCGTTGCCGTTGAGGAGCAGCGTCCGGCCGTCGAGTGACCAGTTCGGTGCTTCGACGAGGAGCTCGTCGGTCTCGAAGAGGAGCACGGGCGCATCATCGTGCGGCCCGCCGAGCAGGATGCTGGAACGCTGGCCAGGGGCGAGGGCGCGGAAGGTCATGCGCCCATCGTCCTCCAATCCGTCGTGATCCGGGAGGATCGTTCCTCCCGGATCACGATCCGACGGCTACTTGACGAGCGCGAACCCCGCGGTCCAGGAGACCTTCTCCGAGGCCGCCAGCGTGAGCTGCAGGAAGCCGATCGCCTCGAGTTCGTGGGCGCGCTTCAGGGACCCGGCGTCGACGGCCTCGAGGCCTCCGGCGGTCACGAGCTGCTGGAGTGCGGCCTTGGCGTCGGCGTCGTCCCCGGCGATGAGGACCGTGGTGGCCACGTCGCCGACCTGCTTCGATGCGAGGGTCGCGGCGAAGTTCGTGTTGAAGGCCTTGAGGACGTGGGAGCTCGGGAGCTTCGCCTGCAGTTCCGCTGCAGCCGAGCTGCCGGCTGGGACGGTGAGGGCGTCGAAGGTCGAGAAGTCCAGGGGGTTGGTGATGTCGACGACGACCTTGCCTGCGAGCTGGTCGGCGTACTGCTCGACGATCGACGCGAGGGCCGGGTAGGGGACGGCGAGGACGACGACGTCGCCGGTGATCGTGCCGGTCTCGGCCGACCCGAGGTGGTCGACGGAGGCGCCGCCCGCTGCGAGGACGCCGGCGATGGCAGTGCCCATGTTGCCGGTTCCGAAGATGGTGACGTTCGTCATGACGATGCTCCTTCTCGTGGCCGCCTGGTCACGGGTCAATTGGTTGTTGATACAACTAACGTAGCACCGGTTAGTTGTAGGCGCAACTATTGCTACGCTGGAGTCATGACCGAGACGCGATGGCTGAGCGACGACGAGCAACGCTCCTGGGTGCGCTTCGCCGCGGTGCTCGAACTCCTGCCGGCCGCCCTCGACCTCCAGCTCACGCGGGACCAACACCTGACGCACTTCGACTACTTCACGCTCGCGATGCTGTCCGAGACCCCGGGCCGCACGCTGCGCACCTCGGCGCTCGCCGCCCGGACGAATGCGACGCTGCCCCGCTTGTCGCGGGTGCTGACCCGCTTGGAGGAGGCCGGCTTCGTGGCGCGCACGCCGTGCCCGGAGGATCGACGGGCGACGAACGTGACGCTCACCGATGCGGGGTGGGACAAGGTCGTCCAGGCCGCACCGGGCCACGTCGAGCACGTGCGATCCCTCGTCCTCGACGCGCTGACGCCGGCGCAGATCGAGCAGCTCGGCGAGATCTCCGCCGCCCTCCTGACGAAACTCGACCCAGACGGACGGATGTTCGCCAGCGAGGCCTGATCTCCGTCACCTGGGGGATTCGCGGCGCTCGAGGGCTGCGTAGCGTGGGGCTCGACGTCGCGGACACCACCGAGCGCGACGCGGATCGGAGCGAATGATGACCGGATCGACGCAGCCCGAACCTGCACCATACGGGGACGAGGCGCCCCAGGGCGGTCCCGCCGCGGCGGAGCCCGAATCAACGCCTCCGCCCACGTCACTCAACGGTCAGACGACCTCGGTCTGGTACTTCGTCGGTGCGACGTTCCTCTTCGCCGGGCCCCTGATCTTCGGTGTCGACGACTTCGGGTTCTTCCGGATCATCACCCTCGTCCTCGGGGCGGTCGTCATGGTCGCCGGGTTCGTCGTGCTGCGACGCGAGAGCGGCAAGCGGTCCTGAGAGCGCTGACGCCGGGTCGGTCCGCCAACCGTTCAATCGGCGGGCCGTTCAATCGGCGAGGAAGGCCCTGATGCCGTCGAGCAGGCGGTCGACGTCCTCGTCCGAGGTGTACGGGGCGACGCCGACGCGGAGGCCTCCGACGTCGTCGAGGCCCAGCGCCGCGAACGGCTCGACCGCGTAGAACGAGCCGGCCGGTGCGAGGACGTCGCGAGCGGCGAGGAAGGCGGCCGCATCGGCTGCACGCCTGCCGGGGAACGTCATGAACAGCGTCGCCGTGCGTTCTGCGGCCCGCGAGTGCAGCTCGACGAGCGGGCCGAGCTCCGCGAGGGCGCCTTCGATGCGGGTGCGCAGCGCGAGTTCCCGTTCGTGGACGGCTGCAGCGGAGGCGACCAGACGGTCGCGTCTCGTCGTGGCGTCACCGGGGTCGATCGACGCGAGCACGCCGATGGCCGCCGTCACGCCGGCCATGAGCTCGTAGGGCAGCGTGCCGAACTCGAAGCGCTCCGGCACAACGTTCGTCGACGGCAGCAGCTTGTCGGGGTGGATCGACTCGAGCAGCGCCGGCGACGCGGCGAGGACACCGCAGTGCGGCCCGAAGAACTTGTACGGCGAGCAGACGAAGAAGTCGGCACCGAGGGCCTCGACGTCGACGACGTGGTGGGCCGTGTAGTGGACGCCGTCGACCCAGACGAGTGCGCCGACCGCGTGCGCCCGATCGGCGATCGTCCGCACCGGCGGGATGGTGCCGAGGAGGTTCGACGCAGCGGTCACGGCGACGAGCCTCGTGCGTTCGGTGACGAGGTCGTCGAGGTCGGCGAGGTCGAGCTCGCCCGTCGCCGGGTCCAGGTCGATCCAGCGGACGGTCGCGCCCGTGCGGTCCGCCGCCTGCACCCACGGGCGCACGTTCGCGTCGTGGTCGAGTCGGGACAGGATGATCTCGTCGCCGGCGATCCAGTCGCGCGACAGATGCCTGGAGAAGTCGTACGTGAGCTGGGTCGCGCTGCGACCGTAGACGATGCCCCGCTCCTCTGCGGCGAGCAGGTCGGCGCACGCGGCGCGGAAGGCGGTCACGGCGTCGTCCGCCCGACGCTCGGACGCGACCGACGAACCCCGGTTGGACAGTGGCCCGGTGAGGGTGTCGAGGATGGCCTGGCCGACGGCGAGCGGCGTCTGGGTGCCGCCGGGGCCGTCGAAGTGGGCGATGCCCGAGGCGAGGGACGGGAACGCGGTGCGGAGGAGGGCGACGTCGAGGGTCATACGTCCATCCTGCCGCGCCGGGAGCCAGAACGTGCGGATCGGGGGAGCGAGCGCGCCACCGCTTGATACAGTGCCGGTGTGTCCATGCTCATCACTCCGCCCCGCGTCGGGCGTCTGGAGGTCGTCGGCGTCCGCAACACCGGCCCGAGAGAGCAGCGCACCCGGTCGACCACCTCGCCCACCCGGTGAGGACGTCGGCTTCGTCCATCGCGCTCGTCCGAGCGACGGCGACGGGGCCGCGCACCCTGACGTACCCACCGCAGCGCACCGACGCGCGGAGGGTCTCTCCGCCGTCGCCACGACGGCCCAGCCGAAACCGGTGAACCCATGATCCCCCTGAACGAATCCCAGATCCGAGCCTCCTTCGTCAACGCGTCGCGCAAGGAGGTCAGTGACGTGAGCCTTCCCGTCGACCTCGACGCGATCGACTTCGAGGTGCGTGACTTCCTCGGGTGGCGCGACAAGAAGCTGCCGCGACGCGCGTACGTGGTCACGATCGTCGACGGCGAACCCGTCGGCATCCTCCTCCGACAGGCTGACGCGACACCCCGCACCCGGCCGCAGTGCGCGTGGTGCCAGGACATCACGCTCAGCAACGACGTCGTGTTCTACAGCGCGAAGCGGGCCGGGCAGGCCGGCAAGAACGGGGACACGGTCGGCACGCTCGTCTGCGCCGACTTCCAGTGCTCGGCCAACGTGCGGAAGCTGCCACCGCTCGCCTACGTCGGTTTCGACGCGGAGGCGGCCCGCCAGGAGCGCATCGCGACGCTCGGCGTCCGTGCCGCCTCCTTCGCCTCCTCGGTCCTGAACGGCGTCGGCTGACCCACTGAGTCGCTCGGATCTGCACGAATTGCGGCCGGGTCCGCGCAGATTCGGGCGACTCAGTCTGGTGCTCCGTGGTTGGATCGATGCATGGGCGAGCACAGGGGTCACGAGCACCGACGTCAGCGGACGCTCACCACCAGCGGATGGCATGACTTCTGGGCGAAGGGCGGGATCGGCCGGGCGTTCCTGCTGGCCATCGTCTACCTCGCCCTGTACCTCGGGGCCGGCTGGGTCGTCGGGCAGCTCTTCACATCGCAGATCGGTGAGAACCTCTTCGCGACCCCGCAGAGCGTGTTCTTCGGGCTCATGCTGCCGCTCATCGTCGGTTCCCTCGTCCTGGCCGGGTTCGTGCTCTCGGTCGGCTGGTTCCGGGAGCTGTTCGCGAAGCAGCCGATCCGCGGACGCTGGTGGATGTGGGCCGCTCCGATCGTGATCCTCGCCGCGGTCGTCCTGCGGTTGCTCGGCATCGACTACGGGAGCTACGAGGGTTCTGTGGTCGTGGTCGCGATGCTGTCCGGCGTGTTCATCGGGTTCGCCGAGGAGATCCTGACCCGCGGACTGGTCGTGAAGATGCTGCGCGACGCCGGGAGTTCGGAGTGGATCGTGATGGTGATCTCCTCGCTGGTCTTCGCGCTGCTGCACGCCTCCAACCTCCTGTCGGGCCAGCCGGTCGTGACCGTGCTCGTGACCGTCGTCTACACCTTCGGATTCGGCGTGTGCATGTACCTGACGCTCCGGGTGACCGGCAACCTCATCTGGCCGATCCTGATCCACGGACTCTACGACCCGACGCTCTTCCTCTCGACCGGTGGGATCGACCACGCGGGAGCGGCCGCCGGTCAGAGCGTGTTCCTGGCGATCGCCGGTCCGGCCAACCTGCTCATCATGCTCGTGGCCGTGATCGGCTTGATCTTCGTCCGTGGGCACGTGCAGGCCCACCCGGCCGACGACGTGCTGCGGCCGTAGGCCGAACGGGCCTCGTCGACCGGCCACCAGTACGCTCGGACGGATGACCACCGCGCGGCAGTACCCGGCGACGATCGCCGCGCCGGTCGAGCACGAACTCGTGATCAAGAAGTCGCGCTTCCTCGGCCTCGCCCACCCGGTCGCGTCGCCGGAGGACGCGGAAGCGGTCATCGCGCGGGTGAAGAAGCAGGCGTGGGATGCGCGACACCACTGCGTCGCGATGGTCACCGGGCTGCTCGGCGACCAGGCCCGCTCGTCCGACGACAGTGAACCGTCCGGCACGGCGGGGATGCCGATCCTCGAGGTCATCCGGCGGCGCGAGCTGACCGACGTGGTCGTCGTCGTCACACGGTACTTCGGCGGCGTCAAGCTCGGGGCCGGTGGGCTCGTCCGCGCGTACTCCTCGGCGGCCTCCGAGACGCTCGACCTCGCCGCGCTCGTGCGCCGTGAGACCCTGACCCGCGCGACCCTCGTCGTCCCCCACGCCGACGCCGGGCGGTACGACAACCTGCTGCGCGATTGGGCCGCTACCCACGGTGCGACGCTCGGTGAGCCGGTCTACGGGGCGCAGGCTGAGCTGGAACTGTGGGTGCCGCCGGCGGAGCTCGAGCGGCTCCAAGCGGACGTCGCTTCGGCCTCCAACGGTTCGCTCGTCGTGGCCGTCGGGGAGGAGCGCGTCGTCGACGTCCCCGCCGGCTGACCTCGCTGAGTCGCCCGGATCTGCGCGAAATCCGCCGAATTCTGAACAGATCCGGGCGACTCACGGGAACAGGCGATCCCGATAGGGTCGGACCATGCACACCGACGTGACCCGCATCGACGGGCTTCCCGACCTCGCCTGGACCTCGACCCGCGGAATCGCCGCGTTCGACGCCGATGCCGGAGCGCTCACCCTCACCTCCGCCGCCGGCGTCGACTGGAGCAACAGCTCGCTCGGTGGGCCGCGTGAGTTGCGTGCCACGGCGCTCGCCTTCGACGCACCCGAACACTTCACGCTCTCGGCGCGGATCGCGGTCGTGAGCGAGCGCAGCACCTTCGACGCCGGCGCCCTCGCACTCTGGATCGACGACGAGCACTGGGCCAAGCTCTGCTTCGAGCAGTCGCCGCAGGGGCAGGCGATGGTGGTGAGCGTCGTGACGAACACCTGGTCGGACGACGTGAACTCGACGCACGTCGCGGCCGACCACGTGTGGATGCGCGTCAGCCGTCTCGGCGAGGCATGGGCGTTCCACAGCTCGACCGACGGTGTCACGTGGGACTTCGTCCGGGTCTTCCGTCTGCACAGCGACGCCCCGGTGCGCGTCGGCTTCCTTTCGCAGGCGCCGCTCGGTCCACCCTGCGAGGCGCGGTTCGACGAGATCACCTTCGGAGTGGAACCCCCGTCGGACATCCGCGACGGGAGCTAGTCGTCCTCGACCGGTGCGACCGCGGATCCGGAGTTGACGTATCGGAACCTATCTTCCTATAGTGGCTCCATGGCACGCAGACGACCCGGCACGCTCTTCCCGCTCGAGCTCGACATCCTCGACGTCGGCACCGTGTTGCAGGCGACCGATGGGAGCTTCTACGGGTTCGCCCTCGCCAAGCAGCTCGCCGAAGCCGGGGATGCCGCCCTCACTGCGCACGGCACGCTCTACAAGGCCCTGTCGCGGATGGCGGACGCCGGCCTGATCGAGGCGACGTGGGAGGCTCCGGAGGTCGCCGAGGCGGAGGGCCGCCCCCGTCGACGGCTGT
Organism: uncultured Plantibacter sp.; assembly: GCF_963518075.1. Lineage (NCBI taxonomy): Bacteria > Bacillati > Actinomycetota > Actinomycetes > Micrococcales > Microbacteriaceae > Plantibacter > uncultured Plantibacter sp. The sequence continues at coordinate 52,150 of NZ_CAUQHZ010000014.1, forward strand.
ATCGGATCACGGGCGAAGGCGCGACGGCCCGGGATCGTGAGCACGCGAGGATCGCCGGTGAGGAGGCCTCCGCGGCGAGGCCGGCGGGTGCGGCGTGGACGCAGGGGCGGTCGCATGACCGCCATCCGGACGCCTGAATACCGCGCGGCCGCCCACCGCGTCCTGAACTGGTGCGGGTGGTACACCCGAGACCTCTCGCCCGACGTCGCCGGGGAGCGCCGCGACGAGATCGCCTCCGACCTGCACGAGCACGCCGTCTGGGCCCAGGAAACGGGCGTCACGCCACAGCGGCTCCGGCGCGACATCATGCTGCGGGCCATCCGCGGGATCCCGCACGACCTCTCGTGGCGCTCCGGGCAGTTGCGCGCGGGCCACGGCGTCGATCCGATGTCGCTCGGCATGCGGCGGGCCGGTGATGTCCTCGCAGCGCTCGTGGTGACCGGCGGCGTCCTGGTCACGGGAGCGGCACTGTTCCTCCTCGTCCGGATCCTGCGTGCTCTCGTCATCGGCGACGTCGTCGAGGTGCCGATGGGCGCGCTCGGTGTGGCGATCGCCGCGGTCCTGGGCATCGTGGGGCTCGTGCTGTCGCTGCGGCGACGCAGTCGATGGCTCGGCGCGGGGCTCCTGGCGCCCGCAGCGGTCCTCATCGGCGTGCTCGCGGGCGACATCATGTACCGCGTCAGCGCGACCGGCGTGCTCATCGTGTCCCGCCTGAGCTCGCACGGCGCCGGATTCGAACCGTGGTGGGTGATGAGCGTGGCGATCGGGGTCGGGGCGGCGCTCGGGTTCATCGGAGCCGCGGTGTGGTGGTGGCCGGGGGGTCGCCGAACGACGGAACGGGACGCAGTGGCGTCGATGCAGGGGGAGACGGTATGAGCGGCAGCGAGATCCACGACGGGCCGGACGCGGCGCAGGAGGCGGCACCCGTCCGCCGGAGTTCCGGAATGCTCCGACGACGGATCGGGCTCGGCATCGCGATGAGCGGGGTGCTCGCGGTGGCGGCAGGCGGGGTGTTCATCGGGGTGTCGAACGCCCAGGCGGCGGCCGACGACGCCCGATCCCTCGAAGCGGTGGCCCAGGCTGCGGCGTCGCTGGACGAACTCCCACCCGTCGAACCCGTCGTCCCCGCGGACCCGGACGCCGACGAATCCGTCTCGCCCGCGGCGGGCGTCGACTACTCGCAGACGCCGGAGGGCTGGTACGACGCCACGACCGACCCGGCCGACATCGTGCCGAGTACCGACCCGACCTTCAGCGACGGGATCTGGGAGGCACAGCAGCAGATCGTCGCGAAGTGCATGGCTGATCAGGGGTTCTGGTACGCGTGGACGAACAATCGTGCGCTGCTCGACCCCGAACGGCGAACGATGGTCCTCTCGGAGGACGGCCCGGCGGCCGAGTTGGCGGAGTACGGCGACACCCCGCTCGGCGACGCCTACGACTGGACTCGTGCAGGGTGCCACGGCTACGCCGTCCACGTCACCGGGATGGACGACGCCAACTGACGGAGCCGGCGTCCGACGCCGGTGCTAGCGTCGCCCGCATGAGAATCCTGTTGATCGGAGCCAGTGGACATGTCGGACGAGCGGCACAGGACGCCCTTGCGGAACGTCACGAGGTGATCGCGGTGTCCCGCTCGACGGCGCCTGCCGTCGACACCACCGACGAGGCGTCGATCGAGGCGCTGTTCGCCGAGGTGGGCGAGGTCGACGCGGTCATCGTCGCCGTCGGCTCGGTCCCGTTCAAGCCCGTGGAGGAGCTGACGCGCGACGACTACCGCGCGGCCTTCCTCGGCAAGGTGCTCAGCCAGCTCGACGTCGTGCGGATCGGGACCCCGTTCGTCCGCGACGGCGGCTCCTTCACGCTCACGACGGGCATCCTCGCCCGTGAGCCGATCGCGACTGGTGCTGCGGCCTCGATGGCCAATGGAGCGGTCGAGTCCTTCGTGATCGGTGCCGCCCCGGAACTCCCGCGCGGCATCCGCATCAACGCCGTCAGCCCCACGGTGCTCGCCGAGGCCACCGGCTACCACGACGCGTTCCCGGGCTTCCCGCCCGTCGCCTCCGACGTGGTCGGCCTCGCCTTCGTGCGCGCCATCGAGGGTGTCGGCACCGGTCGGGTGCTCGCGCTGGACTGAGCCGTCCCGGCACTCCCGAGGGGAGGCATGTCGTCGTCCGGCCGTCCGTCAGGCGACGATCCGCCTCCCCTCAGTCGCGCTCTCGACGCGGCCGACACCCAGCGCTAGGGTCGGCACATGACCCGCTTCCTGCTGAGCATCGCCGTCAGTCTGCTGTCCTCGGCGATCGGGCTGCTCGTCGCGGACTGGGTCGTACCCGGCGTCCGCTTGTCGCTCGGCGGTTTCGTCATCGCCGTCGTCGTCTTCACGATCGCGCAGGGCGTCCTCGGGCCCTTCATCCTGCGCCTCGCGCGGCGCTACGCCTCAGCGATCCTCGGCGGCATCGGACTCGTGACGACGCTCGTGTCGTTGTTCGTCGCGTCGATCCTCCCCGGCGGCCTCCACATCCGCGGTGTCCTCGCCTGGGTGCTCGCACCGCTGGTGGTGTGGCTGGTCACGGCGCTCGGGAGCTGGATCCTCGGTTGGGCGCTCATCACGCGACGGTTCGGCGACCGGGATCGCGATCGAGGCGGCAAGCGCACGAAGCGGTAGGCGGCGACGGAGCCCGGACGGGATCAGCGGCCGGCGGCCAAGGCGGCTGCCAGCTCGACGCGGCTCGCCACGCCGAGCTTCCGCAGGACGTTCGCGATGTGGAACTTCACGGTGTTCTCGCTGATGGTGAGGGTCTCGGCGATCGCCCGGTTCCGTGCTCCTCCGGCGGCCAGCTCGGCGACGCGCCATTCGCGCTCGGTCAACGCGGCGGCCGCCGAGTCGGAACGTGTCTGGGCTGCGGGCGGTGGGTCGAGCGGAAGCGTCACGTGCAGTTCCGAACCCCACCCGGGCGTCGCCTGGACATCGAGACTGCCGCGGAGTGCGGCGACGCGAGCGCCGAGCTGCTGCACACTCGGGGTGTCGACGGTCAACTCGCCGGGGCCGTCGTCGCGGATGCCGATGAGCAGGTTGCTGCCGTCGCAGTCCCACTGCACCCGGACCCGCCCGACCGAGGACTGCTCGACGAGTGCGAGGACGGTGCCGCGGACGATCGCCCGTCCGGCGTGCGCCACTTCACCGGGGAGGGCCCGGCCGTCGACGGGCGGCTCGATGAACTGGACCTCGGGACCGCCGAAGCGGGCCAGCGGACGGAGATCCTCGCGGAGTCTGGCGAAGGCGCGCGCGACCGGTTCCTCGGCCAGTTGGCGGTCGCGGTCGGACACCGCCCGCAGCTCGACCATCGCGGCCGAGGCGATCTCGGTCACCGCCGTTCGGGCGTCCTCCGCCGACGTCTGCCGTGACCGGGTGACGGCGAGGATCGACTCCAGTGTCGTCGCATGGGCGTCGGTGAGTTCCGCGATGGCGCCGGCCCGCTCGCTCGACGCCGCCCGCGAGTCACGGAGGTAGTCGGGGGCCGCCGTCGCGACCTGCTGCCGGATACCGGCCGCGACGACCTCCCACAGGGCGCCGATGAGTCGGTCGTCGATCGACCCCTGCGGGTCGGTCAGGACGAGGAGGGCGCCGGTGTCGGCCAGCCACGCGGCGATCGGACGTTCCGCGCCTGCGATCACCGCCGATGTCGGCCGGTCGGCGTGTGGTCCGGTGTCAGCGGTCGCTGTGGTGACCGGGCCGCGCGGGGTGCGCTGTCGAACGGCGTCGAGCTCGGCGATCGTGACGCCCTCGACGATCGCGGGGTCGCCGGCCTTCTTCCGGGGGCGGCCGGTGCAGTCCTCGGTGAAGATCACGAGCGCGGAATGGGCGACGACCGGCTCGAGGACCTCCCGGAACGCACCGGCGATGCGCAGCAGCGAACTGGACGCGACGGAGGCCAGCCCGTCGAGCAGCTCGACCGGGTAGGTGACAGTGCGTTCGATCATGTCCGCACCCTATCTCATCGGTCCGGACCCACCCGTTCGGGTAGGTGGAACCGTTCGGGCGAGCAGCGCTGCACCTACCCGATCACGCCCAGGATGGAGGGATGTCGAACCCCACCGTCCCTCCATCCACGTCGGTGACGCCTGCGACCTCGACGGTCCAGGGGGCGCTCGCCGCGATCGACGCCGAGCTGCATCGCACCGTGTCGAGCCTGCTGGAGGCCGATCCGGCGTCGTTCGCCGGAGCACTCGACCGCCTGCGAACGGCGGACCGCGTGTTCGTGTCCGGTGCCGGGCGTTCCGGTCTCGCGCTCCGGATGACCGCGATGCGGCTCATGCACCTCGGGCTCACCGTCCACGTCGTCGGCGAGACGACGACCCCCGCCATCGTCGCGGGTGACGTCATCCTCGTCGCCAGCGGCTCCGGCACGACGACGGGTGTGGTCCGCGCCGCGGAAACGGCCGTCTCCGTCGGGGCCCAGGTGATCGCCATCACGACCGACCCCGCATCCCCGCTTGCCGAGCTGGCCGCCGAGACGATCGTCGTCCCCGCCGCGCAGAAGACCGACCACGGCGGCACGCGTTCCGTGCAGTACTCGGGCAGCCTCTTCGAGCAGGCGGTCATGTTGCTCGGCGACGCGTTCTTCCATGCGCTCTGGCAGTCAGCGGGCGTCAGTGCTGAGCAGCTGTGGCCGCGCCACGCGAATCTCGAGTAGTCACCCGATCCCTTTCAACGCGCCCGGCAGACGTCGGACGCCTCCCATCACGACAGAAAGCAGCACCACATGAAGCTCCAGGTAGCCATGGACGTCCTCACCACCGAGGCAGCCCTCGAACTCGCCGGGAAGGTCGCGCCCTACGTCGACATCCTCGAGCTCGGCACACCCCTCATCAAAAGCGAGGGCCTGCGTGCCGTCACCGCGGTCAAGGACGCCCACCCCGACAAGATCGTGTTCGCCGACCTCAAGACCATGGACGCCGGTGAGCTCGAAGCCGACATCGCCTTCTCCGCCGGTGCGGACATCGTCACCGTCCTCGGGACCGCAGGTGACAGCACGATCGTCGGCGCCGTGAAGGCCGCGAAGGCGCACGGCAAGTCTGTCGTCGTCGACCTCATCGGGGTCGCCGACAAGGTGCAGCGCGCGAAGGAGGTCACCGCTCTCGGCGCCGCATTCGTCGAGATGCACGCCGGTCTCGACGAGCAGGCCGAGGAGGGCTTCACCTTCCAGACGCTCCTGTCCGACGGTGAAGCGGCCGCCGTGCCGTTCTCGGTCGCCGGTGGCGTGAACGTGTCGACGATCGCGTCGGTGCAGCAGGCGGGCGCGCAGGTCGCGGTCGCCGGTGGAGCGATCTACTCGGCCGACGACCCGGCGGCCTCCGCAGCAGCACTGCGCGCGGCAATCGTCGCCTAACCCCTCCGCCAACCCCGCATTCATCGGGTTGGCCAGCGCGGTGCGCTGACGTGAGCGCGGTGCATCGGACGTGAGCGCCGGTCTCCAGAGACCCGCGCTCACGGCTCCGGGGCGCGCTCGGGTCAGCGCACCGCGCTGGCGTATGGGGTGGGTCGGCTGGGTGAAGTCCGAACATCGGACGGGATTCGGGTGCGACGCGGCATACTGGGCGGATCACCACGCGACGCTCGTCGGATGAGCGCGCAGCCGAGTACCCGGAGGATCCGCCGATGACGACCGATTCCAGCCCAGAGCAACCCATCGCGCAGACGTCCTCGGGAGCGGTTCGCGGCACGCGCCGCGCCGACGGGTCGGTCGCCTTCCTCGGCATCCCGTTCGCCGAGCCGCCGATCGGAGCGAGACGGTTCCAGGCCCCCGAGCCCAAGGCGCCCTGGGACGGTGTCCTCGACGCGACCGCCTACGGTGCGACACCGCAGCGGAAGGCCATGGCCGAGATCACGACGATCCCGGAACCGTCGATCCCCGGCGACTCGACGCTCAACGTCAACGTCTTCACGCCCGACCCGACGCCGACCGACGAGGGCGCCGGCCTGCCCGTCCTCGTCTGGATCCACGGCGGCGGCTTCATCGCCGGGTCGCCCGCGAGCCCCTGGTACGACGGCCGGGCCTTCAACCGCGACGGCGTCGTCACGGTCTCGGTGTCCTACCGCCTCGGCTTCGACGGGTTCGGCTGGCTGCCCGACGCCCCCGCCAACCGCGGTGTGCTCGACTGGATCCTCGCGCTCGAGTGGGTGCGCGACAACATCGCGGCGTTCGGTGGTGACCCGCAGCGGGTCACGATCGCCGGCCAGTCCGCCGGCGGCGGGTCCGTCATGACCCTGCTCACGGTCCCGTCGGCCAGGCACCTGTTCGAGCGGGCGATCTCGGTGTCCGGAGTGCCCGGCGACGTCCCGCTCGTCGAGGCGCAGGCCCTGACCGCGCGACTCGCCGAGCACCTCGGGGTGCCCGCAACCCTGGCCGGTTTCGCGAGGGTCTCGGAGGCGACGCTGATCGAGGCTCAGGGCTTCGAGGCCGTCCCCGGTGGGGCGACCGATCCGGAGTCCGTGCTCCGAGGGATGACGACGATGAACGGCCGCCTCGGTCTCGGGCCGGTGGTCGACGGCGAGCTGGTCGTCGACACCGTCGAAGCGGGCATGATCGCGGGACGAGGTGCGGACAAGCCGTTGCTCGTCAGCGCGACCCGAGAGGAGTTCGCCGGGTTCTTCACCGGTCGGCTCGACGAGTTCGACGCCGTGGCGCCGACGCGTGCCCTCGAGCTCATGGGTGTGCCGGAGCCGCTCGCCGAGGCGTACGTCGCGACCCAGCCCGGCGAACGCACGGGACTCGTCGCGGGTCGCTTCGTGAGCGACGTCATGTTCCGGGAGCGCGTCATCCGCTGGCTGGCGCTGCGTGACGACGCCGAGACCTGGGTCTCCGACTTCGTGTGGCGCTCGGCGGTGAGCGGGATCGCGGAGCACTGCCTCGACGTCCCGTTCATCTTCGACGTGCTCGACGACCCGGACGTCACCCGGGTGGCGGGCCCGCACGCGCCGCAGGAGCTGGCTGATCGGGTCCACGGTGCCGTCGTGGCGTTCGTCCGAGACGGGTCACCGGGCTGGTCGAGGTCCGACCGCGACGCCTCCGGGATCGAGGTGTTCGACGCGGCCGGGGCACCGACGGTCGAACCGTTCGCGAGTGCACGCGTCCTCGCAGCGGCGAAGCGACTCGGGGAAGCGGCATCGACACCGTCCTGACGGACCTGGGCACCCGACTCGTAGGACGAATCGGACCGTTCTGCCAGGGGGTGTGGCTGTGAGGCGTCCCGCGTTACCGTCGGGACACGAGGAAAGGAATCAGCATGAGCGACCCACGAGACGAGATGGACGACCCGATCGGCGACGCGCAGGAGGCGATCTCACGATCGCTGCCCGACAACGCTCCCGAGAGCGACGATCCGATGGCGGCGCCGACGGTCGACGAGCCGGGCTCCGAGCCCGGTGACGGTGACCCCGCCGACCAGCCGGGCCTCCTCTAGCGCGGCTCGCCCGGGACGGTCTTCGGCTCGGGAATCCCTGGTCAGCGCGGTGCTGTCGACCGAGCTGTGGTGATTCGGTGCCAGCGCGGTGCGCTGGCGCGAACACCCGGGATCAGGCCTGAGCGCGGCCCATACGCGTGAGCGCGACCCTCCGGAGACCCGCGCTCACGCGTGTGGTCCGCGCTCGCGTCAGCGCACCGCGCTGGCACACACCGACACGGTGGATGGCGGAGGTGTGCAACGCGGGGGCGCTCCGCGCGCGTAGCGGAACGACTTCGGACGATGTCAACCCCCGCGACGGAATGGTCGGGCCCCCATACGGTGGACGGAGTTCTGCGAAAGGAGCTTCACCATGAACATCCTGCTCATCATCGTCATCGTCGTTGCCATCGTTCTCGCCATCACCGGTGGGTTCGTCCAGTCCCTCAACTTCCTGCTGTGGGTCGGCCTCGTGCTGCTCGCGATCGCGATCATCGCGTTCCTGATCAGGACGATCACGGGTCGCAAGGCGCTCTAACTCGAATTCGAGTCCACGAAGCGGTCGGTCCCTCCGGGGGCCGGCCGCTTCGCTGTGTCCGGGGTGGTGCGTCCGGGCGGGATCCGAGCCCTATCGCAATGACGGATCGACGCTCGTCCGTCGGAGCACCGCGTCGGCGAAGGCCCCGAACAACCGCTCGCCGGCTTCGCGCATCGGCCCCGCCACGGCGGCGACCTCGGACCGCAGCCGGTCGGCCGCCTCGTCCGCGGTCCCGGCGATGAACGGCAGGTCGCGGAGCATGAGCGGTTCCGCGAGCCATCGGTCGAGCATCGGCGGGTCGACCTCGAGGTGGAACTGCGTCGCGAAGACCCAGTCCTCGATCCGGAACGCCTGGTTCGGCGTCGACGGCGACGACGCGAGCACTGTCGCCCCATGCGGAGCCTCGACGACGTCGCCATGCCAGTGCAGCACCGGTAGCCGCTCTCCGCGCATACCGAGTTCGCTCTCGGTCAGGAGTTCGACGTCGCCGACACCCACCTCATGCGCCGCCGCCGAGTGGAGGGTGGCGCCGAGGGCCGTAGCGATGAGCTGGTGCCCGAGGCAGATCCCGAACACCGGGATGCCGAGTACCGCCGCATCGCGCACGAGCTGCGCTTCGAGCCCGAGACCCGGGTGCTCCTCCACGTCGAGCGCGCCCATCGGGCCACCGAGGAGGACGAGCCCGTCGAACCCGGTGATCTCGCGCGCCGGCGGCAGCTCACGGCGCTCGACGACCGTGTCCAGCGTCCAGTCGATCCCCGATGCCGTCAGCACCTCGCCGAGCACCGCCGGTCGCTCCCAGGGGACGTGCTGCAGGATGAGGACGTGCGGTCTGGTCATCGGAGGCCTCCAGGTCGCTGGGGCGGCGCGACCGGTCTCCGCCGGGTCGCGGAGGTCGTCACCGTGGGAGCATCGTAGCGAATCCGGGCGCCGCCACCGGCCCGAGGCTTCAGGCTCCCGGCCGATACACTGTCACCGTGCTGCTCTCGGACCGTGACATCAAAGCCGAACTCGACGCCTCCCGCATCGCGCTCGACCCCTACTCGCCGGAGATGATCCAGCCGTCGTCCATCGACGTGCGCCTCGATCGCTTCTTCCGTCTCTTCGACAACCACAAGTACCCCTTCATCGATCCCGCGGAGGATCAGCCCGAGCTGACGCGCCTCATCGAGACGCTGCCGAACGAGCCGTTCATCCTGCACCCCGGCGAGTTCGTCCTGGGGTCCACGTACGAGCGGGTGTCCCTCCCGGACGACGTCGCCGCACGCCTCGAGGGCAAGAGTTCGCTCGGTCGTCTCGGTCTCCTCACGCACTCGACCGCCGGCTTCATCGACCCGGGCTTCACGGGCCATGTCACCCTCGAGCTCAGCAATGTCGCGACGCTGCCGATCAAGCTCTGGCCGGGGATGAAGATCGGTCAGATGTGCTTCTTCCGGCTCACGTCACCTGCCGAGCGCCCGTACGGGTCGAGCGAGTACAGTTCCAGGTACCAGGGACAGCGCGGCCCCACCGCCTCCCGTTCCTTCCAGAACTTCCACCGGACCGACGTCGGCGAGACGCAACGCTGACGCAGGACTGAGGCGGGTGTCCCGACGACGGACGAACAGGTGGACCAGCAGAAAGGCCCCGCCATGAGCACGTCAGAGCGACCCGACTTCGCCCGCGCGATCACCGCCGACGGGCCGACGTCGCTCTACCCGCGTCGCATGGTCCGGTTCGGCCAGTTCGTCGGGTCCTGGGACGTCCACTCGAAGCGCCTCGACGACGAGAGCGGCGAGTGGGTCGAGTCCGACTTCCGCTGGATCGTGTCGTACATCCTCGATGGGCGTGCCGTGCAGGACGTCCAGCTCGTCGCGAACGACGCCGAACCGTCGGGCTGGGAGACGGTCAGCACGGCTCTCCGCGTGTACGACCGGTTGATGGGCGCCTGGCGCGTGAACTACGTCGAGCCACGGCGCGGCGAGTTCTGCCAGCTCGTCGCGACGCCGCACCGCTCCGACGGCATCCGCCAGGACGGCACGCGGAACGACGACAAGCTCATCCGGTGGAACTTCAGCGGCATCACCGAGGACTCGTACACCTGGGAGAGCTGGGTGTCCGACGACGAGGGCGCGACCTGGTGGCTGCAGGAGCACAACGAGGGTCGCCGCATCGCCTGAGTGGCTCCGTCTCCACCGCGACACTCAGGTGTCGGTGCGCGCCAGGCGCTCCAGGAACGACGCCAGCTGCTCGCGCTCGGCCGTGGAGAAGCCGTCGAGGATGCGCTCCTCGGCGGCGAGGTGATCGGGCAGGGCCGCTTCGACGAGGCGCTTGCCGGCCGGGGTGAGGGCGACGACCGTGCCGCGCCCGTCCTGCTCGCTCGGACGGCGCGTCACGAGACCGCGCTCGACGAGCTTGTTCACGCGCTGGGCGATCGCACTCGACGTCACCATCGACCAGTGGGCGAGGTCCTTCGGCGCGAGTTCGTGCGGTGAGCCCGAGCGGAGGAGCGTCGCGAGCACGTCGAACGACGCGCTGTCGAGCCCGTGCTCGGCGAAGGTCGAGGAGAGGCGTGCGTCGACCGCCGTCGCCGCTCGCGACAGTCGTCCGATGACGGCCATGGGGGAGACGTCGAGATCGGGTCGCTCGGTCCGCCACTGGCCCAGGATGTCGTCGACGCGCGTGCTCATCCGGCCAGCATAGTGATTTGCTTAGTGCTGAGCTATTATTGCTCAGTGCTTAGCAATCAACTCCGCATCGCCGCCGTCACCGCCATCGCCCCGATCAGCTGGGGGACGACCTACCTCGTCACGAGCGAACTGCTCCCGCCAGGACGACCGCTGCTGGCAGCCGTGCTCCGGGCGCTGCCTGCGGGCCTCCTGCTCCTCGCGATCACGCGGACCCTCCCGGTCGGCGGCTGGTGGTGGCGATCGCTCGTGCTCGGCACGCTCAACATCGGTGCCTTCTTCGCGTTCCTCTTCCTCGCCGCCTACCGACTGCCCGGCGGGGTCGCCGCGACCATGGGGGCGATCGGCCCGGTGCTCGTCGCCGTGCTCGCGAGCCTGCTGGTGGGGGAGACGTTGACCGTGCGCCGGGTCGTCGCGGGATTCGCCGGAGTGGCCGGCGTCGCGCTGATCGTGCTGCAGGCCGACGCCCGCCTCGACGCGGTCGGCGTCGTCGCCGCACTCGCCGGTGCTGCGTCGATGTCGCTCGGATCGGTGCTGAGCAAGCGGTGGGGGAGACCCGAGGTCGGCCGCCGGATCGGCACGCGCCGATGCGCGGACCCGGGCTCGGACCCGACCGCGGCCAGCGGCGTCTCGGTCTCCGGCCTCGCGTCGACCGCCTGGCAGCTCGTCGCCGGCGGCATCGTGCTCGTGCCGGTGCTGCTCATCGTCGAGGGGCTCCCATCGGCCGCCCCGGACGCAGCGGCGATCGGCGGGTACGCCTACCTCTCTCTCGTGGGCACAGCCCTCGCGTACACCCTGTGGTTCCGTGGCATCGCCGCGCTCCCCGTGTCGTCGGTGTCGTTCCTCGGTCTCCTGAGTCCCGTCGTCGCCGTGCTGGCAGGCCTCGTGGTCCTCGGCGAGGCACTGAGCCTCGGACAAGTGCTCGGAATCGGGGTCGTCGCCGGCTCCCTCGTCCTGGTCTTCACCGCGAGGCGGCCCCGGGCCATACTGAGCGCATGAGATTCCGCACCGTCATCGAACTCCAGGGCAACAACACCGGCATCCTCGTCCCCGACGCCGTCGTCGAGGGCCTGGATCGAGGCAAGCGCGTGCCCGTCGTCGTCACCGTCGGTGCGACCACCTACCGCAGCACCATCACGCCGATGGGCGGCCGGTACCTGATCGCGCTGAGCGCCGCCAACCGCGCCGCCGCCGGGGTCGCGGGAGGGGACGAGGTCGAGGTGGACCTCGAGCTCGACGAGGCACCGCGCGTGTTCCCGTTGCCGCCCGAGCTCGAGACGGCGCTCGCGGGAGACGAGCAGGCGCTCGCCGCCTACGGAGCCCTGTCGTTCAGCCGCCAGCGCGCGCTGGCCGAGCCGGTCGCGCTGGCGAAGACGGATGCGACGCGCGACAAGCGGATCGCCGCGGCCGTCGACGCACTCCGCGGCGCCTGACCTCGCTCAGTCGCCTGAATCTGCTCGAAAACCGGGGCGATCCGTGCAGATCCGGGCGGCTCAGCGGGCCGTGGACTCCGCGAGCAGCGGCACGACGAGCGGCAGCTGGAGCGTCAGCCACGGGCTGAACGCGAAGGGTGCCTGCTCGACGGACGCCAAGAGCGATTCGGGCTCGGCCCAGGCCCACTCCACGACCTCGTCGGGGTTCGGCTCGGGCGTCGCGTCCGTGTAGGCGACGTAGACCGGGCAGATCTCGTACTCGACCACGCCCGAGGCGTCGACGGCGCGATACCGGAAGTCGGGCAGCATCAGTTCCGGCGCGGAGATCGGCAGGCCCAGTTCGGCACTCGCCCGACGCAGCACGGCGTCCACGCTGTCCTCGTCCGGGCCGGGGTGTCCGCAGAACGAGTTCGTCCAGACGCCCGGCCACGTGAGCTTCGAGAGCGCGCGTCGGGTCACGAGGATGCGTCCGTCGGGCCCGATGACGTGGCAGGAGAACGCGAGGTGGAGTGGCGTCTCCTGCGTGTGGACGGTCGCTTTCGGCGTGGTGCCGATGCGGGTGCCGTCCTCGGCGAGCAGGACGACGAGTTCTTCGGGTACCGACATGCGTCCATTCTCCCCGACGAACGGGGCGAACGCGAATGGACAGCTAGCGTACTAATCTCGCCGCTCCGTGAAGTAGCCTCGTGATATGGAGACCCACCACGTCGTCGACGTGCCCTATCGACAACAGCATCAGGTCGAGGATGCCCTCGAGCGTTTCCTCGAACTGGCGAAGACGCAGGCGGTGTCGTTCGGCGGCGCCGGCTACCTGCGGCTCTGGGAGACCATCGAGCGCAGCATGGCCGGCGGCAAGCGGTTCCGTCCCCGGATGGTCATGACGGCTTACGAGGCGCTGGGGGGCGAGGACATCGTCGCGGCCGCCCACGTCGCGGCCGCCTACGAGCTCCTGCACACCGCGCTGATCGTCCACGACGACGTGATCGACCGCGACTTCGTCCGGCGCGGCAGCCCCAACGTCTCCGGCAGCTACCGCGATATCGCGCAGACCGCGGGCATCCCACTGCCGCTCGCCGAGCACCGTGGCATGTCCGTCGCCGTCATCGCGGGCGACCTCGCGCTGTCCGCGTCCTACCGCCTGATCGACCGTGCCGGGAGCGCCGACTCGGTCCGCACCCGCCTGCGCGAGATCCTCGACGACGCCATCTCCGCTTCGGCAGCCGGTGAGCTCGCCGACGTCGACTTCACGGTTGGCGGCGTCGTCCCGACGGTCGACGACATCATCCGCATGGAGCGCCTGAAGACCGCCTACTACTCGTTCGAGGCGCCACTGCAGTCGGGTGGCGTCCTGGCCGGTGCTCCGGAGGCGACGATCGACGCGCTCGGGGCCTTCGGACAGCAGATCGGCATCGCCTACCAGATCATCGACGACGTCCTCGGCGTCTTCGGCGACTCGAAGACGACCGGCAAGACGACGATCGGCGACCTCCGCGAGGGCAAGCTGACGGTCATGGTGGCGTTCGCAGCGGAGCAGCCCGAGTGGCACGCCGTCGAGCACCTCTTTGGCGACCCGGACCTCGACGAGGAGGGTGCCGCCGTCCTGCGCGACGTCCTCACGACGACGGGCGCCCGCCAGCACGCGACCCTGCTGGCCGGTGACTACGCCAACCGCGCCTGGGAACAGCTGGCCTCGCCGAGCATCCCGGCGCAGCTCCGCGACGAGCTCCGCCCCATCGTCGCCACCGTGCTCGAGCGGTCGCGATGACCGCAGCAGGGGACGGGACCGGGCGACCCGCGGACGACGCCTCGGCGGTCGGCGACGCACGACAGCTCTACGACCGGGTCGCGCAGGAGACCGCCAGCATCGTCATCCGTCGGTACTCCACGTCCTTCGGTCTGGCGGCCAGGCTGCTGGGTGGCGACATCCGCCAGGACGTCGAGAACGTGTACGCGCTCGTCCGCATCGCCGACGAGATCGTCGACGGCGTGGCCGCGGCGGCCGGGCTCGGCCCCGAGCGGGTCCTCCGCATGCTCGACGCCCTCGAGCAGGACACCGAGGATGCGATGGAGACGGGATACAGCAGCAACCTCGTCGTCCACGCCTTCGCCATCTCGGCGCGGTCCGCGGGCATCGAGACCGACCTCACCCGTCCGTTCTTCGCGTCCATGCGCGCGGACCTCTCGCGCACCGTCCACACCCCGGAGACGTTCCGCGACTACGTGTACGGCTCCGCCGAGGTCGTCGGGCTCATGTGCCTGCGGATCTTCCTGCGCGGCCACGACGTCGACGACGCCCAGCGCGCCGCGTTCGTCGTCGGCGCCAGGAGTCTCGGTGCCGCCTTCCAGAAGGTCAACTTCCTGCGCGACCTCTCGGCCGACCACGACGAGCTCGGACGCAGCTACTTCCCGGGTGTCGCCGTCGACGAGCTCAGCGAGGCGCAGAAGCACAGCCTGCTCGACGACATCGAAGCCGATCTCGACCGTTCGGCAGCGGTCCTCGGACGGCTGCCGAAGTCGAGCCGTCGCGCGGTCGCCCTCGCCCAGGAGCTCTTCTCGGAACTCGCCCGACGCATCCGGACCACGCCGGCCTCGGCCCTCGTCCGCACGCGTGTCCGGGTGCCCGACCCGGTCAAGCTCCGCATCGCCGCCGGCGCGCTCGCCGGTCGCACACCAGCCACGACCGGCACCACCGCCTCCATCCCGACGATCGACGAGAGCTCGCAGTCATGACCCCCTCCCACAACCGCACCGTCGTCATCGGCGGCGGCATCAGCGGTCTCGCCACCGCAGCCCTCCTCGCCCGCGACGGCCAGCGGGTCACCCTGCTCGAACGACGCGAGGTGCTCGGCGGCCGCGCCGGCACCTGGGAGCAGGACGGCTTCACCTTCGACACCGGCCCGAGCTGGTACCTCATGCCGGAGGTCTTCGACCACTTCTACCGGCTCCTCGGCACCTCCGCGGCCGAGCAGCTCGACCTCGGGCGACTCGACCCGGCCTACCGCGTCTACTCGGAGGGCCGCGACGGGCACCTCGACCTCGCCGCCGACCGGGCCGGCAACCTCGCCCTGTTCGAGTCGGTCGAGCCCGGTGCCGGCGCGAAGATGGACGAGTACCTCCGCAGCGCGAAGGAGACGTACGAGATCGCCATCCGGAGCTTCCTGTACACGACGTTCGAGTCGTACCGGACGCTCGCGAGCCGTGAGGTCCTCGCCCGGATGCCGAAGCTCGCGAAGCTCCTCACGGAGGACCTCGACACCCTGGCCGCGCGCACCGTCTCCGACGTCCGGTTGCAGCAGATCCTCGGCTACCCGGCCGTGTTCCTCGGTTCCTCGCCCTTCGAGGCGCCGAGCATGTACCACCTCATGAGCTACCTCGACCTCGAGGACGGCGTGCTCTACCCGCAAGGCGGCTTCTCGCGGATCATCGACACGATCGCCGAGCTCGCCCGCGCCGAGGGCGTGGAGATCATCACGGGCGCCGAGGTCACCGGCATCACCACGATGCCCGCCGGCCGCCGCGCCAGGGTCGACGGCGTCAACTACCTCGACGCCGACGGTCGTCGGCAGCTGCTCCGCGCCGACCGGGTCGTGTCCGCCGCCGACCTGCACCACACCGAGACGACGCTGCTGCCCCGCGAACTCCAGACCTACCCGGCCGAGTACTGGGAGAAGCGCACGGCCGGTCCCGGAGCCGTGCTCGTCATGCTCGGCGTCCGCGGCGAGCTGCCGGAGCTCCTGCACCACAGCCTGTTCTTCACGGCCGACTGGCGCGACAACTTCGGCCGCATCTTCGGCGAGGAGACGAGCGTGCCCGACCCCGCGTCGCTCTACGTCTGCCGCCCGAGCGCGACCGATGCCGGCGTCGCACCCGACGGCCACGAGAACCTGTTCATCCTGGTCCCGGTCCCGGCCGACCCGTCCATCGGTGGCGGGGGAGACGCGCGGGTCGCGGAGATCGGCGACGCCGCCATCGCACAGATCGCCGAGTGGGCCGGCGTCCCCGACCTCGCCGAGCGCATCGTGGTGCGTCGCGACGTCGGACCGGCCGACTTCGCGACCGACCTCAACGTCTGGAAGGGCACCGCCCTCGGACCGGCGCACATCCTCTCGCAGAGCGCGATGTTCCGGAGCGGCAACGTCAGCAAGAAGGTCGACGGCCTGTTCTACACCGGTGGCTCCACCATCCCGGGCATCGGCCTGCCGATGTGCCTCATCAGCGCGGAGCTCGTCGTGAAGCGCATGCGCGGCGACCTCACCACCGGACCG
Organism: uncultured Plantibacter sp.; assembly: GCF_963518075.1. Lineage (NCBI taxonomy): Bacteria > Bacillati > Actinomycetota > Actinomycetes > Micrococcales > Microbacteriaceae > Plantibacter > uncultured Plantibacter sp. Next base: position 68,498 of record NZ_CAUQHZ010000014.1, read on the forward strand.
ATGGCTGAGCCGTTGCGCGCGCGCGCCGAGGCGACCGGCTGATGGGTCTGCTGTACCTGCTGGCGCTGCTCGTCTCGATCACCGGGATGGTCATGCTCGACCGGCGGTTCCGGCTGTTCTTCTGGGCCGATCGACGGCGGGCCGCGATCATCCTGCCGATCGGCGTCGTGTTCTTCCTCGTGTGGGACCTGCTCGGCATCGGCACCGGCATCTTCTTCCGCGGTGAGACGGCGTTCATGACCGGGCTCCAGGTCGCGCCCGAGCTGCCGATCGAGGAGGTCTTCTTCCTGACGCTGCTCTGCTACCTCACGATGAACCTGTTCGGTGCGGCGCGACACACGCTCGGCCGGGTGGTCCGCCGGACGACCGGCGCCGCCGAGGTGAGCGGACGATGACCTACTGGGCCCTCAACGCATGGTTCCTCGCCGTCGTGGCGGTCGTCGCCCTGCTCGCGGTCGTGCGGCTCGATCGGAGCCGTGTGAACGGATCGCGGTCCGCCGGCCTGACGGCGGGCACCTGGCTGCTCGCGGTGGGCGGTGGGCTCGTCGTCCTCCTGCTGATGACCGCGCTGTTCGACAACATCATGATCGGCATCGGGCTCGTCGGCTACGACCCGGCACTCATCTCCGGCGCCTTCATCGGCATCGCACCCCTCGAGGACTTCGCCTACGCCATCGCCGCGGCCGTCCTGCTCCCGTCCCTCTGGGTGCTCCTCGAGCGCCCAACCCCTGCTCCCGTCTCCCCATCCCCGTCCCAGGAGGACCCGGCATGAACCGACTCGGCCAGCTCGTGCTGTCCTCCCGACCGCTGTCGTGGATCAACACCGCCTACCCGTTCGCAGCGGCGTACCTGCTGACCACGCGCGAGCTCGACCTCACCTTCTGGCTCGGGACGCTCTACTTCCTCATCCCGTACAACCTCGCGATGTACGGCATCAACGACGTCTTCGACTACGAGTCCGACCTGCGGAACCCGCGCAAGGGCGGCGTCGAGGGCGCGGTCCTGGACCGTCGGATGCACCGGTTGACGATCTTCGCGGCGATCGTGACGAACGTCCCGTTCCTCGTCTACCTCGTCGTCATCGGGTCGCCGCTCTCGTGGCTCGTCCTCGCGATCAGCGTGTTCGCGCTCATCGCGTACAGCGCACCCGGCCTGCGGTTCAAGGAGCGGCCGTTCATCGACTCGCTCACCTCGAGCACGCACTTCGTGAGCCCGGCGGTCTACGGCCTCGTCCTCGCCGGTGCGGTCTTCACGCCCGCGCTCTGGGCGCTGCTCGTCGGCTACTTCCTCTGGGGGATCGCCAGCCACGCCTTCGGTGCGGTGCAGGACATCATCGCCGACCGGGAGGGCGGGATCGGCTCGATCGCGACGGTCATCGGTGCGGCGGCGACCGTCCGGTTCGCCTTCGTCGCCTACCTCGCCGGCGGTGCGCTGATGCTCGTGACCCCGTGGCCCATCCCGTTGGCGGGCCTGCTCGCACTGCCCTACGCCGCGAGTGTGCTGCCGTTCTGGAACCTCCGCGAGGAGGACGCCGAGCGGGCCAACGCGGGCTGGAAGCGGTTCCTCCGCCTCAACTTCCTGACGGGCTTCCTCATCACGATGCTCATCATCTGGTACTGGTTCCTGACGTCCTGACCGGAACCCGCGACCCTGTCTCAGGAGTCCCCCGGCGCGCCGCAGGCGTTGCACCGCGCCACGCCCGGGTTCTCCTGAGAACGGGTCGTCAGTCGAGGATCAGAGCTCGAAGGAGAAGCCGAGGTCCTCGGGGTATTCGCCGAGCTCGGTGAGGCCGGTCGCCGCACGCTGGAGGGCGGCGAGCGTCAGGCCGAGGGTGCCGGGGCCGAAGCTGACGCGTGAGACGCCGAGTTCGGCCAGGCGCTTGAGCGGGACCGCGCCGGGGTAGCCGATGACGGAGATGCGTCCGTGCACCTGCTCGATGGCCTTGGCGACGAGTTCCTCCGTACCGAGCCCGAGGAAGAAGACGACGTCCGCACCGGCCTCGAGGTAGGCGTTGGCGCGAGCGACGGCCTCGTCCCACGCCTCAGGGTCACCGGCGAGGGTGTCGACCCGGGCGTTGATGACGAGCGGGATGCCGGCGTCCTCGGCTCCGGCGCGAGCGGCGGCGACGCGGGCCGCGGCCTCTTCGATCGGGAACTGCGGGGCCTTCGCGGCACCGACGGAGTCCTCGAGGTTGATCCCGACGGCACCCGACTCGACGATGAGGCGGCGGACGTTCTCACGAACGCCGGCCGCGTCGGACGCGTAGCCCTTCTCGAAGTCGATCGTCACGGGCAGGTCGACGGCGCCCACGATGATCTTCGCGGCGGCGATCGCCTCGTCGACGTCGAGGCCACCGCCGTCTTCGAGCCCACGGACGTTCGACACCGAGTGGCTCGCCGAGGCGAGGGCGACGACGCCGGGGGCCTCGGAGACGACCTTCGCGGTGATGGCGTCCCAGACGTTGGTGACGATGAGCGGGGAGCCCGGCTCGTGGAGGGAGTTGAGGAGGACGGCTTTGGCATGCTGATCAGTCATGTCCGCAGTCTGCCAGCGGACGTCGGCCGCCCAGCCGACAAGCGTCGAGAATTCAGGGAACGTTCGGGTTGGCTGCGGTTCCCGGCTCCTGTGGGGCGCTCCCGTGACGCAAGACGAGGGCGCTCCACGCGTCATCCCACGCCGCCGGTGAACCGGGCGGGCAGGATGCCGTGCGTATCATTGGTGGCCGAAGGAAGGCGCTCCCATGACGAAACCGCCGACGGTCTACGACGTCGCACACCACGCCGGCGTCTCCATCGCGACGGTCTCGCGGGTGCTCAGCCGCCCCGACGACGTGAAACCGGCCACCCGAGACCGCGTGCTCGCCTCGGTCGGTGAACTCGGGTACGTCCCGAGTGGAGCCGCACGAGGGCTCGCCGCGCGCCGCACCGGTGTCATCGGCCTGTTCTTCCAGGGGCTCGACGCGATGGACGACCTCGGGGACATCGCCCTCGAGGGTGACGAGGCGGCGGCCGGGGGAGCGCGCATCGTCCGCGACATCCCGGAGCGGACCGACACGCGGACGCTCAACCTCTACTTCGACGAGGTGCTGCGCGGTTGCGAGCTGGAGTCCTGGCGGAGCGGGTTCGCGCTGCTCGTCGGCGTCGGGCGCGGGTCCACGGCGACGCAGACGGTGCGCGACATGGCGGGTCGGGTGGACGGCCTCATGGTGCTGGCCGGGAGCGCCAGCGAGGAGGAGCTCGCACGCCTGTCGCGGCACGTCCCGATCGTCGTGATGGCGGGGCCGCGGCGCGACGACGACCTCGACCACGTCTCCGTGAGTAACGCCGAGGGGATGCGCACGCTCACGGCGCACCTCATCGACGACCTCGGCGCCCGAGAGCTCGAGTACGTGGCGGGAAGCCTCGGCTCGCCCGATGACGCCGAGCGCTGGAGCGGGTTCCGTGCGGCCCTCGCGGACCGGTCGCTCGAGGCCCCGGAAGAGCCGACCCTCCGCGGCGACTTCACCCGGGAGGGCGGGCGACGGGTCGGTCGGGAGCTGTTCCGGCGCGACGGGCTGCCGCGGGCCGTCGTGTGCGCCAACGACCAGATGGCGCTCGGCGTGATCGACGCCGCCAGGATCGCCGGGGTCGCGGTCCCGGAGGAGCTCATCGTCACCGGCTTCGACGGCATCGACGCCGGCCGTCTGTCGGCTCCGCGGCTCACGACGGTCCGGCAGCCGATGGAGACGCTGGGCCGGGTCTCCGTGCAGGCGCTCGCCCGTCGCCTCGCCGAGCCGAAGCTGCCCGCCATGTCGGTCCGACTCCCCGTGGAGGTCGTCCTCCGCGAGAGCTCCGAGTCGATCACGTCCTGATCATCGCCTCCCCTCGCGTTCACCATTCAGGAAGCCCGCGGCGTGCCGCGGACGCGTCCGTCCGCCGTGAGGCCGCCACGCCGAGGGTCTCCTGGATTGCGAACAGGAGCGGATGTCCGACACGGGTTGCGTCGGGCAATGTATGCGCTTACACTCAACCGGTACAGACTTCAGCAAGGACGGTGGCGATGACGCACACGACGCACGAGCGGACCAAGGTCCGCAGGCGCAGACGACTCGGAGCAGCGGCGATGATCGCCGCGGCGGCCCTGCTCGTCTCCGGCTGCAGCATCCAGATCAAGAGCGAGCCGGATCCCTCGATCCCCGCCGACACGATGCTGCTGGCCTCCGACAAGGGCACCCCGATGCTCGAGCGGAACTTCAACCCCTACCTCGTGAACAAGCGCTCGGCCTCGAGCTACATCTACGAGCCGCTCGTGATCATCAACGTGCTCGACGGCAAGGAGACGCCGTGGCTCGCCGAGAAGGTCGACCTCCCGGACGCCCGCACGATCGACTACACGATCCGCGACGGCGCCACCTGGTCCGACGGTGAGGCCTTCACCCCTGAGGACGTCAAGTTCACCTTCGACCTCATCAAGCAGTACCCGACGCTCGATCAGAAGGGCGCCTGGCAGCACATCGACACGATCGAGGTGAAGGGCCAGCACGTCATCATGCACCTGCTCGACGACGACGCTCCCGCGGCCGACATCGTCTCGCAGACGCTCATCGTCCCGGAGCACATCTGGAAGGACGTCAAGAGCCCCGACACCTGGCGGAACCCGAACCCGGTCGGCACCGGTCCGTACGTCCTCGGCAACTACACCTCGCAGCAGTACACGATGGACAAGAACGAGACGTACTGGCAGGCCGACAAGATCGAGGTCAACCACCTCGTGATCCCCGCGGCCACCGGTGAACTCGACATCGTCACGAAGGGCTTCGACTGGGCGTACTCGTTCCTGTCGAACGTCGAAGGCACCTGGGTTGCGGCCAACGACCACAACAAGTTCTGGTTCCCGCCGGGAGGCGTGATCGGGCTCGTGCCCAACATGGACGTCGCCCCGTTCGACAACGTCGACGTCCGTCGCGGCATCGCCCTGGCGCTCGACCGCGACAAGATCGCCGATGCGGCGACCGAGGGCTACCTCGGTGCCGCCGGCCAGTCGAGCCTCATGCTCCCCAACCAGGAGGACGAACTCGACCCGACCCTGCCGAACCAGGGCATGATCACGCAGGACACCGCCGGCGCCCTCGAAGCCTTCGCGGCCGCCGGGTACACCCAGCAGGGTGGCAAGCTCGTCGACGCGGCGGGCAAGCAGTTCAGCTTCTCGATCACGACCGCCAACGGCTACGCGGACTGGCTCCGCGCGGTCCAGGAGGTCCGCAAGGAGCTCGGCGCCCTCGGCATCGACGTGCAGATCAAGCAGCCGCAGCCGCCGGGGTACCAGCAGGCCATCCAGAGCGGTGACTTCCAGGTCGCGATGGGCGGAATGGGCAACGGCATCATGTTCCAGGGCTTCAACAACAGCTTCAACAGCGAGTTCGCGAAGCCGATCGGCGAGACGACGTCCAGCAACTTCGGTCGCTACCGCAACCCGCAGATGGACCAGCTGCTCGCCCAGTACAAGGAGACGACCGACGAGGCCACCCGTCTCGGGCTGAGTCACCAGATGCAGCAGATCGTCTACAGCGACTTCCCGGTCATCGGCATGTACTACGGCGGACTCTGGGGTCTCTACAACGACAAGAAGTTCACCGGCTGGCCCGATGCGGACAATCCGTACGCACCGCTCCAGACCTACGACCAGACCCCGCTCCTCGTGTTCACGCACCTCAAGCTCCGGAAGGACGGTGAGTGACCGTGTACATGGTGCGCAAACTCGGCCTCTTCGTCCTCACCCTGTGGGCGGCGGTCACGCTGAACTTCCTCCTGCCGCGGCTCATGCCCGGCTCACCGACGGACGCCGCGATCGCGAAGCTCGCCCAGAACGGTCCGGTCTCCGCGGCCACGCGTGCGGCGATCGAGGCCCAACTCGGTGTCCCCGGCGGCAACCTCTGGGAGCAGTACGTCACGTACCTCCACCAGGTCGTCACGCTCGACTTCGGGGTGTCGTACACCTTCTTCCCGCAGTCGGTCGGCGAGCTCATCTGGCAGGCGTTCCCGTACACGATCATCCTGCTCGGGATCGTCACCATCGTCGCCTTCATCCTCGGCACGCTCATCGGCGTCCTCGCGGCCTGGCGGCGGAACACCTGGCTCGACGCGCTGCCGACGCTGACCGGCACCTTCGCCAGCACGTTCCCGTACTTCTGGACCGCGCTGCTCCTGCTGTTCTTCGCCGGATACGTCCTCCACTGGTTCCCGACCTCGGGTGCCTTCGGGCCGACGGCCTCCCCGGCCTTCACCTGGGACTTCATCGTCGACGTCGCGTACCACGCGGTGCTGCCGGCGCTGACGATCCTCGTGACGAGCCTGGGCGGCTGGATCATCGGTATGCGCAACGCGATGATCAACACCCTCGGTGACGATTACGTGACCTTCGCCGAGGCCAACGGCCTCCGTGGTCGCACTGTCGCCATCAAGTACGCGGCCCGCAACGCGATCCTCCCGAACCTCACCGGCTTCGGGCTCGCGCTCGGCGGGGTGGTCGGCGGCTCGATCCTCGTGGAGCAGGTCTTCGGCTACCCGGGCATCGGCTTCCTCCTGTTCAACGCGGTGATCGGACAGGACTACCCGCTCATGCAGGCGCTCTTCCTGCTCATCACGGTGAGCGTGCTCGTCGCCAACTTCCTCGTCGACATCCTGTACGGCGTACTCGACCCAAGGACCCGCCGATGACCACCACACAGCACGTCAAGACACTGCAGTCCGACCAGGCCGTGCGTCCGCCGAGGAAGTTCGCCTTCATCGGTCGATCGGCGGCGACGCTCTGGGCCAACTGGAAGTCCCGCCTCGGGCTCATCATCCTCGCGTTCTTCATCCTCGTCGCGATCTTCGCCCCGGTGCTCGCACCCTACGGCGCGAGCCAGGACGGGTTCCCCCGGAACGCCGACTCGAGCCCCGAGCACTGGTTCGGGACGACGGCGGCGGGCGAGGACGTCCTCAGCCAGCTCATCTACGGTTCGCAGATCAGCGTCACGGTCGGTTTCATCGCCGGTATCCTGTCGACGATCGTCGCCGTGCTGATCGGCCTCAGTTGGGGCTACATCAAGGGCTTCGGCGCCGAGGTCGTGAACTTCATCGTCAACCTGTTCCTCGTGGTGCCCGGCCTGCCGCTCATGATCGTCATCGCCGCGTACCTCCAGAACGGTGGGCTCGTGATGATCGTCGCGGTCATCGTGATCACCGGGTGGGCGTGGGGTGCCCGCGTGCTCCGCAGCCAGACGCAGTCGCTGCGTTCGCGTGACTTCGTGACCGCGGCCCGCTTCTCCGGCGACCGACCGTTCCGCATCGTGTTCAACGAGATCCTGCCGAACATGACGTCCCTCATCGCCGGTGGCTTCTTCGGTGCCGCGACGAGCGCGATCCTCGCGGAGGCCGGCCTCGAGTTCCTCGGCCTCGGCGACTCGTCGATCGTCAGCTGGGGCACCATCCTCTACTGGGCGCAGAACTCCAACGCCCTGCTCACCGGTCAGTGGATCCTCCTCTTCGCCCCCGGTCTCTGCATCGCGCTCCTCGCGATGAGCCTCACCCTCATCAACTTCGGTGTCGACGCGATCAGCAACCCGCGCCTCCGTGAAGGGAAGTCACGATGAACGCCGTCAACCTCCAGGCCGAGAGCGCATCCTCGCCGGCAGCCGGGACCGGAGCGCTCCTCGAGGTCCGCGACCTGTCCGTCGTCTACGAGTCCGTCGGCGCCGCGCCGGTCCAGGCGGTCGACCACGTGTCGTTCTCCGTCGGCGCCGGTGAGTTCATCGGGCTCGTCGGCGAGTCCGGCTCCGGGAAGTCGACGCTCGGCTTCGCGGCCACCCGCCTGCAGAAGCCGCCGGCCCGCATCAACGGCGGGCAGATCCTCTTCGGCGGCAAGGACATCCGCGAGCTCGGCGACGAGGCGCTCCGTGAGCAGCGTCAGGGCGGGTTCGCCATGGTGCTGCAGTCGGGCATGAACGCGCTCAACCCGGTCCGCACGATCCGCAACCATTTCGTCGACATCTTCAAGGCGCACGGTCACGTCTCCCGCGACCGTTGGGACGCCCGGATGGCCGAGCTGGTCGGCAAGGTCGGGCTGACGCCGCAGGTGCTCGCCCGCTTCCCCGGTGAGCTGTCCGGCGGTATGCGCCAGCGCGTGTCCATCGCGCTGGCCCTGTCGCTCGAGCCCCGCCTCATGGTGTTCGACGAACCGACCACCGCGCTCGACGTCCTCGTGCAGCACGCGATCATGGACACGATCACCGAGCTGCAGCAGGCCGAGGGGTTCACCGCCATCCTCATCAGCCACGACCTCGGCGTCGTGCTCGAGGCGACGCAGCGCGTGCTCGTCATGCACGAGGGCCGCATCGTCGAGGACGCCCCGAGCCGCGACATCCTCGAGCGTCCGCAGGACCCGTACACGCGGATGCTGCTCAGCCACTACGCGGACCCACGCGCCGCGGTCGTCGAGCTGCCCGGCTTCCCCTCGCGGGCGAACCGGGGGACTGCTCCGGTGTCCGGCACGACCACGAGCGTCCCGACCGCGACGAGCGCGAGCTCCGAGTCGGGGAAGGCGTCGTCGCGTGCCGGTCGCTCGGCGGAGTCGGCGGTCATCGTCGACGCCGTCTCGAAGGTCTACCCGCCGCCGCGTCGCGGTGAGTCCGCGGTGACGGCCGTCGACGACGTGTCGTTCACGCTCGAACCCGGTCAGTCGCTCGCGCTCGTCGGGGCCTCGGGCTCCGGCAAGTCGACCATCGCGAAGCTCATCACGGGCATCGAGAAGCCGACGTCCGGTGCGGTCCGCTTCGGCGACCTCGACGTCGCCCAGCTGAACCGCAAGGGCATCCGGAACCTGCACAAGAACGTGCAGATGATCTTCCAGGACCCGTATGCGGCGCTCAACCCGCTGCACACGGTCGAGTACACCCTCACCCGTCCGGTGGTGAACTTCACCGGGCTGAAGGGTGACGCGGTGCGCAAGCGCGTGCTCGAACTCCTCGAGACGGTGGGCCTCTCGCCCGTCGAGCAGTTCGCGGCGAAGCTGCCCCACCAGCTCTCCGGTGGACAGCGGCAGCGCGTCGTGATCGCCCGGGCGCTCGCGAGCGACCCGCAGGTGCTCATCGCCGACGAGCCCGTGTCGATGCTCGACGTGTCGCTGCGTGCCGGTGTGCTCGCGCTGCTCGAGGACCTGCGTGAGCAGTGGGGCGTCTCGATGCTCTACATCACGCACGACCTGCTGTCGGCGCGACTCGTGACCGACAACATCATGGTCCTCAACCAGGGTCGTGTCGTCGAACGTGGCGAGACCGCGCATGTCCTGCAGCACCCGCAGGATCCGTACACGATCCAGCTGCTCGACGCCGTCCCCAACCCGGCCCGCGCCAAGCGCTGACGCGGACCCTCCCGCGTCCGTTCGCCCATTTTTGGGCGAGCGAACGCTCGTTCGCCCAAAAAGGGGCGAACGAATCGCACGACGAACAGGAGCAACACCCGTGCTGACCTTCCCCGACGGCTTCCTCTGGGGCGCCGCCACCGCTGCCCACCAGATCGAGGGCAACAACATCAACAGCAACTGGTGGGTGCACGAGCACGAAGCCGGGACGAACATCGTCGAGCCCTCGGGCGACGCGATGGACAGCTACCACCGCTACCGCGAGGACATGCAGCTGCTCGCCGACGCCGGGCTCAACACCTACCGGTTCAGCATCGAGTGGGCGCGGATCGAGCCCGAGCGCGGCATCGTCTCGCGTGCCGAGGTCGACCACTACCGTCGCATGGTCGACACCGCGCACGAGCTGGGACTCAACCCGGTCGTCACGCTCATGCACTTCACGGTGCCGCGCTGGTTCGAGCGCGACGGGTTCTGGCGGGCGAAGGACGCCGCCGACCTCTTCGCGCGGTACACCGAGCTCACCCTGCCGATCGTCGGCGAGGGCGTCGAACACGTCTGCACCATCAACGAGCCGAACATCGCCGCGATGCTCGCCGGTGGTGAGGACGCGGCGAACCTCGTCGCGTACGGCCTGCCGAACCCGGATCTCTTCGTGGCCGACGCGCTCCTCGAGTCCCACAAGCGTTCGCGCGAGGTGCTCTCGCAGGTGTCCGGCCTGAAGTCCGGCTGGACCATCGCGACGCAGGCGTTCCGGTCGAACGGTGAGCCAGGCTCCGATGAGATGCTGCGCGAGTACGGCTACCCGCGTGACGACTGGTACCTCGAGCAGTCCGCCGGCGACGACTTCCTCGGTGTCCAGGCGTACACGCGCACGTTCATCGGGCCGAAGGGTCCGCTGCCCGTCGAGGACGGCGTCGAGACGACGCTCACCGGTTGGGAGTTCTACCCGCCGGCTGCAGCCGAGGGTGTGCGGAGCGCCTGGGAGCTGTCGGGCGGGGTGCCGATCATGATCACCGAGAACGGCATCGCGACCTCGGACGATACGCGTCGGATCGACTACACGGACGGCGCACTGCGCGAGCTGCACGCCTGTATCCAGGACGGGATCCAGCTCGAGGGGTACCTCCACTGGAGCGCGCTCGACAACTACGAGTGGGCGAGCGGCTTCCGGCCGACCTTCGGTCTCATCGCCGTCGACCGTGAGACCTTCGTGCGTACGCCGAAGCCGAGCCTCGCGTGGCTCGGGAACGTCGCGAAGGCGAACGGCCTCACGGAGTAGCTGAAGCCCCCGGTGCCGTCCCCAACTCAGGAGATGTCCGGTGTGTCGGGCTCGTGTGGGTGGCGACACGCGACGGAGTCCTGAGAACGGGGCGTCGGGGTCGGGTGTGGTCCGTTCGTCCCCGACTC
>NZ_CAUQHZ010000015.1:0-78666 GCF_963518075.1 uncultured Plantibacter sp.
GATCCCCGTCGACAAGATCGGCGAGCTGATCGGCCCGAAGGGCAAGACGATCAACTCGATCCAGGACGAGACCGGCGCCGACATCTCCATCGAGGAGGACGGCACCGTCTACATCGGCGCCGTCGACGGCCCGTCGGCCGAGGCCGCTCGTGCCCAGGTCAACGCGATCGCGAACCCCACCAACCCGGAGGTCGGCGAGCAGTTCCTCGGAACCGTCGTCAAGATCGCCGCGTTCGGCGCGTTCGTCTCGCTGCTCCCGGGCAAGGACGGCCTGCTGCACATCTCCGAGGTCCGCAAGCTCGCCGGTGGCAAGCGTGTGGAGAACGTCGAAGACGTGCTCGGCGTCGGCCAGAAGATCCTCGTCGAGATCACGAAGATCGACGACCGCGGCAAGCTCTCGCTCGCTCCGGTCGTCGCCGATGAGGCCGACACGCACGGCAGCGACGCTGCCAGCGAGGGTCCTGAGGCCCCGGCCGAAGGCTAGATCTCGGTCGAACGGTCGTTTGCTCGGGAGGGGACTCCAGAGCAGGCCCCGGCCGAGGGCTAAGCCGCAGGCTGCATCCGAACGCCCGTCCCGCTTCCGCGGGGCGGGCGTTCGCCGTTGCGCGGAGTGTCGACGGTTGAGCGCCAGGGTGATCCGGCGTAGCCTCGGACCACCTCGCGACGACGCGAGGGCACGGCATCGCTCACGAGGCACCGCCGTGAGGTCACCGAACTCAAGGCGGCGTGCATCGTGTCGATGGAGACTCACACCCAATTCCCGCAGGATTCCGACGAGCGGGGCGGTGATGCACGCGAACCGGTCCCGGTCAACCACGGGTGCGTCCAGCTCCTCGATCCGGACGGCGTCCGCCAGGAGGACGCCCTGTACGACCTCTTCGTCGCCGACCTCGGTCACGCCGAGCTGCTCGCGCTCTACGAGGACATGGTCGTCACACGACGCGTCGACACGGAGGCGACCGCCTTACAACGGCAGGGCGAGATCGGTCTGTGGCCGCCGTCGCTCGGGCAGGAGGCCGCCCAGGTGGGGTCGGCGCGGGTCCTGCGGCGCGGGGACTTCGTCTTCACGAGCTACCGCGAACAGGCCGTGGCGTACTGCCGTGGCGTCGAACTCGACCAACTGATGGCGATGTGGCGGGGGACCGCGCTGTCGGGCTGGGATCCGTTCGCGGTCGGCATGGCGACGCCGGCGGTCATCATCGGTGCCCAGACGCTCCATGCCACGGGCTACGCGATGGGCTGTCAGCGCGACGGGTCCGACGCGGTGGCCGTGGCCTACTTCGGCGACGGCGCGACGAGTCAGGGCGACGTGAACGAGGCGCTGGTGCTGGCCGCCAGCTTCCAGGCACCCGTGGTCTTCTTCTGCCAGAACAACCAGTACGCGATCTCCGAGCCCGTCGGGCTGCAGGCCCAGCGCCCCATCGCGGACCGGGCGCCGGGCTTCGGGGTGCCGAGCATGCGGGTCGACGGCAACGACGTGCTCGCCGTGACGGCGGCGATGCGGATCGCCGTCGACCGCGCACGTTCCGGTGGTGGGCCGACCTTCATCGAGGCCGTCACCTACCGCATGGGGCCGCACACCACCTCGGACGATCCGACGCGGTACCGGGACGAGAGCGAGGTCGCGTCGTGGCGTGCGAAGGATCCGATCGCCCGGCTCGAGCGTCTGCTGGAGTCCGAGGGGGCCCTCGACGAGACGGCCCGAGCCCACGTCGCGTCCATCGCCGACGCCGCGGCCGCCCGGGTCCGTGCGGGGTGCCTCGCCTTGCCTGCCCCTGACCCGCTCTCGCTCTTCGACGAGGTCTACGCCACCGCCCACCCCGGGCTCGAACGGCAACGCGAGGAGTACCGCTCGTACCTCGCGATGTTCGACGGTGGTGCCCGATGACCACGCTCACCCTCAGCAAGGCGATCAACGCCGGACTGCACCACGCCCTCGCCGATGACGACCGGGTCCTGTTGCTCGGCGAGGACATCGGCCGACTCGGCGGGGTGTTCAGGGTGACCGACGGCCTCCAGGCGGAGTTCGGTGCCGATCGCGTCGTCGACATGCCGCTGGCGGAGTCCGCGATCATCGGAGCGGCGATCGGTCTGGCGTTCCGAGGCTTCCGCCCGGTGTGCGAGATCCAGTTCGACGGGTTCATCTATCCGGGCTTCGACCAGATCGTCGCGCAGTTGGCGAAGCTGCACTACCGGACGAAGGGTGCCGTGCGGATGCCGGTCACCATCCGCGTGCCGTACGGCGGGGGCATCGGCGCCGTCGAGCACCACTCCGAGTCCCCGGAGGCGTACTTCGCGCACACGGCGGGACTGCGCGTGGTGACGTGCTCCGACCCCCAGGACGCGCACACGATGATCCGTCAGGCGATCGCGTGCGACGACCCGGTGCTGTTCTTCGAACCGAAGCGGCGGTACTGGACGAAGGGCGAGGTCCTCGACGACCTGCCCGCCGATCCGCTCGCGTTCACCCGCGCGCGGACCGTTCGCGCCGGCACGGACGCGACGTTGGTCGCCTACGGTCCGCTCGTCCAGACGGCGCTCGAGGCTGCGGAGGCTGCGGCCGACGAGGGGGTCGACCTGGAGGTGATCGATCTCCGATCCCTCGCACCTCTCGACGTCGACGCGGTCGCCGCCTCGGTCGAGAAGACCGGGCGACTCGTCATCACGCACGAGGCGCAGCGTTCCGGCGGCATCGGAGCCGAGTTGGCGGCCTCGATCACCGAACGCTGCTTCGACCTCCTCGAAGAGGCTCCGGTGCGGGTGACGGGGTTCGACACGCCCTATCCCGCGTCGGTGCTCGAGGACCATTTCCTGCCGGACCTCGACCGGATCCTGGACGGGGTGGATCGCGCACTGGGGCGTCGGTCCTCCGCCTCGGCCGCGGGCAGGGTCGAGGCCCGGCCTGTGACCGGTGGGGAGGGACGGCGATGAAGCGGTTCTCCCTACCCGATCTCGGTGAAGGTCTGACCGAGAGCGAACTCGTGTCCTGGCGCGTCGCCGTCGGCGACCACGTCGAGCTCAACCAGGTGATCGCCGAGGTCGAGACCGCGAAGGCGCTCGTCGAACTGCCCGCGCCGACCGCCGGCGTGGTCACGAGGCTTCACGTCGAACCGGGGACGACGGTCCTCGTCGGCGAAGCGCTCGTCGACTTCGCGCCCGATGGTCAGACCGCTCCGCCCCCGTCGGTCCCCGAGGCGGACCGGGCGGAGGTCGACCTCCCGAGTGGGGCGGCGGACCGCGAGCCGGTCCTCGTCGGCTACGGCCCTCGCACGGCGAGCGGTGAACGGCCACGGCGCCGTGCGCGGTCCGTCGACGATGACACACCTGCCCCGGCGCACACCGTACCGGTGCACACCGCCCCGGTGCCGGAGCGTTCCCGGCCTCGCGCGACACCACCGGTCCGGCGACTCGCCCGCGATCTGGGCGTCGACCTCGGAACGCTCGTCGGCACCGGTGTCGGTGGTCGGATCGCGCGTGAGGAGGTCGAGCGCGCCGCGACCGGCCCGAGTGGGCAGCTGCCGGAGCGTGCTCGCGGAGCGGGAGCGGCGCCGGCCGGGACCCCAGCGACGCCGGCCACGGCGGCCGACGGGTCGGTGCGTCGGCCGATCACGGGGGTCAGGCGCCGCACCGCCGAGGCGATGGTGAACAGTGCGTTCACGGCTCCCCACGTGACGGAGTTCCTGACGGTCGACGTGACGCCGACGATGTCGCTGCTGGACGCGCTCGCCCGCTCGCCTCGGACCGGGGACCACCGGGTCAACATCCTGACCGTCCTCGCCAAGGCGGTGTGCATCGCCGTGAGACGCACCCCCGCGGTCAACGCGAGCTGGGACGAGGCTGCCGGGGAGATCGTCGAGTACGGGCACGTCGGACTCGGGATCGCCGCAGCGACGCCGCGGGGCCTCCTCGTCCCGAACATCGCACGGGCCGAGGAGCTCAGCCTGTTCGAACTCGCGGACGCCTTGGCGGACCTCGTCCGCACGGCCCGCGAGGGACGCACCGCTCCGGCGGAACTGCGAGGGGGGACGATCACGATCTCCAACGTCGGCGTCTTCGGTGTCGATGCGGGGACGCCCATCCTCAACCCCGGTGAGGCGGCGATCATCGCGCTCGGCGCCGTCCGTCGCCAGCCGTGGGAGTTCGAGGGGCAGGTCGCGCTGCGACACGTCGTGACGCTGTCGCTCTCGTTCGACCATCGGCTCATCGACGGAGAGCAGGGGTCCCGGTTCCTCGTCGACCTCGGGACGATGCTGTCCGATCCGCCGATGGTCCTGACGATGGTGTGATCGTCGAGTCCAGGCCCTCGCGCTCGCCCGCCCCGGCGGCCGTTCGGGCCTGGACGCGACGACCGCGACGTGGCATCGTGCATCGTGTACGCATCGGGAATCAGCGAGGGAGCGGCTCATGGTCACGTACACGGATGTCTTCAGCGGGTTCTCGGTCGACGACATCGACGCGGCGAGGACGTTCTACCGGGACGTCCTCGGTCTCACGGTCACCGACAACGCCATGGGGTTCCTGGACGTGGCGCTGCCCGCCGGCGGGTCGGTGCTCGTCTACGGCAAGCCGGACCACACACCGGCCTCGTTCACGGTGCTGAACCTCGTGGTCGACGACATCGACACGGCGGTCGACGAGCTGCAGGCGCGCGGTGTGGTGACGAAGCTCTACCCCGACGACGTCCTGCCGACGGACGCGAAGGGGATCATGCGCGGGAACGGCCCGGACATCGCCTGGTTCACCGATCCAGCGGGGAACGTCCTGTCCGTGCTCGTCGACTGAACCCGTCCCGCATCCTCACGCGGCGAGCAGGGCGGCCAGCGCCATCCGCTCGAGCATCGAGCGCACCGCCTCCCGGTCGGGTGTCCCGACCTCGTTCCTGCCGCGGGAGGTGCTGTGGGACGTGGAGTTGATCAGTCCGAAACCCGCGAGCGCGCGGACCCGCAGTTCCGCCGTGGGGATCGTGGGATGCAGCGTCGTGAGGACGTCCACCCACCGCTCGACGTACCGCCGCTGGAGGGTGCGGACCGCGCGGCGGTCGTCCGGTGCCAGGCTGTCGAGGTCGTGGTCCTGGATGCGGATCACGTCGGGGTCGTCGAGGGCGAACGCCGCGTGGAAGCTGACCAGCGAACGCAGTGCCCGATCGCTGTCCGGAGCCTGCTCGACCTCCCGGGTCCCGCCGTCCAGCAGATCCTGACTGACACCGATGAGGAGTGCTGCGAGGACGGCCTGCTTGCTCGGGAAGTGGCGGTAGACGGCGGGTCCGCTCATACCGACGGCGGTTCCGAGGTCCTCCATCGACACCCCGGTGAAGCCGCGCTCGGCGAACAGGCCGGCCGCTGACCGCAGGAGGGCCGAGCGACGGGCGGCCTTCGCCTCCGAGCGCCCGAGGTGCGGTGGGCTCGGGGACGATGTGTCACGACCGGTCATCGGATCTCCTCGGGGTGGACTTTTTCAGTTAGTGAACTGTAACCTCTCTTTGAGTGAGTGGTCAGTAACTGAATGCACTCACGGTCGACGACGACAGGAGCCCGAGTGCCCACCCTCACGAGCGGTGCCGATCCCACCTCAGCCCGATTCCGCGAGCAGGAGGCTGCGCAGCGGGCGCTCGTGACGGTGCTCGAGCAGACGATGGCGACCGCGGCCCTGGGCGGACCGGAAGCGTCGCGGGTGCGGCACGTCGCCCGGGGCAAGCTACTGCCACGCGATCGGGTCGACCGCCTGCTCGACGAGGGGAGCCCCTTCCTGGAGATCGCGCCCCTGGCCGCGCACGGCATGTACGACGATGCGACTCCCGGCGCCGGGGTCATCGCCGGGATCGGCCTCGTCCACGGACGACACGTGCTCGTCGTGTCGAACGACGCGACCGCGAAGGGTGGCTCGTACTTCCCGATGACGGTGAAGAAACACCTCCGGGCCCAGGAGATCGCGGCTGCGAACCGCTTGCCCTGCCTGTACCTCGTCGACTCCGGGGGAGCGAACCTCCCGACGCAGGACGAGGTCTTCCCCGATCGGGACCACTTCGGCCGGATCTTCTTCAACCAGGCCAGGATGTCGGCGGCCGGCATCCCGCAACTCGCCGCCGTACTCGGGTCCTGCACCGCCGGAGGTGCGTACGTCCCCGCCATGAGCGATGAGAACGTCGTTGTGCGCGGTCAGGGCACGATCTTCCTGGGCGGTCCACCCCTCGTGAAGGCTGCGATCGGCGAGGTCGTGACGCCGGAGCAGCTCGGCGGCGGCGACCTCCACGCCCGGGTGTCGGGGGTCACGGACCACCTCGCCGACGACGACGCGCACGCGCTCGACATCCTCCGGGATGCGGTCGCGACGCTGCCGGCGCCCCACCCGCGCGCGTGGGAGGTGCATCCGAGCGTGCCGCCGGTCGTCCCGGAGGCAGAGCTGTACGGCGTCGTGCCGGCGGAGCTGCAGACGGCCTACGACGTCCGTGAGGTGATCGCGCGGCTCGTCGACGGGAGTGACTTCTCGGAGTTCAAGCGGGAGTACGGCGACACCCTCGTGACCGGGTTCGCGAGGCTGCACGGGCACCCCGTCGGCATCATCGCGAACAACGGCGTCCTCTTCAGCGAGTCGGCCATGAAGGGCGCCCACTTCATCGAGCTCGCCGACCAGCGCGGCATCCCGTTGCTGTTCCTCCAGAACATCTCGGGCTTCATGGTCGGCAGTGACGCCGAGGCCGGAGGCATCGCCAAGCACGGCGCGAAGATGGTCACCGCGGTCGCGACCACCCGGGTGCCGAAGCTGACGGTCGTGATCGGCGGTTCGTTCGGCGCCGGCAACTACTCCATGTGCGGCCGGGCCTACGACCCCCGCTTCCTCTGGATGTGGCCGGGCGCGCGCATCTCCGTCATGGGGGGACAGCAGGCGGCGAGTGTCCTCGCGACCGTCAAGCGCGACCAGCTCGAGGCCCGAGGTGAGGCGTGGACCGCCCAGGCTGAGGATGACTTCCGGGCGCCGATCCTCACCGACTTCGAGGAGCAGGGCAATCCGTACTACTCGACCGCGCGGCTCTGGGACGACGGCATCATCGATCCCGCCCGGACCCGCACGGTCCTCGGACTCGCGCTCGAGGTGTGCTCCCGCGCGCCACTGCCGGAACCCGGCTTCGGCCTCTTCAGGATGTGACGGCATGACGATCCAGACACCGAACCGGCCGGGCCAGGCATCCGCGCGTCCCTTCCGCTCCGTCCTCGTCGCGAACCGCGGCGAGATCGCCTGTCGCATCATCCGCACGCTCACAGCGATGGACATCGAGAGCATCGCGGTCTTCAGCGACGCCGACCGCGACGCCCCGCATGTCCGGCTCGCGGACCGCGCCGTCCGCCTGGGACCCGCGCCGGCCTCGGACAGCTATCTCGATGTCGACGCCGTCGTCCGGGCCGCCGTCACGACCGGGGCCGAGGCGGTGCACCCGGGCTACGGCTTCCTGTCCGAACAACCCGCGCTCGCGAGGGCGCTCGCCGCTGCCGGGATCGTCTTCATCGGACCGGACGAGCGCGCCCTGGTCCTCATGGGCGACAAGATCCGGGCGAAGGACCACGTCGCGGCTCGAGGCGTCCCGATCATCGAGGGCGTCGCCGACGCCTCGCTCGACGACGACGCGCTCGTCCGTGCCGGCGTCGCCATCGGCTTCCCGCTCATCGTCAAGCCGGCGGGCGGTGGCGGCGGCAAGGGGATGCAGGTGGTGGAGCGCGCCGAGGAGCTCCCATCGGCCATCGCCTCCGCGCACCGGGTGGCCGAGGCGGCCTTCGGCGACGCCACGCTCCTCCTCGAGCGGTTCGTCTCGAGACCCCGGCACATCGAGGTGCAGGTGCTCGCGGACGCCCACGGTGCGGTCGTGCACCTCGGGGAGCGTGAGTGCTCGCTCCAGCGTCGGCACCAGAAGGTGGTGGAGGAGTCCCCGTCCCCGCTCATCGACGACCGCCAGCGGGAGCGACTCGGCGAGGCGGCCTGCACGGTCGCCCGAAGCGTCGGCTACCGAGGGGTGGGGACCGTCGAGTTCCTCGTCGCCGACGACCGACCAGACGAGTTCGCCTTCCTCGAGATGAACACGCGGTTGCAGGTGGAGCATCCGGTCACCGAGCTCGTCACGGGGCTGGACCTCGTGGAGTTGCAGGTGCGCGTCGCCGCCGGTGAACCGCTGACGATGACGCAGGACGACGTCGTCCTGCGTGGTCACGCGGTGGAGGCGCGGCTGTACGCGGAGGACTCGTCGAGCGGCTTCCTGCCCCAGACCGGGGTGCTCGAACGGGTGCGTCTGCCGCAGGGGCCGGGGGTCCGCGTCGACGGCGGCATCGTCGCCGGGCAGTTCGTCGGCCCGTGGTACGACCCGATGCTCGCGAAGATCGTCTGCTGGGCCGAGGATCGCGGGACCGCGCTCCGGCGACTCGACGCCGCGCTCGCGGCGACGGTGGTCTTCGGTGTCCGCACGAACCTCGGCTTCCTCCGGCGGCTCCTCGCCGACGAGGACGTCGTCGCGGGACGGCTGCACACCGGTCTCATCGCCGAACTGCTCGACGACCGTCCGTCCGACTCGACGTCCGAGCGGATCCTGACCGCCGCGGCGCTCGCCGAAACGGAGGACCGGCGATGCAAGGCCGCAGCGCGGACCGCCGGACTCGGGACGCCGTGGTCGGATCCGGGTGGGTGGCGCCTCGGCGTGGCAGCACCGACGCGACAGCACCTGCGTCTGGACGACGGACGCATCGTCCGCATCGAGGTGCGCGGCTCGAGCGACGACGCGAGCGTCTCCGTCGATGACGCGGCACCGACGCGGGCCGCGGTCCTCAGCCGGTCGGACGGCACCCTGCGGTTCGAGCACGACGGTGTCAGCACCCCCTTGGAGATCGTCCGCGTGGGGGACGAACGATGGATCGCGCTCGACGGTGCCATCAGTGTGGTCGAAGTGGTCCCGCGTGAGGCGCTCCCAGCCGGCGGGGATCCGACCGCGGCCGGTGCGGTCGATCCGGAGGTGCGGACGCCGATGCCCGGCACCGTCACGGCGCTGCACGTCACGAGCGGCGACGCCGTCACCGCCGGTCAGCCGCTCGTCACCGTCGAAGCGATGAAGATGGAGCACCTCCTCACCGCCACGACCGACGGCACGGTCACCCTCCACGTCTCCACGGGTGGCACGGTCGCCACCCGCCAGTCGGTCGCGACGATCGCCGCAGACCACGTCGCAGCCCACCTGAACGCAGCCCCAACCGATGCAGCACCCACGAACGGAGCATCAGCATGAACACCGAGCTCAGCCCCGAGCACCAGCGGATCGTCGACACGGTCAAGGCGTTCGCCGACGAGGTCGTCGCGCCCGCCGCCTACCAGTACGACACCGAACGCCGCCTGCCGTACGACATCATCGCGCAGATGGGGGAGCTGGGACTCTTCGGGCTGCCGTTCCCGAAGGAACTCGGCGGCGGGGGGATGGACTACTTCGCGCTCTGCCTCGCCGTCGAGCAGCTCGGACGCGTCGACCAGAGCATCGGCGTCACCCTCGAGGCCGGCGTCGGCCTCGGAGCCATGCCGATCTACCTGTACGGCACCGACGCCCAGCGCGAGGAATGGATCCCGCAGCTCGCGAGCGGACAGGCGCTCGCCGCCTTCGGCCTCACCGAGGCGCGTGCCGGCAGTGATGCAGGCGCGACGGAGACCACCGCCGAGCTCGTCGACGGTGAGTGGGTGATCAACGGTACGAAGCAGTTCATCACCAACTCCGGGAGCGAGATCACCCGTCTCGTGACGGTCACGGCCGTCACGGGGGAGCGGGTCCGATCCGACGGCCGGGTGACGAAGGAGCTGTCGTCGATCCTCGTGCCGGTCCCGACGCCGGGCTTCACCGCGCTACCGCCCTACGACAAGGTCGGCTGGCACACCTCCGACACCCACCCGCTGCGGTTCGAGGACGTCCGTGTACCGGAGGGCAACCTGCTCGGCGAACGCGGGCGCGGATACGCCAACTTCCTCACCGCGCTCGACGGTGGACGGATCGCCGTGGCCGCGCTCGCCGTCGGAGCCGCCCAGGGCTGCCTCGAGGAGGCGATCCGCTACGCCAAGGAGCGGGTCGTGTTCGGTCGGGCGATCGGCGACAACCAGTGGATCGCCTTCCGGATCGCGAAGATGCAGACGCGGGTCCACACCGCCAGGCAGGCCTACTACGACGCCGCGTCGCGCATGCTCCGGGGAGCGCCCTACAAGATGGAGGCCTCCATCGCGAAGATGGTCGCCGGGGAGGCCGCGATGGACAACGCCCGCGATGCGACCCAGATCTTCGGCGGCTACGGGTTCCTCAACGAGAACCCGGTGGCGCGGCACTACCGGGACTCGAAGATCCTCGAGATCGGTGAGGGCACCACCGAGGTGCAGCTCATGATCATCGCCCGCGAACTCGGCTTCGCGTCGTGAGGTCATGATGACCGACTCGTCCGAGACGTCGTCCGGCCCCGTGATCGAGCAGCGAGGTCTGTACTTCGAGGAGTTCGTGGTGGGTGCGATCTACCGCCATCGCCCCGGGCGCACCCTCACAGAAGCCGACAACGTCCTGTTCTCGACCCTCACGATGAACGGGCAATCATTGCACATGGATGCCGCGTGGTCTGCGACCGGGCCCTTCGGGGAACGGCTCGTGAACTCGATGCTGACCCTCTCGACGCTCGTAGGGCTGTCGGTCGCGCAGCTCACCGAGCAGACGATCGTCGCGAACCTGGGCTTCGCCGACATCGCTTTTCCGAATCCGATGCACCACGGCGACACGCTGTACGCCGAGACGCTCGTGACGGCCAAACGGTTGTCGTCGTCGAGGCCGGGCGAGGGTGTCGTCACCCTGCTCCACACGGGTCGGAACCAGGACGGCGTCGTCGTCGCGACCGCGACCAGGAGCACGCTCGTCCAGTGCTCGGGTGCATCGTGACCGGCGCCGCGGCGTTCGACCTGGGGCCGGCGATCCTCTTCGTCCCGGCGGACCGCCCCGACCGCTTCGCGAAAGCGGCCGCGCGCGCGGACGCCGTCATCCTCGACCTCGAGGACGCCGTGGCCCCGGCCGACAAGCCGGCCGCCCGCCGGGCGATCATCGACCATCCGCTCGATCCCTCACGCACGGTCGTCCGGGTCGACCCGGCTGGCACCGTCGACTTCGACGACGATGTCGCGGCACTCGCGGACACCGCCTATCGCACGGTGATGCTGGCGAAGACGGAGACGACCGCGGCGCTCGACCGGCTCGTGGACGCGATCCCGGACGTCCGGATCATCGCGCTGTGCGAGACCGCTGCCGGTGTCGTGCAGGCACCCGCGTTGGCCGCCCATCCTGCGGTCCTCGCGCTCATGTGGGGCTCTGAAGACCTCATCGCGTCCCTGGGCGGCACGAGTAGCAGACTGGCCGACGGGCGATACCGGGACGTCGTCCGACAGGCTCGCTCCTCGGTGCTGCTCGCCGCGGGAGCCGCCGGAGTGGCCGCGATCGACGCGGTCCACCTCGACATCGACGATCTCGACGGGCTCGCGGACGAGGCGGCGGACGCGGCCGCCGTCGGCTGCATCGCCTCCGCCTGCATCCACCCGGGACAGGTCCCGACCGTTCGCGCCGCCTACCGCCCGGACCCCCGATCGGTGGCAGCGGCGCAGGCCCTGCTCGACGCCGCAGCGGGAGCGGCCGGCGTGTTCCGGCACGAGGGACGCATGGTCGACGAGCCGCTCCTGCGGCACGCGAGATTCGTGCTCGCCCGTGCCGAGGTGGCCGTCGATCCGAGGTGATCGACCGACTCCAGCAATCGTTACGAATCAGTTGCCACCCGGTCGTGATGTCGTCCAGCCGAAGTCGACGGTCTCCTCTAGCCTGGTGAGCAAGCACCGGTCCGTCGCTCCACGCACGGATCCCGACGGTGCAGCGCGTCACCGGTCGGCGGACCGAGAGAGGGGCAGGGGATGCCACACCTCTGGCGCTCGTCGAGCACCCGTGGCAGTTCTCTCGTCGGTGGAGCAGCGGACGGCGTCGACGACGACGCGAGTCGGCGTCCCGAGCAGCTCGTCCCGCACCCGTCCTTCCCGACGCCCGTCCAGGACCCCGAGCCGTCGGAGGCACCGAGGCGCACGATCGGCGACTCCGAGTTGTCGGTCTTCCCGGTCGTGCTCGGCGGCAGCGTGTTCGGGTGGACGGTCGACCCCGACACGACGTCGGACATCCTCGACCGGTTCCACGACTCCGGCGGCAACATGGTCGACACCGCCGACAGCTACGCTGGCGGACGCAGCGAGATACTCATCGGCAACTGGATGCGGAAGCGCCGCAACCGGGACGACATGGTGGTCGCGACGAAGATCGGCCGGCACCCCGACTACCCGGGTCTCGGCTCGGTGAGCATCATCCGTGCGGTCGAGGCGGCGCTCGAACGGTTGCAGACCGACCACATCGACCTGCTGTCCTTCCACGACGACGACCCGAGCATCCCGTTGGCCGACAGCCTCGGGACGGTCGACTGGCTGATCGAGACCGGCAAGGTCCGCTACCTCGGCACCTCGAACACGACCCCCGAGCGGCTGATGGAGGCGCGGATCCTCTCGGCGAGCGGCTTCACCCAGTTCGTCGCGCTCGAGACCCACTACAGCCTCATGCACCGGGAGCCGTACGAGAGCACCCTCGCGCTCGTCGCGACGGCCCAGCACCTCGGTGTCCTGCCCTACTTCGCCCTCGCGAATGGCTTCCTGACGGGCCGCTACCGCACCCGCTCCGACCTCGACCCGAGCACCCGCGGTAGTCGCGCCGCGACCCATCTCCACCGCCGTGGGCTGCGGGTCCTGCACGTCCTCGACGAGATCGCGGAGGAGAACCGTTGCACGGTCGCCTCGGCCGCGCTCGCCTGGGCCATGTCACGTCCCGGCGTCGTCGCGCCCATCGCGAGCGCGTCCCAGCCGGCTCACGTCGACTCGCTCATCGCGGCGGCCGACGTGCGGCTGAGTCGTGGGCAGATCCTCGAGCTCGACCGCGTCTCCGGTCGCTTGCGCTGAGTCGACCGGCGGGCGCCCGTGCACCGACGCTCGCGCGCGACGCCCGGGAACCTGACGTATGGTTGGGGTGATGAACGCCGCCGTCGACTTTCCGCTCACTCGTCCCGAGCTCGCGTTCACCGCATCCGGGGACGCGCTCGTCCGCCGGACGGTCCTGCCCAACGGGCTGCGCATCCTGAGTGAACACATGCCGGGCAGCCGCAGCGCCACGATCGGCTACTGGGTGGCCGTCGGTTCCCGCGACGAACAACCGGCGACCGCTGATCGACCGGCGACCTTCGGCTCGACGCACTTCCTGGAGCACCTCCTGTTCAAGGGCACGCCGTCGCGTTCCGCCCTCGACATCGCGGTCGCGTTCGACGCCGTCGGCGGCGAGCACAACGCGCTCACGGCCAAGGAGCACACCTGCTACTACGCCAAGGTGCGCGATCGCGACCTGCCGATGGCGGTG
Organism: uncultured Plantibacter sp.; assembly: GCF_963518075.1. NCBI lineage: Bacteria > Bacillati > Actinomycetota > Actinomycetes > Micrococcales > Microbacteriaceae > Plantibacter > uncultured Plantibacter sp. The sequence continues at coordinate 13,472 of NZ_CAUQHZ010000015.1, forward strand.
GACGTCATCACCGACATGCTCACCTCCTCGCTGCTCGACCCGGAGGAGTTCGAGAACGAACGCGGCGTCATCCTCGAAGAGCTCGCGATGATGGACGACGATCCGGGGGACGTCGCCAACGAACGGTTCTTCGAGCGCGTGCTCGGCGAGCACCCGCTCGGGCGTCCGATCGGCGGTCACCCGCAGTCGATCATCGAGGTCGGCCGGGACGCCGTCGTGGCGCACTACCGGGCCAACTACCGCGCGAACGACGTCATCGTCACGGCGGCCGGCGCGGTCGACCACGACGCGCTCGTCGCCCAGGTGTCCGAGGCGCTCGTGCAAGCGGGCTGGCCGGCGGACGCGGTGGCCGCACCGGTCGCGCGTCGGACGCTCGCTCCTGCTGCCATCGTCGGGGGCTCGCCCCTCTCGGTCGTGCACAGACCCACCGAGCAGGTCCACCTGCAGATCGGCGGAGCGGGCCTCATCGCAGGCGATGAGCGACGATTCGCCATGAGCATGCTCAACTCCATCCTCGGCGGCGGCATGTCCAGCCGCCTGTTCCAGGAGATCCGCGAACGACGCGGGCTCGCCTACTCGGTGTACTCGTTCGCCGGCAGCTACTCGGACGCCGGCGTCTTCGGCCTCGCTGCAGCCTGCTCCACGGCGAAGGCGGCGACCGTCGCCGAACTCATGCTCGCCGAGCTCCACCGGCTCGCCGAGCACGGCGTGACGGACGAGGAGCTGTCGCGCGCGCTCGGGCAGCTGAGCGGCGCCTCGGCGCTGGCGCTGGAGGATTCGGACTCGCGGATGAGCCGCCTCGGTCGAGCGGAGCTGACCCTCGGTGAGTTCATCGACCTCGACGAGAGCATCCGTCGCCTGCAGTCGGTCGGTCAGGACGACGTCCAGCAGCTCGCGCAGCACCTCGCCGCGCAGCCCATCACGGTGTCGGCGGTCGGAGCCGTCGACGAGGACACCTTCGCTCCGATCATCGCGGGGGTGCGTTGAATGTCCCATTACCTGTATCTCGTCAGACACGGCGAGCAGCAACACGCTGAGCACGGCTTGCCCGACGGACCGCTGTCGGCACGCGGTCGGCGCCAGGCGCAGCTGCTCGCGGAGCGCCTCGGCGGTGTCCCGATGACCGCGGCGTGGCACTCGCCGTTGCAGCGTGCCGCGGAGACCGCCCAGATCATCGCCGAGCGGATGCCGGCCGTCACACCGGAGCCGTCGTCGCTGCTCTTCGACTGTGTCCCGAGCGGTCGCACACCGGAGACGCCGTCGGCGTTCGACCCCTTCTTCGGCTCGATCACCGAGGCGGAGATCGAGGCGGGCGAAGCGCAGATGGCCGACGCCGCGGCCGAGTTCCTCTCGCCGAAGCGCGGTGACCACCACGAGCTGCTCATCACGCACAACTTCGTGATCGGGTGGCTCGTCCGCGAGGCGCTCCAGGCTCCCGCATGGCGCTGGGTGAGTATCAACCAGGCCAACGGCGGACTGACGGTACTGCACCAGCGCGCCGGGCGTCCGTGGAGCCTCATCACCCACAACGACCTCGCGCACCTCCCCATGGAACTCCGCACGGGACTTCCCGAGCCGCACATCGTCTAGTCGGCGGCCCGCCTCCTCCCGGACGGGCAGCACGTAAGCTGAGGGCATGACGACACGAGTGGCGCTGGCCGGCGCGAGCGGCAAGATGGGCCGACTGTTCACCAGCATCATCGGTTCACTCGACGACTTCGAGCTGGTCGCATCGCTCGGTTCCTCGAGCGAGCTGAGCGAGATGGACGAGGCGGACCTCGTCGTCGACGTCACGGTCCCGGGTGTCAGCCAGCGGATCGTCGACCACGCCGTCGCTCAGGGCATCAACGTGCTCGTCGGGACGAGCGGCTGGTCGGCCGAGCGTATCCAGCGACTCGACCGTCGGCTCGCCGAGCTGCCCGAGCAGGGCGTCGTCATCATCCCCAACTTCTCGCTGGGGTCCGTCCTGTCGACGAGTCTCGCGACCATCGCGGCCCGCTTCTTCGACTCGATTGAGATCATCGAGTCCCACCGCGACACGAAGGTGGACTCGCCCTCCGGGACCGCCGTGCGCACCGCCGAGTTGATGATGGCCGCTCGTGGCGACCGTGGGCCCGTCGCCGCTCCGCACACCGACCAGCGGGCGAGGGGACAGCAGGTCTCGAGCATCCCGATCCACAGCCTGCGGCTCCAGGGCGTCGTCGCCCGCCAGGAGGTCGTGTTCGGTGGCGTCGACGAACTCGTCACGATCACCCACGACACGATCTCGCCCGCATCCTACGAGCGGGGCATCCGGCTCGCCCTCGTCGCCGCCCGCGACGCCCGGGGGGTCACCGTCGGTCTCGACAGTCTGCTCGACCTCGGACTCGATCGCCCAGGGCCGGCGGGTCGGCGGCCCGCCCAGGGGGCGCCCGAGCACGTCTCCGGCCAGGCCGCGGCGGCCAGCGCCCTGTGAAGACCCGCGTCATGGTCGCGGTCATCGCGGCCCTGCTCGTCCTCTACATCGTCCTCGTCGGGTACCGTGCCGTCGTCCTCCTCGGCACGGGCGAGCCTGTCGGCGTCGCCATGGGTGCGGCGCTCATCGTCCTGCCGATCCTCGGCGTCTGGGCGCTCTGGCGCGAGATCGCCTTCGGGCTGGGCGCCGAGCGACTCGGAGTCCGCCTCGAGGCCGAGGGCGGCCTTCCGCCCGAGCAGGTCGAGACCCGCGAGAGCGGCCGGCCGATGCGTGATGCCGCAGACGAGTTGTTCCCGAAGTACCGCGACGCGGCCGAGGCCGCTCCCGACGACTGGCGATCCTGGTACCGCCTCGGACTCGTCTACGACGGTGCCGGAGACCGCCGCCGCGCACGGCAGGCCATCCGACAGGCGATCCGGCTCTCGCGGAGCTGACCGGAGCGGCGGCGTCCCGTCGTTCAGTCGCGGGCGAGTGCTTCGGCCAACGCCTGCTCGACGGTCGGCGTGCTGAACGTGAAGCCGTCGTCCAAGAGCCGACGAGGTTCGACGCGCTGATCGCTCAGCAGCAGTCCGTCGGCGGCGTCGCCGAGGAGAGCCTTCAGGGCGAACGTCGGGACGCGCAGCAGATAGGGCCGGTTCATCCGTCTGGCGAGCTCGAACATGAGGTCGTCGGCGCGGGCGGCCTGCGGACCGCACAGGTTCACCGGTCCGGAGAGCGTCGAGGTCAGCAGGTGGGTGATCGCCCGGACCTCGTCCTGCAGCCCGATCCACGGCCAGAACTGGCGGCCCGAACCGAGCGGACCGGCGACCCCGAACCTGGTGAGCGGTGCCAGCGGCTTGAGCACGCCTGCCAGGTCGACGACGATGCCGTTGCGGAGCAGCACGGTGCGGACGGCGTCGGGCGCCGCGAGCGCCGAGTCCTCCCAGGCGACGACGACGTCGGCGAGGAATCCGGCCCCTCTGGAGGAGTCCTCCGTGAGGGTCTCTCCGGGACGGTTGCCGTAGTACCCGACCGCCGAACCACTGAGGAAGGCGGCCGGTGGCTGCTCCGCCCGGTTCATGGCGTCGACGAGGGTACGGGTGGCGCTGAGTCGTGACCAGAGGATCGTGGATCGGTAGGCCGCCGTCCACGGCAGCTTGCCGAGGGAGGCCCCGGAGAGGTTGACGACCGCGTCGGCGCCGCTCAGGACTCGCGGGTCCAGCGTTCCTGCCAGCGGATCCCACTCCGCTTCTCCGGCACCGCGCGCCGGACGTCGTACGAGCCGGACGACCTCATGGCCGTCGGTCTCGAGGGAGCGCCCGAGCGCCGTTCCGATGAGCCCGGAGGCCCCGCCGATCACGATGCGCATGCGCGTCGCCTTCCTGGTCGTGCTGCTGGACGGTGGTGGTTACGCGAGGCTGGCTTCGAGGGTGATCGGGATGCCGGCGAGCGCCTGCGAGACCGGACAGCCGTCCTTCGCCGCCGTGGCGATGCGCTCGAAGTCGGCCTCGGAGATGCCGGGCACGACCGCGCTGACGAGCAGGTGGCTGCCGGTGATGCCGGTGCCGGGGGTGAAGGAGACCGCTGCGGTCGCCTGGATGCGCTCCGGCGGGAATCCGGCGCTCGTGAGTTCGTTGGCGAACGCCATCGAGTAGCAGGAGGCGTGCGCAGCCCCGAGCAGTTCCTCCGGGGTCGTCGTCGTGTTGGATCCCTCGGAGCGTGCCTTCCAGTCGACCGCGAACTCGGCCGCTTCGGAGGTGTCGAGGCTCGTGTGCCCCGATCCCTCGAAGAGCGTGCCGTTCCAGACCGTCGTGGCTTCGCTTGTTACCGCCATGGTGCAACCTCCATCGTCGGGCCGTGCAGGAGCGCATCGGCACTGGTGTTCGTGGGGTCAGCCTAACCGGATCGACCTGGACGGTCACCCCGTCGACAAACGGTGTCGTCAGGTGCTTCGGGCCGCCGTCACGCCTGTCGCCCGATGACACGGGCACGGAGGAGGAGCACATACAGGCGGCAGCCGAGGCAGAACCCGAACGCCGCGTTGAGGAAGGCGGCGACGAAGGCGGCACCGGCGGAGACGGCGAGGGATCCCGGCACCCCGATGAGGTGCAGCACGAGTCCGATCGCGACCACCACCAGGCCGACGCCCTGGGCGAAGGTCGGTGGTTCAGGTGCCTCGAGTTCGGTGGGCGGGCCGAGCCTCGGGCGGATGAGGCGTCGGAAGACGACGCCGTACGGGTGGCGTCGGATCCCGGCGAACGCGCCCCACGCGAACAGGGCTGCGATGACGACGAGGAGGACGAAGGCCGGTTGGCCGGCCCGCGCGGGCGGCGTGTCGGCGAGCGGCGCCGTCAGCGCGAGGAAGACGGCGACGAGGAGGAGCACGGCGGTCATGGTCGCGCCGAACCGCGGGCTGCGCGGGTCGATGCCGGTCGGCTGTGCTGCTGGAGGGTTCGAGGTCATGCCGGTCTCCCGAGGACGGATCGCAGCTCGCCGGCGAGCACCGCACGGCGTGCGGCCCCGGAGAACCGACCGCGCACGATCCCGGCGCGGTCGAGGAGGAGGACGGTGGGCGTCTGCAGGACGGCGAAGCGGTCCGCGAGGTCGGGACGGTGGGTCAGGTCGACGTCGAGGACGCCCACGCCCGCCTCCCCGTCGGCCAGCTCGTGCAGCAGTCGTCTGGTGCCGGGGCACAGGGCACAGAACTCGGTGCTGAACTGCACCAGGGTGGCCGATCGGCCGAGCGGAGTGGTCGTCCCGAGTGCCGCCGGCGAGAGGCGGTCGCCGTCGGTGCGGTGCGTCGCACGCCCGCTCCGTGCACGCACGATCAGACCCACCGCCGTCGTGGACAGGACGAGGACGAGGATCAGTGAGAGGGCGGCCGTCGGGTGCATGGTGTCCGTCAGCATAGGGTCCGGGTACCGGTCCCTGAGCCTCTGTGACGCGAGGTGACGCCTGTGCGGATGGTGACCCGCACGAGGGAAACCCGATAGCCTGAGAGCGTGTCGCGTGCAGAGAACCCCTTCGGTCAAGTCCTCGTCGCCCTGGTGACGCCGTTCACCGCCGACGGCGAGGTCGACTGGAAGGCCGTCGAGCGACACATCGACGACGTCGTGACCGCGGGGGCCGACGGCATCGTCGTCACCGGCACCACGGGTGAGACGTCGACGCTGACGGACCCGGAGAAGGTGAAGCTCGTCGAGGTCGGCAAGGCCGTCGCGGGCGGGCGCGCGAAGATCATCACCGGTGGTGGCTCCAACGAGACGGCCCACGCGATCGAGCTCGCGAAGAAGAGCGAGCAGGCGGGCGCCGACGGCAACATGATCGTCACCCCGTACTACAACAAGCCCACCCAGGCCGGCGTGCTCACCCACTTCCGCATGATCGCCGACTCCACGGATCTGCCCGTCATCCTCTACGACATCCCGGGGCGGACCGGCATCCCCATCACCTATGAGACGATCCTGCGTGCGGCCAAGCACCCGAACATCCTCGCGGTGAAGGACGCCAAGGGCGACCTCAGTGAGGTGAGCCGGGTCATGAACCAGACGGACCTCATGTACTTCGCCGGCGACGACGCCAACGCACTGCCGACGCTCGCCATCGGCGGCACCGGCCTCATCGGCGTCACGGCAAACATCGCGCCGACGCCCTACCGACACATGGTCGACGCGGTGAACTCCGGCGACCTCGTCGCAGCGACCGCCGCGCACCGGCAGCTCGAGCCGCTCGTGCGCGCGGTCATGACCCACGTCCCCGGCACCGTCGCCGCCAAATACATCTTGCACGGCCTCGGCCGGATCCAGAGCCCGCGGGTACGTCTTCCGCTGGTCGGTCCGGAGGAGTGGGAGGCCGCGCAGATCGAGGATGAGATCGACCTGGTGAAGGACATCCCAGGCGTCGACTTCCGCAACTTCCGGCCAGACCGCAACGCCGCCGCCGGTGGCGCGCTGCCCAAGGTCGCCGGTACGACTCGCTAGACAAACCAGAGGGGGGCTACATGCCCAATACCATCATCGATCCGCCAGTCCTCGAACCGGGGACGCTCCGCGTCATCCCCATCGGAGGACTCGGCGAGATCGGCAGGAACATGACCTGCTTCGAGATCGACGGCAAGATCCTGATCGTCGACTGCGGCGTGCTCTTCCCCGAAGAACACCAGCCGGGCGTCGACCTGATCCTTCCCGACTTCACCTCCATTAAGGACCGGCTCGACGACATCGTCGGGGTCGTGCTCACGCACGGTCACGAGGACCACATCGGCGCCGTGCCCTACCTCCTGAAGCTCCGCAAGGACATCCCGCTGATCGGTTCCGGCCTGACGCTCGCGCTCATCGAGGCGAAGCTCAAGGAACACCGCATCGTCCCCTACACCCTGCCGGTGAAGGAGGGCCAGATCGAGGCGCTGGGGCCGTTCGACCTCGAGTTCGTCGCGGTCAACCACTCGATCCCGGACGCGCTCGCGGTGTTCATCGACACCGACGCCGGCACGGTCCTCGTGACCGGTGACTTCAAGATGGACCAGTTGCCGCTCGACGGCCGCCTGACGGACCTCCGCGCCTTCGCCCGCCTCGGTGAAGAAGGCGTCGACCTCTTCCTCGTCGACTCGACGAACGCCGACGTTCCGGGATTCACGCCGCTCGAGCGGTCCATCGGGCCGGTCCTCGACCAGGTCATCGCGAAGTCCGAGCGCCGCGTCATCGTCGCGAGCTTCTCGAGTCACGTGCACCGCGTCCAGCAGGTCCTCGACGCGGCTCACGCCCATGGCCGGCGGGTCGCGTTCCTCGGTCGGTCCATGGTGCGCAACATGGGTATCGCAGCCGACCTCGGGTATCTGAACGTCCCCGAGGGCCTGCTCATCGACTACAAGAAGGCGAAGGACCTCCCCGAGGACAAGATCGTCTACATGTCGACCGGGTCACAGGGCGAGCCGATGGCCGTCCTCAGCCGGATGGCGAACCTCGACCACGCGATCGAACCGGGCCCGGGCGACACCGTCATCCTCGCCTCGAGCCTCATCCCGGGCAACGAGAACGCGGTCTACCGGGTCATCGACGGCCTGACGAAGCTCGGCGCCACCGTCGTCCACAAGGGCAACGCGAAGGTCCACGTCTCCGGTCACGCGGCCGCCGGTGAGCTGCTGTACTGCTACAACATCCTTCAGCCGAAGAACGTGCTCCCGGTCCACGGCGAGTACCGTCACCTCGTCGCGAACCAGAAGCTCGCGATCGACAGCGGAGTCCCGGCGCAGAACACCTTCATCGGCGAGGACGGCATCGTCATCGACTTGAAGGACGGCGTCGCGAAGGTCGTCGGGCAGCTCGACGTCGGGCTCGTCTACGTCGACGGCTCGACCGTCGGCGAGATCACCGACGCCGACCTCAAGGACCGTCGCATCCTGGCGGAGGAGGGCTTCATCTCGGTCATCGTCGTCGTCGACTCGAAGACCGGGCACATCATCTCCGGCCCCGAGGTGCACGCGAAGGGCTTCGCCGAGGACGACAAGGTCTTCGCCGACATCAAGCCGAAGGTCGCCAAGGCACTCGCCGAGGCGGCGGAGAACGGCGTCCGCGACACGCACGCGCTGTCGCAGGTGATCCGTCGGACCGTGGGCCGCTGGGTCAACACGTCCTTCCGTCGCCGCCCGATGATCGTCCCGCTCGTCATCGAGGCCTGATCACCGGACGGGTCCGTTCGGTCCCACCCGCCAGGAGGCGGTCGGACATCATCCGCGAGGGTGATGTCCGGCCGCCTTCCGCGTTGCTACCTTGGAAGCTCCTATGGCCGCTCGTCACTCCGACTGCGGTGGATTCCGGAGGTCGGCGTGGGCGTTGTCCGCACCTGGGTGTTCCCCATTCTGAAACTGCTCGTCTTCACCGCGATCGCGGTGGCCCTCGTGAAGGTCGCGTTCTTCCCGGACGCACCGCAGGAGGAGGGGCCGACGCAGCCGACCGGGAGCCTCGTGGAACCACAGGTCCAGGCGGCGCTCGGCACCGTGGTCAACACCGTCTCGGTGGAGGGCCAGGTCGTCGCCGACCCGGCCAGCACGGCGAAGTCGACCGTCGCCGGCACCGTCGACGAGGTGTTCGCCGCCAAGGGGGCCGTCCTCGCGGAGGGTGATCCCATCCTCGACGTCAAGACCATCGACGAGGAGGGCAAGGAGCGGTACGTGCAGGTGACCGCGCCGGTCGCGGGCACTCTCGGCAACGTCAAGCTCATCCACGGGCAGTCGGTCCAGATCGGCGACGCGGTGGCGCAGGTGTCGCCGGCCACGTTCTCCATCACCGGGGCGTTGAGCGCCGACAAGCAGTACCGTCTGCTCACCATCCCCGGCGAGGCGACGGTCACCATCAACGGCGGCCCGGCCCCGTTCGTCTGTCCGGCCGTTCGCGTCACGACGCCGTCGAGCGGCGGCGACGAGGAGGAGCCGACGACGGGCGGTGGATCCGGGCAGACACCCGGTGGCAGCGGAACCTCCGTCACCTGCGCGGTGCCCGGTGATGTCCGGGTGTTCGCCGGACTCGCCGCGACGATCGAACTCGCGGGCGGTGTCGCCGAGAACGTCCTCGTGCTGCCGACGACCGCCGTCAAGGGTTCGGCCGGAACCGGGACCGTCTGGGTCGTCGGCGCCGACGGCGCCCAGGAGGAACGGCCGGTCACGCTGGGACTGAACGACGGGCAGCAGGTGCAGATCGTCGACGGCGTCGCCGAAGGCGACTCGGTGCTCCAGTTCGTCCCCGGAGCCGTCGCGCCCGCGCCCGAGGGGTGCACGCCGCTTCCGGACGGCAGCATGGCTTGCGACGGGTCGGTCGGGTGACGCTCCTCGAGCTCCGCGGCGTCACCAGGGTCGTCCAGATCCCCGACGCGCCGCCGCTGACGATCCTCGACGGCGTCGACCTCGAGGTGCACGAGGGCGATCGCGTCTCCATCGTCGGCCGATCGGGTTCGGGCAAGTCGACGCTCCTGAACCTCCTCGGCCTGCTCGACAAGCCGACCTCCGGGTCGCTCGTCTTCGACGGTCGACCGGCGGAACGCCTCGGCTCCGGTGCGCGCGACCGACTGCGCGGCGCCCAGATCGGATTCGTCTTCCAACAGTTCAACCTCCTGCCCGGCCGGACCGCGCTCGAGAACGTGACGACGCCGCTCCTGTATGCCGGCGGACGCTCGTTCTGGCGCCGTCGGGAGATCGCCGCCGCGATGCTCGAACGCGTCGGACTCGGCGACCGCCTCGACGCGATGCCCACGAAACTGTCCGGCGGCGAACAGCAGCGCGTCGCCATCGCACGGTCACTGGTCCGTGGGCCACGGCTCATCCTCGCGGACGAGCCGACCGGCGCACTCGACGTCGAGACCGGCACCTCCGTCATGTCCCTGCTCGATGAGGTGGCGTCCTCCACGGGGGCCGCCCTCGTGACGATCACCCACGACCGGGCCATCGCCCGACTCGCGACGACCCACCACCGTCTCGATCACGGCGTGCTCACCCCCGATCACGAACTGGAGGCCACGGATGTCTAGGATCCTGACCTCGATCGTCGGAGCGGTCGTCGAGGCCGCCCAGGAGTTGCGGATCCATCGTGGCCGGGTCATCCTCTCGCTCATCGGCGTCGGTGTCGCGGTGTGCGCCCTCACGAGCATGGTCGGCATGTCGTCGCTCGCGGCGCAGGCCCAGACCGAGTCGCAGGAACGCTACGGCGGCCGACCCGCCACGCTCATGGCGTCGGTCTACGGCACGGGAGCGGAGCAGCCCGACCCTGAGCTGTACATCACGGCGGTGCACGACCTCGCCGAGCGGTACGGCATCGGGTACGTCTCGCAATCCGGTAGCACCCAGTTGAACGTGCAGTTCGCCGACGGGACCGTGCCGGTACCCGCGACCGTCGTCGACGTCCCCTACGGCGAGATGCACCGCATCAGACTCGACGAGGGCACCTGGTTCCAGGAGGACGACGGCGACCGCCTCGCACCCGCGATCGTCGTGAACCCGGCGTTCTGGCAGCGCCTCGGGTCGCCGCCCATCGAGACGCACCCGACGGTCACCGTCCACGGTGAACATCCGGTCACGGCCGTGGTCGTCGGGGTGTACGCCAGCAACGAGTGGGACACCGAACCGCAGCTGTCGATCCTGCCCGCGGGGACGGCGCTCATCGGTCCGGCGGCCGGCGCCGAGGAGGGCATGGGCCAGCCCGGTCAGCTGCCGCAGTTCGAGTTCTGGGTCCCGAACGCGGACGCCGAGGCCTTCATCCAGCGGATCCAGTCCGACCTGCGTGCCGAACTCGGCGACGCGTACGGCGTCGAGGTGTTCCGCAACGACTTCGGCCAGACAGGAGAGGACCCGCTCCTGTCGTTGAAGCTCGTGGTCGGTGCCGTCGCCGGACTCATCCTCCTGCTCGGAGCCCTCGGGCTGATCAACCTCTCGCTCGTCACCGTCCGCCAGCGCATCCGCGAGATCGGGATCCGACGCAGTTTCGGGGCGACCGCGCCGCGCGTGTTCTTCGCCGTGATGATGGAGAGTGTCGTCGCCACCTTCGTCGCCGGGGTGATCGGTGTCATGCTCGCCGTCGCCGTCGTGAAGAGTCCGATCGTCGAGCAGTTCATCGGTCAAGGGCTCGTGACGGACTTCCCGCCGTTCCCCATCGAGGCGGCGGTCCTCGGGCTGGTCAGCGCGACGGCCGTCGGCGCGATCGCCGGGCTCCTCCCGGCGCTCGTCGCCGTCCGCGTGAAGGTGATCGACGCCATCCGGTACTGAGCGCCGGCGACCCCTCGTGCGTCATCTGCTCGAAACACCGTTGGCGTACCATCCGTCCATGGCGGTCTACTCGATCCGCGAAGCCGCGGTGGCTGATGTGCGCGTCCTCACCGACATGATGGTCGAGGCGGCGAACTGGAACGCCGTCGCGCCCCGTCCCCGGTCCGCGGTCCTCGCCGATGCGCAGCACACCCGGTACGTGCACGGGTGGCGTCGCCCCGGCGACGCCGGGGTCGTCGCCGTCGGGCAGGACGGCGCGCCGGTCGGGGCGTGCTGGTATCGACTCTTCCCGTCCGATGCACCCGGGTTCGGGTACGTGGCGGGCGGCGTCCCCGAACTCATCCTGGGGGTGAGTCCGATCCACCGCGCACAGGGCGTCGGACGGCAGTTGCTCCGCGCGACCGTGCAGCTCGCCAGAGCGGCCGGGTACCAGCGCATCAGCCTGAGCGTGGAGCGGGCGAACCACGCCGTCTCGCTGTACCGCACCGAGGGGTTCGCGACCGTGGACCGTCGGGGGAGCCGCGACACGATGGTCCTGAATCTGCGCTGACCGCCCGGCGGATCGCGGATCGTGGACACCCCGCCAGCTTGCCGGGCTGCGTCGGTGGCGACGAGTACCGTGAACGCATGGCCGCACGTTCCAACTCGACCAGCCGTTCGCGCAGCGCTTCCTCGCCGAGCGGCGCTTCGTCGCGCACCACGAGCACGAAGACGAACACCAAAGCCGGCCCCAAGGCGGGCGCGTCGACGACGAAGCAGCAGAAGACCGTCGCCTATCCGGCCGCCGAGGAGCAGCGCAGTGTGCTGACCTCGATGTGGCTCGGTCTCGCGCACGGCGTCGGTGGAGCGGTCCGCGCCCTCGGTCCCGAGCGCATCGCCAAGGAGGACCGTCGCGACGGCTTCCCCTTCCTGCTCTTCCTGCTCGCCGTCGTCGGTGCCGTCGTCGAGTGGTTCGGCGCGGCCGACCCGGTCGCCCAGACCTTCGACGCCTGGTCGTTCGGAGGCCTCTTCGGCCGACTCGCCTTCGTGCTCCCGGTCATCATGATCGTCTTCGCGGTCTGGCTGTTCCGGCACCCGGCCTCGGTCGACGACAACGGCCGCATCAGCATCGGCCTCGGTCTGCTCCTGATCAGCATCTCGGCGCTCTGCCACATCCACGGTGGCCAGCCGAACCCGAGTCAAGGCCTGCCCGCGTTGGCGCAGGCCGGCGGTCTCCTCGGGTGGATCCTCGGCGCTCCGCTCGCCGCGATCATCACCCCGATCGGCGCGACCGTCCTCATCTCGCTCCTGATCCTCCTCAGCCTCTTCATCGTGACGAAGACGCCCCCGAACCGCGTCGGTGCCCGCGTGCGGCAGTTCTCCACCTGGATGTTCGGCGAGCAGCCGGAGGCACCTGAGGGAGAGCCCGCAGAGCCGAAGCGTGCGCGGACGAAGCGACTCGACGACCTCGACGAGGAACCCGACGAGCCGGCGGCCCTGCCGTGGTGGCGTCGCAACACGAGCCGCCGCGAGGACGACCCGACGTTCGAGGACCCGCTCATGGGCGACAACATGACCGAGCTCCTCGGTCTCGAGAAGCCGTCCGGCGGATTCGACTCGCCGCTCGAACCGGTGGCCGCGCCTGCCGCGTCGCCGAAAGCCGCGCCGGTGCACGACGCCTTCGGCTCCGAGCTCCTCGGCGACCTCGAAGCGGCGGAGAGCGCCGTCAAGCGGTTCAACACGGGCGAGATCAAGCCGCAGACGGGTCTGCACGACGACAGCATCCCCGGCGCGACGGAGGTCATCGAAGACCTCGACCCCGCGCTCCTCGGTGCACCCGACCAGATCGACTTCTCGGCGCGCCCGATGGCGCAGCAGGGCCAGGACGACACGCCCTACCGTCTCCCGTCCGCAGGGACGCTGGCTGCGGGGGAGCCCGCGAAGACCCACAGCGCGGCCAACGACGAAGCGGTCGCCGCGATCACGAGCGTCCTCGACCAGTTCGGCGTCGACGCGAAGGTCACCGGCTTCTCCCGCGGCCCGACCGTGACGCAGTACGAGATCGAGCTCGGCCCGGGCGTCAAGGTCGAGCGCGTGACGGCGCTCAGCAAGAACCTCTCCTACGCCGTGGCGTCCAACGAGGTCCGCATCCTCTCGCCCATCCCGGGGAAGAGCGCCATCGGTATCGAGATCCCGAACACCGACCGCGAGATCGTCACCCTCGGCGACATCCTGCGGTCGACGGCGGCCACGAACAGCAACCACCCGATGACGATCGGCGTCGGCAAGGACGTCGGCGGCGGCTACGTCGTCGCGAACCTCGCGAAGATGCCGCACCTCCTGGTCGCCGGGTCGACCGGCTCCGGCAAGTCGGTCTTCGTCAACTCGATGATCACCTCGTTGCTCATGCGCGCCAAGCCGAGTGAGGTGCGCATGGTCCTCATCGACCCCAAGCGCGTCGAGCTCGCGCCGTACGCGGGCGTCCCTCACCTCATCACGCCCATCATCACGAACCCGAAGAAGGCGGCGGAAGCGCTGCAGTGGGTCGTGAAGGAGATGGACATGCGGTACGACGACCTCGCGAGCTTCGGCTACCGGCACATCGACGACTTCAACAAGGCCGTCGTGGCAGGCGAGATCGTCCTCCCCGCGGGAAGCGAACGCGTGCTGAAGCCCTACCCGTACCTGCTGGTCGTCGTCGACGAGCTCGCCGACCTGATGATGGTCGCGCCCCGCGACGTCGAGGACTCGATCGTCCGCATCACGCAGCTGGCCCGTGCGTCCGGTATCCACCTCGTCCTCGCGACGCAGCGTCCGTCGGTCGACGTCGTCACCGGCCTCATCAAGGCGAACGTCCCCTCCCGCCTCGCCTTCGCCGTCACGAGCGTCACCGACTCGCGGGTCATCCTCGACCAGCCGGGCGCCGACAAGCTCATCGGCCAGGGTGACGCCCTGTTCCTGCCGATGGGCGCGAACAAGTCCATCCGCGTGCAGGGTGCCTGGGTCGGCGAGAACGAGATCCAGCGGGTCGTCGAGCATGTCACCAACCAGGCGCGGCCGGAGTACCGGAAGGACGTCCAGGCCGTCGCGGAGCGCAAGGAGATCGACGCGGACATCGGCGACGACCTCGAACTGCTGCTCGCAGCAGCGGAGCTCGTGGTGTCGACGCAGTTCGGATCGACCTCGATGCTGCAGCGGAAGCTCCGGGTCGGTTTCGCGAAGGCCGGCCGGCTCATGGACCTCATGGAGTCCCGCGAGATCGTCGGCCCCTCCGAGGGTTCGAAGGCCCGAGACGTCCTCGTCACCGCCGAGCAGCTGCCGGGGGTCCTGGCCCGCCTGCGCGGCGAGGACGACGGCTCGGCCGCTCCGGCCCCCGCGGCGGCGGCATCGACAGCAGCTGCGGCCGCTCCGGTCGTCGGCGCTGTCGGCGGCGTCGAGCCCGACCCCTACGGCGCGGACCCGGTCGAGGCCCAGTTCCAGGACTATCCTGAGGTCGAGGGCGGTTCTGACGAAGACGCCTGGAGTCTCACCGGTCGGGAGTAGACATGACGGCATCGAACGCGTCGGCTGCTGAGCCGCGCATCTCGAACTGGAACCTCCCGAACGCGATCACCGTGGCGAGGATCGTGCTCGCGCCCGTGTTCATGTGGATGCTGCTGGCGGACGACGGTTCCGACGGCGCACTGCGGTGGTGGGCGGCACTGCTCTTCGTCGTCGCGATCGCGAGCGACGGCATCGACGGACACATCGCCCGCAGTCGCAACCTCGTGACGGACCTCGGCAAGATCCTCGATCCGATCGCCGACAAGGTGCTGACGGGTGGAGCGCTCGTCGCGTTGTCGATCCTCGGCGAACTGCCGTGGTGGGTCACGATCGTCGTGCTCGTGCGCGAGATCGGCATCACCGTCCACCGCTTCATCGTGATCTCCGACCATGTCGTCGCCGCCGCGTGGATGGGGAAGCTCAAGACCCTGGCGCAGGCCGTCGCGATCTCGCTCGCCCTCGCGCCGTTCTGGGTGCTCCTCGGTGACTGGGTGCTCTGGGTGAACGCGGTGTTCATGACCATCGCCGTGCTCCTGACCATCGCGAGCGGCATCGACTACGTCGTCACCGCCGTTCGCGGGTCGCGCGCCGACCGGCAGGTCGAGCGATGACGTCCGATGCCGTCGAGTCGGCCGACGCCGGTGCCGCCTCGGCGGTCCACGCCCTCATCGACGCCCGGTTGACGATCGGTGTCGCGGAGTCCCTGACCGGCGGGCTGCTGGCCGCGGCCCTCATCAGCGTCCCCGGCGCGTCCGCGACGGTCCGAGGCGGTGTGGTCGCTTACGACACCCGCCTGAAGCACTCGTTGCTCGGAGTCGACGCCGGCCTCCTCGCGCTCCACGGTGCCGTGCACTCGGAGGTGGCCCTGCAGATGGCCGACGGCGCGCGCCGTGCCCTGGCGATCGACGGGCTTCCAGCCGACGTCGGTATCGCGACGACCGGCGTCGCCGGACCGGACCCGCAGGACGGCCAGGCCGTCGGGACGGTCTTCGTGGGCATCGTGACGCGAGCGGGCGGACGGGTGGTGCCGCTCACCCTCGACGGAGGCCGTCAGGAGATCCGACACCGGACCGTCGAGCTCGCGTTGGAGGCGCTCGTTCGCGAACTCGGCGCACTCCAGTGAACGCCGACTCCGATCGGCGGAATACCGTCCGTTTCCATCGCGTTACAGATGACGTATTCACAAGAAAAGCCCAGTGATCCTGGTTACTGTTCGGCATACGGTGGTTGTAATGTTGGCCATCCACGAACGAGACGGCGATCAGCTGGGACGACGTGAATCCGCGTTGCAGAAGCAGAGCGCTGTACGACACGAGGTCGTAGAGCACAGAGGGAGGGTCACGTGGTTCTAGTCCGTCAAGAGATCGGCGACGTGCTGAGGGACTTCCGGTTGCAGAAGGGTCGCACGCTGCGCCAGGTGGCGAGTAAGGCGAGCGTCGCACTCGGATACCTGAGCGAGGTCGAACGAGGCCAGAAGGAGGCATCGAGCGAGATCCTCGCCTCGGTGGCCGACGCCCTCGACACCCCCATCTCCGTCATCATGCGAGAGGTCGGCGACCGCCTCGCGGTCATCGAGGGTCTCTCCCCGAACATCCCGGACACCGTTCCGGACGAACTGGTCAACGAGCTGGACGAACTCGTCTCCCGCTGATCGAGCGAGCACGGCAGCAGAACGCCCCGGGATCCCTCTCCCGGGGCGTTTCCGCGTCCGGACGGACGACGGAGGAAGGGACAGGAGCAGGAATGAAGCTGAGTGAGTTCAGGACGGCCGTGGCCGACGAGTTCGGTGTGGCGTACGGAGCGGTGCTCACCGGTGACCTCGGACTCACCGAGTTCGGCTCGAAGACCGCCGAGGAGGCGTTGCGCGCGGGTGTCCCGCCCCGCGACGTCTGGATCGCGCTGTGTACCGCGACCGACGTGCCGGACGAGCGACGCCACGGTGTCGGACGGCTGCAGCCGGGCGCGTGACGCGTCCCGCCTCACGGGCGAAGCGGTCTTCGACACGCCGCCCGATCGGTATCGAACATCCGTTCTAGTGGTGCTAGTGTCCTCCACAGGATCATTCGTGAGTGCGTTCTGCACGGATCGGGTCGTCCACCGGCGCATGTCGGTGGTGGCGCGTACCGTCGGAGACACCAGGAACGACCGACGCCTTGTCGCCCTCGGGCCCCGATCTTCAGCAGAAGCGGGTCCCGGAACACGCGGCGACAGCCTATAGGCACCCGACACCGAGCAGAGAGAAGCACACCATGCCAAGTCCAGCTGAACGCGAGAAGTCCCTCGAAACCGCACTCGCCCAGATCGACCGTCAGTTCGGCAAGGGCTCGGTGATGCGCCTCGGCAGCGACGAGCGTGCACCGGTCGAGGTCGTCTCCACCGGCTCGATCGCCCTCGACGTCGCGCTCGGCATCGGAGGGCTCCCGCGAGGCCGCATCGTCGAGATCTACGGGCCTGAGTCCTCGGGTAAGACGACGCTCACGCTGCACGCCATCGCGAACGCCCAGCGTGCCGGCGGCATCGCCGCCTTCATCGACGCCGAGCACGCGCTCGACCCCGAGTACGCCAAGAAGCTCGGCGTCGACATCGACTCGCTGCTCGTCTCCCAGCCCGACACGGGTGAGCAGGCGCTCGAGATCGCCGACATGCTCGTGCGCTCGGGTTCCATCGACCTCATCGTGATCGACTCCGTCGCCGCGCTCGTACCCCGCGCCGAGATCGAGGGCGACATGGGCGACTCGCACGTCGGTCTGCAGGCCCGCCTCATGTCGCAGGCACTGCGCAAGCTGACCGGTGGCCTGAACCAGACGAACACGACGATGATCTTCATCAACCAGCTGCGCGAGAAGATCGGTGTGATGTTCGGCAGCCCCGAGACGACCGCCGGTGGTAAGGCCTTGAAGTTCTACGCCTCGGTCCGCCTCGACATCCGTCGCATCGAGACGCTGAAGGACGGCACGGAGGCCGTGGGTAACCGTACGCGCGTGAAGGTCGTCAAGAACAAGATGGCTCCGCCCTTCCGGCAGGCCGAGTTCGACATCCTGTACGGCGTGGGCATCTCGCGCGAGGGCTCGTTGATCGACTTCGGTGTCGAGCACGCCATCGTCAAGAAGGCCGGCGCCTGGTACACCTATGAGGGCGATCAGCTCGGTCAGGGCAAGGAGAACGCCCGGAACTTCCTGCTGAAGAACCCGGACATCGCCGCTGAGATCGAGCGCCGGATCCTCGGCAAGCTCGGTGTCGGCGCCGAGGGTGCCGCCACCAAGAAGGCTGCGGATGCCGCCGCAGCCGAGGTCGCTGCTGCCGAGGCCGCCGCGCTCGAGGCGGCGACCGGTGGAGCCCCGCAGCTCGCAGCCGCCGGCGCATCGAAGTCCGCCGCGAAGCGCAGCGCGTAGCGCGCGCCCCGAACAGCGAGGTCACCATGGTCGTCTCCTTCCCTCCCGCCGGTCCGGCCGACGAATCGTCGGAGCGCTTGGCCCCCGTGACCTCGCTGTTCGGCGGTCGGCGTCAGGCGCCCGATGCGACGGCAGAACCCGACGGCTGGTTCGTCGGGCAGACCGACGAGGCTCCGCTCGTGGCCGCGCCCGTCGCGCGTCCCGTCGCTCCGTTGCGACGGACGTCCACCGAGCGCGTCGAGAGGGAGACCACCCCGCCGGGCGACATGTCGAGCGATGCCCCGGCGGCGACCAGCCCGACGACACCACCCGCGCCCGCCCGGCGGACGCTCGCCTGGACCTCGGTCGTCGAGGCGCCGGAAGACGCCGACGACCGCGCCGAAGCCGATGAGGTCGAGGCTCCGGTCGATCCGGAGGTTCGGCTGGCCGAACTCGACCTGCTCGCGGTGCGACGACTCGCCCGCCGCGGGTGTTCCGAGTGGGAGATCGCGGAGCTCCTCCGCGGCCGCGACGCCGCACCCGACGAGGTCGAGCACGTCCTCGCCGAGCTCCGCCGACGCGGCTATCTCGACGATGCCGAACTCGCACGCCAACTCGTCGAGAGCCTGCACACCCGCAAGGGGCAGTCCCGTGCGGTGATCGGCCGCGAACTCTCCTCGCGACGCATCGACGCCTCGATCGTCTCCGAGGCCCTCGAGGCCATCGACGACGACGACGAGCTCCGACGAGCGCTGGTGGTCGCCGAGAAGCGTGCCGGTCAACTGCGCTCCCTCGATCAGGCGACGGCCGAGCGACGTCTGTCGGCCTATCTCGCGAGACGCGGATACGGCTCGGCGATCATCCGTGAGGCGTGCTCGCGTGCCCTGTCGGGGTCGAAGCGTTCCGGCGTGAGTTTCCGCTGACCGGAGGCGTCTCGGGCCGCGCGTAGACTGCCGGTATGAGCAGCATCGTCGAGACGCCCACGGTCATCAGCGCCTCACCCGCCGCGATCGACGAGTCAGGTCGGCAGCGGAGTTATGAGGTCCGCACCTACGGGTGCCAGATGAACGTGCACGACTCAGAGCGGCTCAGCGGGTCGCTCGAGGCCGCCGGTTACGTCAAGGCGGACGGCGAGCAGGCCGACATCGTGGTCATCAACACCTGCGCGGTCCGCGAGAACGCCGACAACAAGCTGTACGGCAACCTCGGCCACCTGGCATCGATCAAGAAGCAGCGCAGCGGGATGCAGATCGCCGTCGGCGGTTGTCTGGCGCAGAAGGACAAGGAGGTCATCCTCCAGAAGGCCCCGTGGGTGGACGTCGTCTTCGGGACGCACAACATGGGCTCACTGCCGTCGTTGCTGGAGCGGGCCCGGCACAACGACGAGGCCCAGTTGGAGATCCTGGAGGCGCTCGACACCTTCCCCTCCACCCTCCCGACCAAACGCGATTCCAGCTACAGCGGTTGGGTCTCGATCTCCGTCGGGTGCAACAACACGTGCACCTTCTGCATCGTGCCGTCGCTCCGTGGCAAGGAGAAGGACCGTCGCCCGGGCGAGATCCTCGGTGAGCTGCGCGCGCTCGTCGAGGACGGCGCCATCGAGGTGACGCTGCTCGGGCAGAACGTGAACTCCTACGGCGTCGAGTTCGGGGATCGTCAGGCGTTCGGCAAGCTTCTGCGGGCGGCGGGCACGATCGAGGGCTTGGAGCGCGTCCGGTTCACCAGCCCGCACCCTGCTGCCTTCACCGACGACGTCATCGACGCGATGGCCGAGACGCCGAATGTGATGCCGCAACTGCACATGCCGCTGCAATCGGGTTCCGACCGCATCCTCAAGGCGATGCGTCGCTCCTACCGGTCCGAGCGCTTCCTCGGGATCCTCGACCGGGTCCGTGCGCGGATTCCGCACGCGGCCATCTCGACCGACATCATCGTCGGGTTCCCCGGCGAGACGGAGGAGGACTTCCAGGAGACCCTCCGCGTGGTCGAGGCCGCACGGTTCGCCAGCGCCTTCACCTTCCAGTACTCGATCCGAGCGGGTACGCCGGCGGCCACGATGCCCGATCAGATCCCGAAGGCCGTCGTGCAGGAGCGGTACGAGCGCCTCATCGCGTTGCAGGACCGCATCAGTCTCGAGGAGAACCAGCGTCAGGTGGGCCGGCAGGTCGAGTTGCTCGTCGCGGTCGGGGAGGGGCGCAAGAACGACGCCACGCATCGACTGAGCGGGCGGGCCGAGGACTCGCGTCTTGTCCACTTCGAGGTGCCGGCGGGCTCCGAGGTGCCGCGACCGGGTGACGTCGTGACCGTGACGATCACCGAGGCCGCGTCGTTCCACCTCATCGCCGACACACCCGGCGGTGAACCCCTGCGGGTCCGTCGGACGCGTGCCGGAGACGCCTGGGATCGAGCTCAGGCCGATTCCTGCGGTGTGCCGACGACGGCCGCCGCGGCGGAGCCAGGCCGCGTCTCGCTCGGCTTGCCTGGCCTGCGCATCGGGGCACCGACCGTCGGCGTGACCACCTCTCCCATCTACGACCCGAGCGACGGCGAACGCCGGTGACCGGCTTCCTCGCGGTCGTCGGAGCGACCGGGACGGGGAAGTCCGCACTGTCGCTCGAGCTGGCGACCGCTCTCCGCGAGGCGGGCCGTCCAGCCGAGATCGTCAACGCCGACGCCATGCAGTTCTATCGCGGCATGGACATCGGGACCGCGAAGCTGCCCATGGAGGAGCGGCGCGGGATCCCGCACCACCTCTTCGACGTCCTGGACGTCACGGAGGAGGCGTCCGTCGCCTGGTACCAGCCGACGGCTCGTGCGGTGATCGACGAGCTCACCGCGCGTGGGGTGATGCCGATCCTCGTCGGCGGTTCCGGGCTGTACGTCTCGAGCGTCATCCATGACTTCCGCTTCCCGCCGAGAGACCGCGCCCTGCGCGAGCGCCTGGAACGGGAACTCGAGGAGGAAGGGCTCCCGTCGCTCATCGAGCGGATCCGCCTGGCCGATCCCGCGACCGCCGAGCGCATCGACACGGCGAACGCCCGCCGGATCGTGCGCGCACTCGAAGTCCACGAGTTGGCCGAGCGCGGCCACGGTGCGGCGCTTCCGGAACGCCCCGTCCCCTGGCGGCCGGTCGAAGTCATCGGGGTCACGACGCCGCGAGAGGTCCTCGTCGAGCGCCTCGACCGGCGCGTCGAGATGATGTGGGACGCAGGACTCGTCGCGGAGACTGCCGAGCTGCTCGAGCACGGCCTCGAGCAGGGTGTCACCGCCGGCCGTGCGATCGGGTACGCCCAAGCGGTGGCGCAACTGCGGTCGGAGCTCACCGAAGCGGAGGCGATCGCCGAGACCCAGCGTCTGACGAGGCGGTACGCGCGCCGTCAGGTCAGCTGGTTCAAGCGCTATCCGGCGATCACCTGGGTGGAGGGCGGCAGCGCCGAGGCGAGTGAGCTGGCCCGCCGGGTGCGCCCGTAGACTGGTCGGATGGCGTCGACACTCTCCTTCACGAAGGGCCACGGCACGGGCAACGACTTCGTGCTCTTCTCCGATCCTGACGGCAAGGAGGCCCTCGATCCGAGCCAGATCGCGGCGCTCTGCGACCGGCATTTCGGGATCGGGGCCGACGGCGTCATCCGCGCCGTCCGGTCCGCGCACCTCGAAGCCGGGGCTGCCGTGCTCGCTGAAGACCCTGCCGCGGAGTGGTTCATGGACTACCACAACGCCGACGGTTCGGTCGCGGAGATGTGCGGCAACGGCATCCGGGTGTTCCTCCACTACCTGCTCGAGAGCGGGCTCGTGGAGCTGGCTCCCGGCGAGCAGCTCGCCATCGGCACCCGCGCCGGCGTCCGGATGATCGGCTACGACCCGGTCGGCTACGTCGTCGACCTCGGCCGCTGGAGCCTCGACGAGCGCGAGACGCTCGTCCGGGTGAAGGGGCTGCCCGTGGCACGTCCGGGGATCGGGATCGACGTCGGCAACCCGCACATCGTCGTCGCGGTCGCCGACGCCGCCGAACTTGACGGAGCGGAACTGGAGTACGTCCCACAGCTCGACCCCGCACCGCCGCACGGTGCCAACGTCGAGTTGGTCGTCCCGGGTGAGCCGCTCATCGCCGACGGCGTGGCCCGGATCCGCATGCGCGTCCACGAGCGCGGGAGCGGTGAGACCCTGAGCTGTGGCACCGGGACGGCTGCCGCGGCGCTCGCGTTCCGCCACTGGGCGGGCGCGGCGGCTCCGAACGACTGGCGCGTCGAGGTGCCCGGCGGGGTGCTCGGGGTGCGAATGGTTCCCGGCGCAGACGGCGAGCACGTGGTGCTGGCCGGTCCGGCGACGCTCGTCTACTCCGGGACGATCACCCTGGCCTGAGCCGGTCAGGCCGAACGGATCTCCCGGCGCCGGGCGTGCAGGACGCGGAAGCCCTTGGCCATGGCCGCACGTCCGACGTGGAACGACGTCGGCAGCTGCTCCTGCAACCACTTCTGCAGCGAGTCCGAGCCGAGGTTCTTCTGTACGACGAGCCAGGCGTCACCCTCGTCCTCGAGCCGCGGCAACCAGTGCATCAGCATGCGGTGCAGTTCGTCCTTGCCGACGCGGATCGGCGGGTTCGACCAGATGGTCGCGAAGCGGACCGTGTCGGGGACGTCGTCTGGGAGGACGGCACGGATGTTGACGAGTCCGAGGCGCTCCGCGTTGATCCGGGTCAGGTCGAGCGCGCGTTCGTTGACGTCGACCGCCCAGACGGTCGCGTCCGGCGACGCGAGCCCGAGCGACAGGGCGATCGGGCCCCAGCCGCAGCCGATGTCGAGGAGGTCGCCCGTCGGCGGGGGAGGAGGGGTGTTCGCGAGCAGCACCTGGGTGCCCTGATCGAGGTGACCCGGACTGAAGACGCCGCCCGCTGAGACCAGCGAACGGTCGCCGCCGCCGAGGCGTGCGGTGATCGGTTTGAGCTGCAACTCGCTCGCGGGTTCGGCGGTGAAGTAGTGCTCGTTCGACATACAGGAACGGTACCGGACCAGGAGGAAGTAGGGTTAACGCGATGCCTAGACCACCGATGGACGCACCCCAGGACCACGCAGACGACACCGATGTCGATGTCGAGGCGGTGGTGGACGACGCCTCGGTCACCGATCCCGACGACGTCGTCGCACGCGTGCTCACGAGCGCCGCGTCCCGATCGAACGGGTACACCCTGTTCGGCAGCGGTGCAGCGGCCCTGCAGACCGGCGATGCCTCAGGAGGCAGTTCCGACGACGGCGAACAGTACGACCGTGAGGACCGGCAGGCCCTCCGTCGCGTCGCCGGGCTCTCGACCGAGCTCGAGGACGTCACCGAGGTCGAGTACCGGCAACTCCGGCTGGAGAACGTCGTCATCATCGGCGTCTACCCGCAGGGTGCGCTGCACGACGCGGAGAACTCCCTGCGCGAACTGGCAGCGCTCGCGGAGACCGCCGGCGCCGTCGTCCTCGACGGGCTCCTGCAGCGCAAACCGCACCCCGACCCGAGCACGTATCTCGGCCGCGGCAAGGCCCAGGAACTGAAGTCCATCGTCCAGGCGCTCGGCGCCGACACGGTCATCGCCGACACGGAACTCGCACCCAGCCAGCGCCGCGCACTCGAGGACGCGGTCGGCGTGAAGGTCATCGACCGCACGGCGGTCATCCTCGACATCTTCAGTCAGCACGCGAAGAGCCGAGAGGGCAAGGCGCAGGTCGAGCTCGCCCAACTCGAGTACCTTCTGCCCCGCCTCCGCGGCTGGGGTGAGTCGATGAGCCGTCAGGCCGGTGGTCAGGTCGGTGGTGCCGGCGCCGGTATGGGGTCGAGGGGCCCCGGTGAGACGAAGATCGAACTGGACCGGCGCCGCATCCACACCCGGATGGCGAAACTGCGCAAGTCGATCACGGCGATGAAGCCGGCGCGCGAGGCCAAGCGGGCGAACCGCCGCCGCAACACGGTGCCGTCGGTCGCGATCGCCGGTTACACGAACGCCGGCAAGTCCAGTCTGCTGAACCGCATCACGAAGGCCGGCGTCCTGGTCGAGAATTCGCTCTTCGCGACGCTCGACGCGACGGTCCGACGCAACGTGACCTCCGACGGACGCGAGTACACCCTGGCCGACACGGTAGGCTTCGTGCGCAACCTGCCGCACCAGCTGGTCGAAGCCTTCCGCTCGACGCTCGAGGAGGTCGCCGACAGCGACGTCATCGTGCACGTCGTCGACGCCGCGCACCCCGACCCTGCCGGCCAGATCGCCACCGTGCGCGACGTCATCGGTGAGGTCGGAGCTCGGCACATCCCCGAGCTGGTCGTGTTCAACAAGGCCGACCTCGTGGACGACGGCCAGCTGCTCGTGCTCCGCGGTCTCGTCCCGGACGCCGTGTTCGTGTCGGCCCGCACCGGTCTCGGGATCGACGAGCTCATGGAGCGCATCGAGACACTGATCCCGTCGCCGAGCAACGAGGTCCACGTCATCGTGCCCTTCGACCGCGGAGACCTGGTCACGCTGCTGCACGAACGCGGCAAGGTGCTGACGACGGACTACGACGAGCGTGGCACGATCGTGCACGCCCTGGTCGGTGCCGAGCTCGCCGCCGCCCTCGCGCCGTTCGCCGAGGTCGTCCCGGCACCAGCCGTGGCCGGCTGACCCGACTCCTCACACGCAGCGCGCGCGGACGGCATCCTTGAGCGCCTCCGCCGTGTCGGCGTCGAGCGGGAGGGTCATGACGGCCTCCGGGCCGTCATCGATCCGCACGACGAGTGGGAAGAGGGTCCCCACCTTGTCCTCCGCCAGGGCGTGCGGGTCGCACCGGGTCGGCACGACCCGGAGTTCGATGGACTGCGGACCGCTTGCGGCGTCGACGGTCAGGCTGAGTGGCCAGTCCTGGGGTGGGTCACCGCCGTCGTCCGTCGGCGCCGGTCGCAGCAGCACCGTCGACCGCAGCGCGACGAGCTCCAGCCGACCCGGAGCGTCGGTCGGCACCGCCGTGATCGTCAGGACGGCGACCGTCGTGGCTCCGGCACCTTCGAGGCGGATCCCGGGAGTGGCGGCCACCTCGGCGATGCGCTGCACCGCCGACACCGTGCACGTCGAGGTACGGATCCGCTGCAGCGCGTTCGTCGGATCGGACAGGCCGGATGCGGTGAGGACGGCGCCGTCGTCGAGTCTGAGCTGGAGATCGACCTGCACGTCCTCGTCGCGTGCGTCGCAGTCGACCGGTGGCAGCTCGACGGCGAGATCCGTGGTCTGTCCAGCGCGGATCGTCGAGGATCGGTCCCGGACGGTCGGCGCGGTGAACGCCGAACCCGCCAGCTCGAGTCCGACGATCGTGATGTCGTGGTCGCCGCCGTTGCCGACCCGGACGATCGCGGCGTCGCTCGCGTACTGATCGCGGTTCTGGCGGAACTCGATCACGAGCTCCTCCGCTGCGGCTGCGCGCGTCGTCGGCGGTACGGGCGAGCCGACGGCCGTGCACCCGGACACGGCGAGCACCACCGCCACGCAGGACGCGATGACGCGCGAGCCGAGCGCTGGACGCTCGTCGCCCCGGTGCCTGGTGCCCACGGTCATGGCATCAGCGTAGGACCGGAGCGCCGCCGGGGGAATGTGTCGCAGGATGACGCTGTCGGACGGATGTCCGTCGCGCGGATCGTCGGGCGTTGCTATCGTCGTGCGCATCGTAACCGCCCTCACCGGCGGAATCGGAGCGACAGCCGAGCCCGGCACCCGCCCACGACACACCAGCGGAACCGCTGCGTGCTGCGTGGTCGCCGGCTCTCGATCCGCTGCCACCGAGACGAGACCCCATGACCATGACGGAGCCCGCCTGTCCCGGGCGTACCCCCTTCTCCTTCGAGCTGTACCCGCCCAAGACACTCGACGGCGGCGTCGCGCTCGCACGGACGGTCGAGCACCTGGCCGCCGCCGGCCCGGAGTTCATCTCGGTGACCTTCGGCGCCGGTGGTTCCTCGCGAACGGCGAGCCTGGACGTGCTGCGGAGCATCCGGACGTCGACCTCGGTGGACCCGATGGCCCACCTCACCTGCGTCGGGTCGACGCACGCCCAGGCCAGCCGACTCATCAAGGACTTCCTCGATGCCGGGGTGCACAGTTTCCTCGCGCTCCGCGGCGACCCGCCCGCCGGAGCCGTCGAGGGCGACGCCTTCCTCGGTGATCTGGGGAGTGCCGCGGAACTCGTGCAGCTCATCGGCCGGGTCAGTGCCGAGCACGAGCCCTACGCCGAGGGGTCGCTGGTCGGCCTCCCGGGCGCGGTGCAGCTCGGGCGACGCCATCGGCCGCGGATCGCGGTCGCCGCGTTCCCCAACGGACACCCGCGGTCGCGGTCGACGACGCAGGACCTCGACACCCTGTTGGCCAAGCAGGCGGCTGGGGCGACGCTCGCCATCACCCAGCTCTTCTTCCACGCCGACGATTACCTCGCCTTCGTCGAACGCGCGAGACGTCACGGCGTCACCATGCCCATCCTGCCGGGCGTGATGCCCATCACGAGTCCGGCGCGGTTGCGTCGGGTGCTCGAGCTCAGCGGCGAGGCGCTGCCGAGCGACCTGGCCATCGCGCTCGAGGTCGAGCCGGACGAAGCGGGACGGATCGACATCGGCACCGACTACTCCGCGAGGCTCATCCGCGACGTCGTCGCGGGCGGCGCGCCGGGCGTCCACCTCTACGCCTTCAACCAGCATCGGACAGTGCTCGACGTGTTGCACCGTGCCGGCATCCCCGTACCAGGCGACCGACCGGTCCGTCATCCCATCCCCGATCCACTCACCAGCAAGGACGCACGATGAACCCCACCTCCGCATTCCCCGCCGGCACCATCCTCGGCTACCCGCGCATCGGGCCGAACCGGGAGTTGAAGCGCGCCGTCGAGTCCTTCTGGGCCGGCCGGATCGACGCCGAGGCGCTCGAGCGGACGGCCGCCGAGCTGCGCGCCGCCACGCGTGCCCGCCTCGCGGGGCTCGGCCTCGACCCGACGAACGCCGCGATCCCCGAGAGCTTCTCGTTCTACGACCAGGTCCTGGACGCCGCGCTCACCGTCGGTGCCGTCCCGGAGCGCTTCTCGTCGCTCGTCGGGGCCGACGGTCGGGTCGACCTCGCCGGGGCGTTCACGATCGCTCGTGGCGCCGGCGACCTCGCCCCGCTCGAGATGACGAAGTGGTTCGACTCGAACTACCACTACCTCGTCCCGGAGATCGGCGAGTCGACGCCGTTCGCGCTCTCCGACGACCGGGTGATCGAGCAGTTCCGCGAGGGCCTCGCCGAGGGGTACGTGACGCGGCCGGTCATCGTGGGCCCCGTGACGTTCCTGCTGCTGTCCAAGGCGGCCGAGGGGGCCTCAGCGGGATTCGCCCCGATCGATCGACTGGAGGCGTTGCTGCCCGTCTACGCGGAACTCCTCCAGCGCCTCGCCGCTGCCGGCGCGCCCTGGGTACAGCTCGACGAACCCGCACTGGTGTCGGAGACGTTCGACGTGCCGAGGTCGACGGTCCTCGCGGCGCTCGAACGATCGACGAGCGTCCTGTCCGCCGTGTCGGACCGCCCGGCGATCTTCGTCGCGGCTCCCTACGGTGCCTTGGGCGACGCCCTCCCGGTGCTCGCCGACTCGGGGGTCGAGGCCGTCGGTGTCGACCTCGTCCGAGGAGGCCTGCCGGACTCGTCACCCGGACTCGCCACGAAGACCGTCGTCGCGGGAGTGATCGACGGCCACAACGTGTGGCGCGGCGACCTGGCAGCCGCGGCCGATCTCCTGGCGCGCGCGGCGGAGCGCTTCCCGCAGCTCGCGGTGTCCACCTCGACGTCCCTCCTGCACGTCCCGCACGACGTGTCGGTGGAGACGAAGCTCGACCCCCGTCTCCGGAGCTGGCTCGCCTTCGCCGACCAGAAGGTGGATCAGATCGCGGTCCTCGCACGCGGCCTCACCCGGGGGCGTGCGTCCATCGCGACCGAGCTCACGGCAGCGTCGGCCGCGCTCGACGATCGGCTGGCCGCGCCCGGGGTCGTCGATACCACCATCCGCGCACGGACGGCGGCGCTCGCGCCAGCGGACTTCACGCGGGACGACTACCAGGAGCGCGCAACGGCGCAGGAGCAGGCGCTCGGCCTGCCGTTCCTCCCGACGACGACGATCGGCTCGTTCCCGCAGACCGGGGACATCCGTCGCGCCCGCGCACAGCGGGTCGCAGGGACACTCGACGAGGAGGCCTACGTCGCGACGATGCGCGCGGAGATCGGGCGCGTCGTGGCGCTGCAGGAGGATCTGGGGATCGACGTCGTCGTCCACGGCGAGCCCGAGCGCAACGACATGGTCCAGTACTTCGCCGAACACCTCGACGGCTTCGCCGTGACGGAGCACGGCTGGGTGCAGTCCTACGGTTCACGGTGCACCCGTCCGTCGATCCTGTGGGGGGACGTCTCGCGACCGGCGCCGATCACGGTCGAGTGGTCGGCCTACACGCAGTCGTTGACCACCAAGCCGGTGAAGGGCATGCTCACGGGCCCGGTGACGATCCTCGCGTGGTCGTTCGTGCGCGACGACCAACCGCTCGCCGAGACGGCGAACCAGGTCGCCCTCGCCCTGCGTGACGAGATCGCCGACCTGGAGCGGGCCGGCATCCGCATCATCCAGGTCGACGAACCCGCCCTCCGCGAGCTGCTCCCGCTCCGGCGGGCGGACCAGGGGCGGTACCTCGACTGGTCGGTCGGTTCGTTCCGGCTGGCGACCGCGGGCGTGCGCGCCGAGACCCAGATCCACACCCACCTCTGTTACTCGGAGTTCGGGGTGGTGATCGACGCGATCCGGCGTCTGGACGCCGACGTGACGAGCATCGAGGCGGCTCGGTCGCGGATGGAGGTCGTGTCCGACATTCGGGCGAGTGGTTTCGACCACGGCATCGGCCCGGGCGTCTACGACATCCACTCGCCTCGGGTGCCGAGCGTCGCGGAGGTGACCGCGTTGCTCGAGATCGCGCTGGAGGGGATCCCGCAGCGCCAGGTCTGGGTGAACCCGGACTGCGGGCTCAAGACGCGAGGGTACGAGGAGACGGTCGCCTCCCTCACCAACATCGTCGAGGCCACGCGCGTCGTCCGCGCACGAGTCGGTGCGACCGGCTGACGTCGTCGGTCCGGCACGGACGAGGGCCGGCACGATCCACGGATCGTCCCGGCCCTCGTCGGTGTCGCGGAGTGGTCCGGTCGGTCAGACCGTCCGGAGCACGGCGACGACCTTGCCGAGGACCTCGGCGTGGTCGCCGAGGATCGGTTCGAAGGCCGAGTTCCGGGGGAGCAGCCAGGTGTGGCCGTCGCGCTGGCGGAACACCTTCACGGTCGCCTCCTCGTCGAGCATGGCCGCGACGATCTCGCCGTTCTCGGCGGTCTTCTGCTCGCGGATGACGACCCAGTCGCCGTCGCAGATCGCGGCGTCGACCATCGAGTCGCCGACGACCTTCAGCATGAACAGACTGCCCTTGCCGACCAGCTGACGCGGCAGGGGGAAGATCTCCTCGACCTGCTGCTCGGCCGTGATCGGGATGCCGGCGGCGATGCGACCGACGAGCGGGACCATGGCTGCGTCGCCGACCGGGGGAGCGGAGTCGGGGTCGCTGCCCTCGACGGCGCTCGGCAGGTCGATGAGCACCTCGATGGCGCGGGGACGGTTGGGATCGCGTCGGAGGTATCCGCTGAGTTCGAGCTGTCCGAGTTGGTGCGTGACACTCGACAGGGAGGCGAGCCCGACGGCGTCGCCGATCTCGCGCATGCTCGGCGGATATCCGCGCTGTGAGACCGAACGCTGGATGACGTCGAGGATCGCCAGCTGCTTGTCGCTCAGGCTCTTCCGTCGCCGGGTGCCGCCGATCTGGCGCTCCCGGGCTCCGTCGCCCGCCGTGTTCGCTGCCATCTTCGCTCCTGCCCTGATCGGCTGTCGGTGACCGATGTCGGTGGGTGGTGGTGTACTGCTTCCAACACTCGAAACTGTATCCGCACCAGCTCGTCCAGACAAACATCTGTTCGAGCGTGTCGCCGATCCCGCGCGCCTCAGGTACGAAGACAGGGTTGAGTATTCGAACAATCGAAGATATATTCGGAACACAGGTTCGTATCCGGCACTCCTGACCGAGTGTCGGATACGAGTCCTCATCACACGATGAGCACACTCTTGGAGGGTTGACATGAGCGCAGCACTGATCGGGTCCCACCGGGCGCTTCCCGCACGGACGGCGCAGGTACCGACGTCAGACGCACCGTCTACACGCCGACTCCGCCTGACGAAGCGCGGTCGTGTCGTCTTCACCACGCTCGCCGCCATCCCGCTGGTCATCGGCGTCGCGGTCGTCGGACTCTCCGCAGGCGGTGCCGCGGCCAACACGGCGGCGGGAGCCACGTTCACGTACATCACGGTCGACCCGGGCGAGTCGCTCTGGCAGCTGGCCGAGTCCATCGCGCCCGACGCCGACCCGCGCGACGTCATCGCCGAGATCATGAACCTCAACCAGCTCAGCACCGCCGGTGTCGAGCCGGGGCAGCGACTGGCGATCCCGCACCGGTACGCGGCCGAGTAGGCCGACAATCGGCGGGTCTCTCCGCGCTGGTTCTCAGCTATCGTCGATGACGCGGTGCAACGACGCCCGCAGCATCGTCGGAGGTAAGCATGAGTACAGACGATCGGAGCCGCTCGCTGCTGCGGAAGAAGCCGATCGCGGAGATCGAGGATGAGACCTCCGGTTCGAAGCTGTTCAAGAGCCTCGGGCTCTGGCAACTCACGGCCATCGGGGTCGGTGGCATCATCGGGGTGGGGATCTTCTCCCTCGCCGGACTCGTCGCTCACGGGAGCGAGACCTCGCCCGCTGTCGGGCCGGCGGTCCTCTTCTCCTTCCTGATCGCCGGTCTCGCCTCCGCGGCCGCGGCGTTGTCGTACGCGGAGTTCGCCGGCATGATCCCGAGAGCCGGGTCCGCCTACACCTACGGGTATGTGGCGCTCGGCGAGGTCATCGGCTGGTTCATCGGCTGGGACCTGTTGCTCGAGTACATCGCGATCGTCGCGGTGGTCGCGATCGGGATCTCCGGCTACTTCGACGCCTTCCTGTCCGGCATCGGCATCCACATGCCGGACTGGATGACCTCGACCGCCGACGAGGGGAAGGGCGGCCTCGTCAATCTCCCCGCCATCTTCGTCTGTCTCCTCGTGACCTTCATCCTGAGCCGCGGGACGAAGGCCTTCGGTCGATTCGAGCTCGTCGCGGTCGGGATCAAGGTCCTGCTCATCCTGTTCATCATCGGCCTCGGTGTCTTCTACATCGACGGAGAGAACTACGATCCGTTCCTCCCGAGCGGTTTCGGGCCGGTGTTCGCCGGTGCCGCGACGGTCTTCTTCGCGGTCTTCGGATACGACGCGATGAGTACGGCTGCCGAGGAGGCGAAGGACGGCAAGAAGCACATGCCGAAGGCGATCATCCTCTCCCTCATCATCGCGATGCTCCTGTACGTCGCGGCCACCCTCGTCCTGACCGGCATGCAGAACTACACCGACATCGACCCCACGGCCGGGTTCGCATCGGCGTTCCAGAGCGTCGGTCTGCCCGTGGTCGCGACGATCATCTCCGTCTTCGCCGTCCTGTCGATCCTCACCGTGATGCTGACGTTCCTGTTGGGCGTCACCCGCGTGTGGTTCTCGATGAGTCGCGACGGTCTCCTGCCGCGATGGTTCTCGCGCACGGACCGGCGAGGCGTGCCGCAGCGGGTGACCTGGATCGCCGGCGGCGCGGCAGCCGTCTTCGCCGGTGTGTTCCCGATCAAGCAGGTCGCCGACCTCACGAACATCGGCATCCTGGCCGCCTTCATCGTGGTCTGCGTGTCGGTGATCGTGTTCCGGTACACGAAGCCGGATGAGCCCCGCTCCTTCCGGTTGCCGTTGATGCCGTTCGTCCCGGCGTTCGGCGTCCTGGCGTCCGGCTTCCTGATCCTGCAGCTGCACTGGGAGACCTGGCTACGGTTCGGGGTCTGGCTCGTGATCGGTCTCATCGTCTACTTCGCCTACGGGCGACGCCACTCGCTGTTGAACCCGGCGAGCCCCCGCCACGAGGTCCTTCGTCGGGAGCGCCAGGCGGAGTGAGCGCGCTGGTCGGAGTGGCTAGCATTGTGGGGTGACCGCTCTCGACGACCTCCCCATCCGCGACGACCTCCGAGGACAGCGCCCGTACGGCGCTCCCCAGGCCCTGGTGCCGGTGGCGCTCAACGTCAACGAGAACACGCACCCCATCCCTGAAGCGGTCGCGCACGACATCGTCGCCTCGCTCGCGTCGGCGGTCCTCACGGTGAACCGGTACCCCGATCGCGAGTTCACGGAACTCCGGGAGGCGCTGGCGGGATACCTGGGCCACGGGGTGACCCCGGAGCAGATCTGGGCGGGGAACGGCTCGAACGAAGTGCTGCAGCACATCCTGCAGGCCTTCGGCGGTCCCGGGCGATCGCTCCTCGGGTTCACGCCGACGTACTCGATGTATCCGCTCCTGGCCGCCGGCGTCGGCACCAGGTGGATCCCCGCGACGCGCGACGCCGAGTTCGAGCTCTCGCCCGAGACCGCCGCGCGTCAGGTGGCCGAGGCGGATCCCGACCTCGTGTTCCTCTGCTCGCCGAACAACCCCACCGGGACACCGTTGTCGCTCGAGACCGTCACCGCGGTGTACGAGGCGTCGCGGGGCATGGTGATCGTCGACGAAGCGTACGCGGAGTTCGCACCCGACGACGAGGCGAGCGCGCTCACCCTGCTGGAGGGGCGTCCGCGCCTGATCGTCTCCAGGACGATGAGCAAGGCCTTCGCCTTCGCCGGGGTCCGCCTCGGGTACCTCGCCGCCGACCCCGCGGTCGTCGACGCGCTGAGACTCGTCCGGCTCCCGTATCACCTGAGCGCCCTGACGCAGGCGGCCGCGACCGCCGCACTGCGGCACGCCGACGAGATGCTGGCGATGGTCGACGACATCCGGACCCAGCGCGATCGTCTCGTCGTCGAGCTCGCGCGTCTCGGCTACGACCCGAAGCGGAGCGGATCCAACTTCGTCCTGTTCGGCGGCGTCGCCGATCCGCACGCGGCGTTCGAGGCGCTCTTCGCGCGGGGGATCCTCATCCGCGACGTCGGCATCCCGAACCACCTCCGGGTCACCGCGGGCACCGAAGCGGAGACGACCGCGTTCCTCGAAGCCCTGGCGGCGATCAGCCCCGCCTGACCAGGCCATCGGCGGGGCGGAGGTGGCGCGCCGCTCACGGCAGGCGGGAGATGGCCTCCTCGGCCGCGACCCATGGGAGCATGGCGCACTTGACGCGCGCGATGTAGCGCGAGACGCCACTGAACGCCGCGGCGTCTCCGAACCGTTCCTCGTCGAACTCGAGCGTGCCCCGCGAACGGATCACCGTGCGGAACTCGTCGATCAGAGCCTCGAGCTCGGCCGGGGTGAGGCCTGCCGCGAGGTCGCTCAGGCAGGAACTCGACGCCTGCGAGATCGAGCAGCCGTGTCCCTCCCAGGCGATCGGTGCGAGACGACCGTCGGGCCCGGGATGGAGCTGCAGGGTGACCTCGTCGCCGCAGGTGGGGTTGAGCTGATGCGACTCGGCGGCGGCCGCGTCCCGCAAGCCGAAGCCGTGACGCTGGCGGGCGTGGTCGAGGATGAGCTCCTGGTAGAGGCTTTCCAGGCCGCTCACCGGGACACCCCGAAGAACGGACCGACGAGGGTGGCCGCCTCGAGGAAGGCGTCGATCTCGGCCTCCGTCGTGTAGAGGTAGCTGCTGGCGCGGGTGGACGCGGTGAGCCCCAATCGGCGGTGGAGTGGTTGTGCGCAGTGGTGACCGACGCGGACCGCGATGCCGCGATCGTCGAAGAACTGACCGACGTCGTGAGCGTGCACACCGGCGAGGTCGAAGCTCGCCAGCCCGGCGCGAGGTGTCCCGGGCGGCGGGCCGACGAGCGTGGCGCCGGGGGTGGCGGCGAGTCCGGCCGCGAGACGCTGTCCGTAGGCCGCCTCGGTGGCGTGGACACGGTCCATGCCGACCGCTTGCAGGAACCGGACGGCGCTCGCGAGGGCGATCGCCTGCGACACCGGCTGGGTCCCGGCCTCGAACCGTTGCGGGGCGGGCAGGAACTCCGCGCCGTCGAGTGTGACGGTCGTGATCATCGACCCGCCGGTGAGGAAGGGGGGAAGGGCGTCGAGCAGCCGGCGGCGACCCCACAGGGCCCCGATGCCGTTCGGACCGAGCATCTTGTGACCGGAGAACACGAGGAAGTCGACGCCGAGGGACGCGACGTCGACGGGCAGGTGCGGGACGGACTGGCAGGCGTCGAGCACGGTCAGCGCGCCGACGCGTTCGGCGAGGGCGACGAGCTCGGAGACCGGCGCGATCGCCCCGGTGACGTTGGACACGTGTGCGAACGCGATGATGCGCGTGCGTTCGCCGATGACGTCGCCTGCGGCGTCGAGACGCAGCACGCCGTGGTCGTCGACCGGCAGGTGACGGAGGGTCGCACCGGTGCGTGCGGCGAGTTGCTGCCAGGGGATGAGGTTCGCGTGGTGTTCGAGTTCCGTGACGACGATCTCGTCGCCTGGGCCGAGGCGGAACCGCTCGGCGGCAGCACCACCGAGGCCGGCGCTCGCATTCCCGATGGCCCCGGCGATGAGGTTGAGGGCTGCGGTCGCGCCGGAGGTCCAGACGAGTTCCCGCTCGTCGGCACCGATGAACGCGGCGACGGTCGCGCGCGCGTCCTCGAAGAGCTCCGTCGCCTCGGCGGCCAGGAGGTGGGCGCCACGGTGGACGGCGGCGTTCCGGTGCGTCGCGTAGTCGCGCTCCGCGTCGATGACCTCGATCGGGCGTTGCGAGGTGGCGCCGGAGTCCAGATAGACGAGCGGGTGTCCGTTCATCTCCCGGGCGAGGATCGGGAACCGTTCACGGAGAGCGGCGATCTCCGCCTGGTCGAGTGGGACGGCCGGGGCGATGCTGGGTGTGGAAGTCATGACCTCTCAACGATAGGCGTCGGCAGAGCCCGGTGCAGCCGGATGACGCGACGATCCACCCCCGTCGACACACGGCGTGCAGCTTCGGTGCGCTCGATACACTGGATCCTATGACCACCCAGCAGCGCACGGCCCGGATCCAGCGCGCGACGAGCGAATCCAGCATCGAGCTGGAACTGGACCTCGACGGCACCGGCACGAGCAGCATCGAGACCTCCGTCCCGTTCTACGACCACCTGCTCACGGCCTTCGCGAAGCACTCGCTGACCGACCTGACCGTCCGGGCGACGGGCGATGTCGACATCGACGTCCACCACACGGTCGAGGACGTCGGGATCGTCCTGGGCCAGGCGATCCGTCAGGCGCTCGGCGACAAGGCCGGCATCTCCCGGTACGGCGACGCACTGGTCCCGCTCGACGAGGCCCTCGTGCAGGCCGTCGTCGACATCTCCGGTCGTCCGTACCTCGTGCACGGCGGGGAACCGGCCGGATTCGAGTTCCACCTGATCGGTGGGCACTTCACGGGTTCGATGGTGCGTCACGTCTTCGAGGCGATCACCTTCAACGCGGGCCTCACCGTGCACGTGAACGTCCTCGGCGGACGCGATCCGCACCACATCGCCGAAGCGGAGTTCAAGGCGTTCGCGCGGGCCTTCCGGCAGGCGAAGGCATTCGACCCGCTGGTCCAGGGCATCCCGTCGACGAAGGGCGCGTTGTGAGTGCACGCCCGTCGGTGGTCGTCCTCGACTACGGCTCCGGCAACGTGCACTCCGCCGTCAAGGCCCTCGAGCTCGCCGGCGCAGACGTCGTGCTGACGGGCGACCGTCAGGCGGCTCAGGCCGCCGACGGTCTCGTCGTGCCAGGTGTCGGTGCCTTCGACGCGGTGATCGGCGCACTCCGTTCCTCCCACGGCGACGAGGTCATCGACCGCCGTCTCGCGGGAGGGCGTCCGGTCCTCGGCATCTGCGTGGGGATGCAGGTCATGTTCGAGCGTGGCGTGGAGCGCGGGTCCGAGGCCGACGGTCTGGGGGAGTGGCCCGGTGCGGTCACGGAACTCGAAGCGCCCGTCCTGCCGCACATGGGCTGGAACACGGTGTCGCCGGACGCAGGGTCCGTGCTCTTCGACGGCCTCGCCGACGAGCGCTTCTACTTCGTCCACTCCTATGCCGCACAGCAGTGGACCCTCGAGGTCATGCCGCCGTTCCCCGAG
Organism: uncultured Plantibacter sp.; assembly: GCF_963518075.1. Lineage (NCBI taxonomy): Bacteria > Bacillati > Actinomycetota > Actinomycetes > Micrococcales > Microbacteriaceae > Plantibacter > uncultured Plantibacter sp. The sequence continues at coordinate 49,759 of NZ_CAUQHZ010000015.1, forward strand.
CCGCGCCTCACCTGGGCGACGCACGGCGTGCCGTTCCTCGCAGCCGTCGAGAACGGTCCGCTGTCGGCGACGCAGTTCCACCCGGAGAAGTCCGGCGACGCCGGTATCCGCCTGCTGTCCAACTGGCTCGGCACCCTGTAGCCGACTAGGATCAGGTGCTTGTGCCGCGAGGCATGCTGTGCGCCGGGAACCGAGGGGCTCGCAGCTCCCGAAGAGACGGTGGATCATGAACGAGTTCAACACGACGGCCGGACTGACGCTGCTCCCCGCGATCGACATCGTGGACGGCAAGGCCGTCCGGTTGACGCGCGGCGAGGCCGGTTCGGAGACGAACTACGGTGAGCCCGTCGACGCAGCCCTGGACTGGGCCCGTCAGGGAGCGGAGTGGATCCACCTCGTCGACCTCGACGCCGCGTTCGGTCGTGGCGACAACCGGTCGATCATCCGCAAGGTCATCTCGAAGGCGCGCGGCGTCAACATCGAGCTGTCGGGCGGCATCCGCGACGACGCCTCCCTCGAGCAGGCGCTCGAGACGGGCGTTGCGCGCGTCAACCTCGGGACCGCGGCGCTCGAGAACCCCGAGTGGGCCGCGAGCGTCATCGCCCAGTACGGCGAGGCGATCGCGGTCGGCCTCGACGTCCGTGGCACGACGCTCGCCGCTCGCGGCTGGACCCAGGACGCCGGCGACCTGTGGACGGTCCTCGACCGCCTCGAGGAGGCTGGCTGTGCACGCTACGTCGTGACGGACGTCACGAAGGACGGCACGATGCAGGGGCCGAACATCGACCTGCTCCGACAGGTGCTCGAGCGCACGGAGCGGCCGGTGGTGGCCTCCGGCGGCATCTCGAGCCTCGACGACCTGGTCGCGCTGCGCGAGTTGGTCCCCCTGGGGCTCGAGGGCGCCATCATCGGGAAGGCGCTCTACAACGGCGCGTTCACCCTGGCCGAGGCGCTGGATGTCTCGGGCCGCTGACGGATCCTCGGCGCCCGACCGGCACGGTCCCTCAGACGGGCATGCCCACCCGGCAGCAGGTGGTGCCGACTCGGCCGGCCAGCCCTGGGCGGGTCGGAGCTTCCAGCCGAACGCGAGTTCCGGTGACGACGGCAGTGCGCCCGAGCGGCTGATCGAGTCCCTGCGACGCTTCCGGGCCGGCGAGGTCGGCGAGGCCGAGGTCGTCGACGCGTTCCGGGACTCCCGCCTGCTCATCCCGCTCGTGGCCCACCTGGGTGAGGCCGGCGAGAACGAGCAGGGTCAGCTGGTCGACAAGTCGCAGGAGCTCTCCATCGTGACCGTGACGGGTCCGGACGGCCGCACCGTGCTCCCGGTCTTCAGCTCGGTGCAGGCGATGTCCGCGTGGAATCGGACGGCGAGGCCGATCCCTGCCGACGGCGTCCGGGTCGCCCTGGCGGCCGCGAGCGAGCAGACGGACGTCGTGGTCCTCGATCCGACGTCGAGCACCGAGTTCGCCGTACGCCGCCCCGCGCTGTGGGCGATCGCGCAGTCGCAGCCGTGGACGCCCAGCTTCGCGGACGCGCTGGTGCGCGACGCGTTCGAGCGGTCGATCGAGCAGGAGCTCGCCGTCGTGAGTGTGCGCCTGCGAGCCGGAGACCCGGAGGCGAAGCTCGCCGGGTCCGAGCTCGTGGTCGAGCTCGGCCTGCTGCAGGGGCTGACCCAGCAGGAGCTCGACGCGGTGCTGGCGCGGCTCGCTCAGCGCTGGGCCGCGGACGAGGTCATCGCGACGCGCGTCGACTCGCTCGCGGTGTCGCTCCGCCCCGCCGACTGATCGGCCAGGGGGAGCGCCGCGCTGCGATCAGGTGACCGGGCCGGTCCACTTCTCGCCGGGACCCTTGCCGATGGGATCCTGGATGGTGGACGCCTCACGGAAGGCGAGCTGCAGGGATCGCAGGCCGTCGCGCAGCGAGCGGGCGTGCATGTCGCTGATCTCCGGGGCTCCCGCGGTGATGAGCCCGGCGAGGGCGTTGATGAGCTTGCGGGCCTCGTCCAGGTCCGTCTGGGCGTCGGGGGCGTCCGCAAGGCCGCACTTGACCGCTGCAGCGCTCATGAGGTGCACGGCGGCGGTGGTGATGACCTCGACGGCGGGGACGTCGGCGATGTCCCGGGTGGCCTGATCGGCCCCTCCCGACTCGTCGTCGTGGTCGTACGGGCTGGTGGTGTTGTTCACGTGGATCCTCTGTTAGACTCGTGCGGTGCTCCGAGACATGTCTCGGTACGAAAGAGGAGATTCTCCCACCCGCGCTTGACCGCTTCACAAGGTTACCGGGTTGTCACGCTCCGCCTGTCGCTTCACCGCTTCGGGTAGCAGGGCGTGGTGCCTTCCGACAGGTGTTCTGAACACCGACGGAGGGTACGGGTGTGTGGTGAACCGATTTCGTCGCGTCGCAGGTATCGGACCTGGTCGCGTGGCATCCCACCCAGTCAGAGGAGCTCCGCATCAGCGATCCCCGTACCAATGACCGTATCCGCGTCCCGGAGGTCCGACTCGTCGGTCCCGGCGGAGAACAGGTCGGCGTCGTCAAAATCGAGGTCGCCCTTCGCCTCGCGCAGGAAGCGGATCTCGACCTCGTCGAGGTCGCACCCAACTCCAAGCCGCCCGTCGCGAAGATCATGGACTACGGCAAGTTCAAGTACGAGGCTGCGCAGAAGGCCAAAGAGGCCCGGCGCAACCAGGCGAACACGATCCTCAAAGAGGTCCGGTTCCGCCTCAAGATCGACCAGCACGACTACGAGACCAAGCGCAAGCGCGCCGAGGGCTTCCTCAAGGCCGGTGACAAGGTGAAAGCCATGATCCAGTTCCGCGGCCGCGAGCAGTCCCGCCCAGAGCAGGGCGTCCGCCTGCTCCAGAAGTTCGCCGAGGACGTGTCCGAGTGGGGCACCGTCGAGTCCACCCCCATGGTCGACGGTCGCAACATGGTGATGGTCGTCGGTCCACTCAAGAACAAGTCTGAGGCGAAAGCCGAAGCCAACGCACAACGTGCGGCATCCAAGGCACGTCCGGCTGAAGCCGACGAAGCCGACGAGGCTGCTCCGGTGGAGTCATCCACCGACGAGAACCGATAAGAAACGAGGAATCCCATGCCGAAGCAGAAGACCCACTCCGGGGCCAAGAAGCGATTCAAGGTCACCGGCAGCGGCAAGCTGATGAAGCAGCAGGCCGGTATGCGACACAACCTGGAGAGCAAGTCCAGCCGTCGCACCCGTCGCCTGAACCAGGACCAGGTGCTGGCGCCCGCCGACGCCAAGGTCATGAAGAAGCTGCTCGGTCGCTAGACCGTTTACCCGTAAGGAACTAGGAACATGGCAAGAGTCAAAAGGGCGGTCAACGCTCACAAGAAGCGTCGCGTCATCCTCGAGCGCGCCGCCGGTTACCGCGGTCAGCGTTCGCGTCTGTACCGCAAGGCCAAGGAGCAGGTCACTCACTCCCTCGTCTACTCGTACCGCGACCGTCGTGCGCGCAAGGGTGACTTCCGTCGCCTCTGGATCCAGCGCATCAACGCGGCTTCGCGTGCCAACGGCATGACCTACAACCGCTTCATCCAGGGTCTCGGCCTCGCCGGGATCGAGGTCGACCGCCGAATCCTCGCGGACCTCGCGGTGCACGAGCCCGCCACCTTCGCGGCCCTCGTCGCGTCGGCCAAGGCCGCGCTGCCCGCCGACACCTCGGCACCCAAGGTCTCCGCGTAGTCGGAAGCCCTGCGTCCGACCGGACGACGTGTTCGAACGGCCCGATCCCACCAGGGATCGGGCCGTTTCGTCTGTCCGGAGTGCGACCCATAGGATGGGTGCGTGCTTGACAATCCGCGGTCACCGCGCGTCCGTTCCGTCGCCAAACTCGCCAAGCGTCCGGCGAGACAGGAGACCGGCCTGTTCCTCCTCGAAGGACCACAGGCGGTGTCGGAGGCCCTGCAGTTCCGGCCCGACCTGATCCTCGAGCTGTACGCGACGCCGACGGCTCTCGAGCGCTACACCGACATCGGGGCCGCGGCCACCGATGCGGGACTCGAGGTCGAGTTCGTCACCGAGCAGGTGCTCGAGTCGATGGCCGACACCGTCACCCCGCAGGGGTTCATCGCGGTCGCGCAGCAGTTCCCGACCTCCATCAAAGACATCTTCGCCGGGGAGCCGCAGCTCGTCGTCATCCTGGAGGAGGTCCGGGATCCGGGCAACCTCGGGACGATCATCCGAGCCGCCGACGCCGCCGGAGCGGACGCCGTCGTCCTGAGCGGACGGACCGTGGACCTCTACAACCCGAAGGTCGTGCGCTCCACGACCGGGTCGCTCTTCCACCTGCCCGTCGCGGTCGGTGTCGAGCTGCCCGCCGTGCTGGAACGGGCCCGTGCGGCGGGACTGCAGACGCTCGCGGCCGACATCAAGGGCGAGGACCTCCTCGTGGCCCGGTCGGAAGGCGTGCTCGCGAAGCCGACGGCATGGGTGTTCGGCAACGAGGCCAGGGGACTCACCGACGAGCACCTCGAGCTCGTCGACCGTGCGGTTACGGTACCGATCTACGGCCGTGCCGAGAGCATGAACCTGGCCACGGCGGCATCGGTGTGCGTCTTCGAGAGCGCGTTCGCGCAGCACGCCTGAGCGTCTGAGGCGTCGGCCGTCGAGGTTACGAAACGGTAACCGTAGCGCTTCCGTCATGCGCACGAAACACACGGTCACCTAGTTTGGGTTACATGGAGCCAACAGTGTCCCCGAACTCCGGCCCGACGGAACCCGATGCAGCAGCCTCGCATGGTGCCGCCGGCGCATACGAGACCACGAGCAACCCGATCCAGGCAGGGCGCGGCGAGCCCCTCGTCGTCATGGAGAACGTCGAGAAGCACTACGGCGAGTTCCACGCCCTGAAGAACATCAACCTCACCGTCAACAAGGGCGAGGTCGTCGTCGTGATCGGACCGTCCGGGTCCGGCAAGTCAACCCTCTGCCGGACGATCAACCGGCTCGAGACGATCAGCTCGGGGGAGATCCGGATCGACGGCAAGAAGCTGCCGGAGGAGGGCAAGCAGCTCGCCGAGCTGCGCGCCGACGTCGGCATGGTGTTCCAGTCGTTCAACCTGTTCGCGCACAAGACGATCCGCGAGAACGTCACCCTCGGCCCGATCAAGGTGCGCAAGCAGAAGAAGCGCGACGCCGACGATGCGGCGAAGGTGCTGCTCGAGCGCGTCGGCATCGGCGTACAGGCCGACAAGCTGCCGGCACAGTTGTCCGGCGGGCAGCAGCAGCGCGTGGCGATCGCCCGCGCCCTCGCGATGAAGCCGAAGGTCATGCTGTTCGACGAACCGACCTCGGCCCTCGACCCCGAGATGATCAACGAGGTCCTCGACGTCATGGTGCAGCTCGCCGGTGAGGGCATGACCATGATCGTCGTCACCCACGAGATGGGCTTCGCCAGGAAGGCCGCCGATCGCGTCGTCTTCATGGCCGATGGAGAGATCCTCGAGGACACCGACCCCGAGTCGTTCTTCACGAACCCGCAGTCCGAGCGGGCGAAGGACTTCCTGTCGAAGCTCCTCACCCACTGACCCATCCGACTCCGGATCGCGCGACCCGCGCGGCGACCCGGAACTGACCAACCGATCGGCCCGTCCCGGGCACCAAGGAAGGAAGGAAAACATGCGCAAGAGGCTCATGTTCATCACCGCGGGAGTCGCTGCAGCAGCGCTCGCGCTCAGCGGGTGCAGCGGCGGCGACGCCGGCACCGGATCGACCGACGGCGCGTCCGACGGCGGCGCACTCTTCGAGGTCGCCACCGACGTCCAGCTCGAGGGCAGCCCCACGTACGACGCGATGGTGAAGGCAGACAAGGTCCGCATCGGCGTCAAGGAGGACCAGCCCGGTCTCGGTTACCTCGACGCCGCCACCGGCGAGCGTTCCGGCTTCGACGTCGAGATGGCCACCTGGATCGCCGCGTCGCTCGGCTTCGACGCCGACAAGATCGAGTTCAAGGCGATCCCGAGCGCCAACCGCGAGTCGGCCATCGTGAACGGTGACATCGACTACTACGTCGGCACCTACTCGATCACCGACAAACGCAAGGAGCAGATCGACTTCGCCGGACCGTACTTCGAGACCGGCCAGGGCCTGCTCGTCGCCGCGGACAACGACGACATCAAGGGCGAGGACGACCTCGCCGGCAAGACCGTGTGTTCGGCGACGGGCTCCACGCCCATCCAGAACATCAAGGACAACTTCCCCGACACCAAGACGGAGGAGTTCGACACCTACTCGCAGTGTGTCGAGGCCCTGAACGACGGCAAGGTCGACGCGGTCACGACCGACCAGGCGATCCTGATCGGGTATGCAGCACAGTTCCCCGACGAGCTCAAGGTCGTGGGCGAGCCGTTCAGCACCGAGCTGTACGGCATCGGTCTGCCGAAGGGTGACGACGCCCTCCGCCACTTCATCAACACGATGTTCACCGATGGCGGCGACACCTGGACCAAGATCTACGACGCCACCCTCGGCGCCTCCGGCACCAAGGTGACCCAGCCGGCGGTCGACGACTACTAAGCAGCGCCCCGGGCGGCCGCCGACCAGCGGCCGTCCGGGGGAGCTGTCCCGTCGACTCCGCCCAGGCGCCCGCCACGGGCGTCCCCCTCCCGAAAGGCGTGCGCGACATGAACGTCCTGCTCGACAACCTCGACCTCTTCGTCACGGGCTTCCGCAACACCCTGCTGCTCTTCGTGGTGTCGGGGTTCTTCGCGCTCGTGCTCGGCACCATCGTCGGTGCCATGCGGGTCTCGCCGGTCCCGGCGATGCGCCTCTTCGGCACCGTGTACGTCAACACGGTGCGCAACACCCCGCTGACCCTCATCCTCTTCTTCTTCGCGTTCGGCTACCCGAAGCTCGGGCTCCCCGAAGTGAGCTATACGACGCTCGCGATCATCGGGCTGAGCCTCTACACCGCGACCTACGTCGCGGAGGTCCTGCGGTCCGGCGTCAACACGGTGCCGATCGGGCAGGCCGAGGCCGCACGCGCGATCGGGCTGCCGTTCGGACAGACCATGACGCTCGTCATCCTGCCGCAGGCGTTCCGTGCCGTCCTGCCACCGCTGTTCAGCGTGCTGATCGCCCTGCTCAAGAACACGACGGTCGCCGCCGGCTTCTCCGTCGCCGAAGCGGGCGCGATCCGCGCGAACCTGTCCGAGCGCGGTGAGCCGCTCCTCATCGGGCTGCTGTGGGTTGCCCTCATCTTCGTGGCCCTCGTGTCGCTCCTGTCCCTCGCCCAACGGGCCTTCGAGAAGAAGTGGAGGATCGCGCGATGAGCTCCGTCCTGTTCGACACCCCCGGCCCGAAGGCCATCGTCCGCTATCGCTGGATCGGTGCGGCGACGGTGCTCGTCGTCGCCGGCATCCTCGCCTTCGTCGTCTTCCGCTTCATCGAAACCGGACAGTTCACCGCCTCGAAGTGGAAGCTCTTCACCTTCCCGCGCGTCTGGGAGCAGATCCTCCAGGCGACGGGCGCGACCCTGTCCGCATTCGCGGTCGCCGCCGTCTGCAGCGTCGTCCTCGGACTGGTGCTGGCGATCGGCCGGCTGTCCGACCACAAGGTCATCAACGTCCCCTTCACGATCTTCATCGAGTTCTTCCGGGCGGTCCCGGTCCTCATCCTGATGATGCTCATGTACTACGGGCTGCCGCCCCTCGGCTTCACCTTCGTGACGCCGTTCGTCGCCGTCGCCATCGCGCTGACGCTGTACAACGGCGCGGTGTTCTCCGAGATCTTCCGAGCGGGCATCGAGTCGCTGCCGAAGGGACAGGGCGAGGCCGCCTACGCCATCGGCCTGCGCAAGTCCGCGGTCCTGCGCCTCATCCTGTTCCCGCAGGCGATCCGCGCGATGCTGCCGGTGATCATCGCCCAGCTCGTCGTCGCGCTCAAGGACACGGCGCTCGGCTTCCTGATCACCTATCAGGAGCTCCTCTACCTCGCGAAGCAGTTCGGATCGCAGGCGCTCTACGGCAGCCCGATCATCCCCTCGATCATCGTGATGGGTTCGATCTACATCGTGCTCTGCCTGATCCTCTCGGGCGTCGCGAAGATCGTCGAGGTGCGCACCCGACGGTCGCCGCGGACGCCGAAGGAGCAGGCCGTGACCGAGGACACGACGACGAAGATCCTCGGCATCCAGGCGGGGAACCAGTCGTCCGGCGCGAGCATCTGACGTCGTCCCGACGGTGACCGGTCGACCGGCTCGCCGTCGGGGCGAGGACGGTCGCCCATGCGGGCCGACCGCCTGGGTAGACTTGGCTCTCGTGTCCGACGCATCCCCAATCTCCGAACCAGCGGTGAACGCCGCGGTCGACGCCGCTCTCGAAGCGATCGCCGCAGCCACCGACTCGGCCGCCCTGAAAGCGGTCCGATCAGCCCACGCCGGCGAAGCGTCACCGCTCGCCGCCTTCAACGGATCGCTCCGCAGCGTGCCGAACGACCAGAAGGCCGCGCTCGGCAAGCTGGTCGGTCAGGCTCGCGGGCGCGTCTCGAAGGCGTTGAGCGAGCGCGAGGGCGAGATCGTCGCCGCCGAGACGGAGGCACGCCTCGCCGCCGAGGCGATCGACGTCACCGCCGTTCCGCAGCGTCGCGTGCCCGGTGCCCGGCACCCGCTCACGCTGCTCCAGGACCGCGTGTCCGACATCTTCGTCGGCATGGGGTGGGAGATCGCCGAGGGCCCCGAGGTCGAGAGCGAGTGGTTCAACTTCGACGCCCTGAACTTCGACGCCGACCACCCGGCCCGTGCGATGCAGGACACCTTCTTCGTGGAGCCGTTGGAGTCGCACCTCGTCCTGCGGACGCACACCTCGCCGGTCCAGGTGCGCTCGCTGCTCGAGCGCGAGCTCCCCGTGTACGTGCTCGCCCCCGGGCGCGTGTACCGCACCGACGAGCTCGACGCGACGCACACGCCCGTCTTCATGCAGTTCGAGGGTCTCGCCGTCGACAAGGGCCTGACGATGGCGCACCTGCGCGGAACGCTCGACCACTTCGTGAAGAGCGTCTTCGGCGACGACGCGAAGGTCCGCCTGCGTCCCAGCTACTTCCCCTTCACCGAGCCGAGCGCCGAGCTCGACTTCTGGCACCCGACCTTCAAGGACGGACCGCGTTGGATCGAGTGGGGTGGGTGCGGCATGATCAACCCGAACGTGCTCCGGTCCGCCGGTATCGACCCCGAGGTCTACTCGGGCTTCGCCTTCGGAATGGGTGTCGAGCGCGGCCTGATGCTGCGCGACGGCGTGCAGGACATGCGAGAGATGGTGGAGGGCGACGTCCGCTTCTCCCAGCAGTTCGGGATGGTGGTGTAGTCGTGCGTGTTCCATTGAGCTGGCTCGGGGAGTTCGTCGAACTCGCCCCGGGGACCACCCCTGAAGACGTCCACGCTGCGCTCGTGCGCGTCGGACTCGAGGAGGAGGACGTCCACCGCTTCGAGCTGACGGGTCCCATCGTGGTCGGCGAGGTCCTCGAGTTCGTCGAGGAGCCGCAGTCCAACGGCAAGACCATCCGCTGGTGCCAGGTCCGCGTCGCCGAGGGTGACGCCGAGGGGGCCGTGCGCGGCATCGTCTGCGGCGCCGGCAACTTCTTCGTCGGCGACCAGGTGGTCGTCACGCTGCCCGGCGCCGTGCTGCCCGGTCCGTTCCCGATCGCCGCTCGCAAGACCTACGGCCACGTGTCCGACGGCATGATCGCCTCGGCTCGCGAACTCGGTCTCGGTGAGGACCACGACGGGATCCTGCGCCTCTCGACGATCGGGGTCGAGGCGCCTGTCGGCACCGACGCGATCAGCCTGCTCGGTCTGGACGACGCTGCAGTCGAGCTCAACGTGACGCCCGATCGCGGCTACGCGTTCTCGATCCGAGGGGTCGCACGCGAGTACTCCCACGCGACCGGTGCGGTCTTCCGCGACCCGGCCGGGAGCGTCCCCGAGGCGTTCACCGGACCACTCGACGGCTTCCCCGTCACGATCGAGGATGCAGCGCCGATCCGCGGTCGCGCCGGGTCGAGCGTCTTCGTCACCCGCGTCGTGCGTGACGTCGACCCGACGAAGCCCACCCCGCCGTGGATGGTGGCCCGGTTGAAGCTCGCGGGTATCCGCTCGCTGTCGCTCGTCGTGGACATCACGAACTACGTCATGCTCGAGCTCGGGCAGCCGATCCACGGGTACGACCTCGACAAGCTCACGGGCGGCATCGTCGTGCGGCGCGCGCGGTCCGGCGAGACCTTCGTCACGCTCGACGGCCAGGAGCGGAAGCTCCACGACGAGGACCTGCTGATCACCGACGACTCGGGCCCGATCGGGCTCGCCGGCGTGATGGGTGGCCTCGACACCGAGATCACCGATGCCACGCGCAACGTCCTCATCGAGGCCGCGAACTTCGACCAGGTGTCCATCGCGCGGAGCGCACGTCGCCACAAGCTGCCGAGCGAGGCGTCCAAGCGGTTCGAGCGCGGTGTCGATCCACAGATCGCCGTCGCGGCCGCCGGTCGCGTCGCGCAGTTGCTCGTCGACCTGGCCGGTGGCCGGACGGACGACCTCGGCTCCACCGTCACCACGGCGCCGGATCGCGAGCCGATCCTGCTCCCCGACGACTACATCAACGGCCTCATCGGCGTCACGTTCGGAGCGGACGAGACACGATCCGCGCTCGCCGAGATCGGCGCGGCCGTCGAGGCGACCGATGGCGGCCTGCTCGTGACGCCGCCGAGCTGGCGCCACGACATCACCGGCAAGGAGGACCTCGCCGAGGAGGTGGCGCGGATCCTCGGCTACGACCGCATCCCGTCGGTGCTCCCCGTCGCGCCTCCGGGACGCGGGCTCTCGCGTTCGCAGCGGCTGCGCCGCGGGGTCTCCGATGCGCTCGCCTACGGCGGCGCCACCGAGGTGTTGGCCTACCCGTTCGTCTCCGCCGAGGAGAACGCGCGGTTCGGGGCACCGCAACCAGGTGAGTTCCCGGCCGTGAAGCTCGCGAACCCGCTCGACGCGAAGGCACCCTTCCTCCGCGCGTCGATCCTGCCCGGTCTCCTCGCTGTGGCCCACCGGAACGTCTCGCGTGGTCTGACCGACCTCTCGATCTTCGAGGTCGGCGCGGTGTTCCGTCCGTCCCGTCACGGTGCGTTCGGCCAGGCCGAACTCCCGCAGGCGGCGGTCCGTCCGAGCGAGGCCCAGCTCGAGGAGCTCGAGGCGGGCGTCCCGGCTCAACCGCGTCATCTCGGCTTCCTCGCGGTCGGCAACGCCGTCCCGAAGCAGCCGGGCCAGCCCGCGGTCGCGGCCGGTATGGCCGACGCGCTCGAGGCCGTCCAGGCCGTCGCGGTGGCGACCGGCGTCGACATCACCGTCTCGCAGGGCAGCCACCAGGCAATGCACCCCGGACGGACCGCGGCCTTGCACGTCGGCGACGTCCTGGTGGGGTATGCGGGGGAGGTGCACCCGGCCGTCGCCGAGGAGGCGAACCTGCCGCGCGTCGTGGCGGTCGCGGAACTCGACCTGGATCGCATCATCGCGCTCGGCGACGCACTGCCCGAGGCCGTCGGCATCGGCACCCTGCCTGCGGCGACGCAGGACCTCTCGCTGCTCGTCCCCGCGACGGTGGCAGCGGGTGAGGTCCTCGACGCCGTCCGCGTCGGCGCCGGTCCGCTGCTCGAGCACATCCGCCTTGTCGACGACTACCGCGGCTCGGGTGTCCCCGAGGGCGGCAAGAGCCTGACCTTCGCCCTGCGGTTCCGGGCTCCGGACCGCACGCTCACCGCGGCGGAGGCGAGCGACGCGAAGCTCGCCGGCGCGGCAGTGGCGGCCGAGCGTTTCGGCGCGAGCATCCGGGACTGAGCCGGTCGTACCGGACGACAGCGGCCCCGCGGATCGACGATCTGCGGGGCCGCGTCCGTCTGGCGGGACGGACTCAGTCGCGGAAGGTCTCGATCGACGCACCCAGGGTGATGAGCCGCTCCTGCAGCTGCTCGTACCCGCGAGCGATGATGTCGACGTTGCGGAGCACGCTCGTACCCTTCGCGGCGAGCATGGCGAGCAAGATGACGACGGCCGGTCGCAGCGCGGGAGGGCAGCTCACCTCGGCGCCGGACCAGTGCGTCGGCCCGGAGACGTCGATGCGGTGCGGGTCGCGCAGACGGACGTTGGCGCCGAGCCGCGTCAGGTCGGTGAGGTGGATCGCCCTGCCCTCGTACACCCAGTCGTGGATGAGCGTGTCGCCCTCGGCGCAGGCCGCGATGACCGCGAAGAACGGGAGGTTGTCGATGTTCAGCCCTGGGAACGGCATGGGGTGGATCTTGTCGATCGGGGCGTGCAGCTTCGAGGGGTGCACGGTGACGTCGACGAGTCGGGTCCGACCGTTCGCCGCCGCGTACTCGGGGGAGCGGGTGTAGCGCAGTCCCATCTCGCCGAGCGTCGCGAGCTCGATCTCCATGAACTCGATCGGCACGCGAGTGACGGTGATCTCCGAGTCGGTGACGATCCCCGCGGTGAGCAGACTCATCGCCTCCACCGGGTCCTCACTCGGCCAGTAGTCCACATCCTCGTTGATGACGCTGCGGCCGGTGATCCGGAGCGTCGTGCTCCCGATGCCCTCGATGGTGATGCCGAGGAGCTCCAGGTAGAAGCACAGGTCCTGCACCATGTAGTTCGGGCTGGCGTTGCGGATGATCGTCACGCCGTCGCGCACCGCGGCGGCCATGATGGCGTTCTCGGTCACGGTGTCGCCCCGCTCGGTGAGCACGACGCTCAGCTCCTCGGGCACGTCGGGGGCGACGGTGGCCTGGTACCAGCCGGCGGTCGCCTCGATGGACAGGCCGAACGGCCGGAGCGCGATGAGGTGCGGTTCGACGGTGCGGGTCCCGAGGTCGCAACCACCGGCGTAGGGGAGGGCGAAGGTGTCGTAGCGGCCGAGCAGCGGACCGAGGAACATCAGCACACTGCGGGTCCGGCGACCGGCGTCCTCGTCGATGCTCTCGAGCGAGAGGTCGTCCGGGACGTGGATCTCGACGTCCTGGCCGTCGGGCGACCAGACCACCGAGACGCCCAGGCTGCGCAGGACGTCGATGATGCGGTCGACCTCGACGATCCGGGCGATGCCGTGCAGCGTGGTGCGGCCGCGGTTCATGAGTGCGGCGCACAGGAGCGCGACCGAGGCGTTCTTGCTCGAACGCACCGCGATCGTCCCGTGCAGCTGTCGGCCGCCCTGGACACGGAGGTGCGAGTTCTTCTTCTGTTCGCCGAAACTGACGATCTCGCTCTCGAGCGCGGTGCTGATCCGGCTCAGGAGGTCGATGCTGATGTTCTGACTACCCTGCTCGATCCGGTTGATCGCGCTCTGGCTCGTGCCGACGCGTTCCGCCAGCTGGGCCTGGGTGAGCTTGCGTCCCTGTCGGGCGCCGCGGATGAGTGCTCCGACCTGCCGGAGCGGTGCCGCAGGGTCCGTTCGTTCAAACGTTGCCGTGTCTTCCATGTCGTCATTCTATCTCAGATATGAGATAGAACGCCGTTAGGGGCGCCCCTGAGATGACTCGGCTGCATGTGAAACCCGTTCCGTGGTGTCAGGCGCGGGCGCGGAGCTCCGGAAGACGGCGGCGTACACCGGGCCTGCGACGAACCAGATGGCCGTGATCGCGACGAGCTTGATGATCATGCCCCAGATGACGTCCTCGTTCGCGAGGGCGAAGGACGCGGGGACCCTCCAGCCGATCATGGCCTGCATCGCGAGGAGCCCGGTGATCGCGATCACGACGGCGAGGACCACCCGACGCCACTCCGACCAGGCGGCACGGATGTACGCGGGACCGGACTTCGGCTTGGGCCGCGGTGCTAGACCGCCCGCGAACCGGTGTGCGAACCAGACGTCCGCCTTCGTGATGAGCGTGTGTCCGAACGCCACCGTGAAGCCCAGGTAGATGGTCGCGAGGAGATGCGTGACGTTCGGCTCCTCGCCGGCCGCGAGGTCGATCGCGGTCAGGACGAGGAGGACGAGGTCCACGACCGGTACACCGATCAACATGATCGCGCTGAGCCGGCGCCGCCGGAGGAGGTAGCGGGCCGCGAGCCCGCCGAAGAGGAGGATCCAGAACGCGGCCTCCGCGCCGAGGATGGCCCAGATGAGCGGGCTCGTGCCGAAGAGTTCAGTGAAGCTGTCCATGTTCCGATGGTGTCGCGGGATGATGCCGTGCCACATCGACCGTGCTGCTGATCCTCCGGCGACGGGGTCAGCGGAACTGCGTACGCGGGTTCGTCCCTCCGACGCTCGCGCCGCGCGGCTCGAGCTGATGTGATGGAGGCATGGCTGCTCTCGAAGGACCGCGCGCATGGGTGGGTCGACACCGGGAGCCGGTCATCACCTCGGTGTGCGCAGCCATGGGACTCCTGTTCGCCCTCCTCGGGATCCATGTCCCCTGGGGGACGACCGTGTCGGAACCGCCGCTCCTCCTGACCCTCGTCTTCCTCACGGCCATCCTGGCGGTGCACCTGCTCCGCCGCCGACGCCCGTTGACCACGCTGGCCGTCGGCATCCTGATCGCCCTCGCCGAGGCGCTCACCACCGGAGGCAGCGGCCTCGGGATGCTCATCGTCGTGTCCGACCTCGCCTACGCGGCGGCGCTCTACTCGCGGTCCCGGGTCATCGACGTCGCCGCGTTCGCCTGCACCGCGCTCGCCGTCGTGTCGGTCGGTGTCTTCGCGGTGATCTGGTTCACCGACGACGTCGAGGCCGTCACCCGGCTCGGTCGCGGAGTGGTCCTCGGCTCGCTCATCATCGTCCCGGTCATCCTGGCGAGTTCGATCTGGTACGGCAGGATGGTCCGGTACCCCCGCCTCGAGGCCGAACGCCAGCGCGAGCGCGCGGACACGATCGCCCAGGCAGCGGCTGCGCTCCGGCAGGACGCCGTGACCCGTGAACGGCTCGAGCTCAGCCGGGAGCTGCACGACGTCATCGCCGGTCACCTCTCGGCGATCGCGATGCAGTCGGCGGCGGCCCTGGAACGACGCGACGGCACCGACCCGGTGGCGCTGCGGCGCAGCCTCGCACTCGTCCGGACCAGCAGTCTCGACGCGCTCGCCGACATGCGCACGATGATCGACGTGCTCCGCGGTGACCAGTCGGCCGACGACCTGACCCAGGCTCCGGACCGACTCACGGCCGAGTCGGTCCGCCGCGCAGTCGAGGTCGCGCGTGCCAACGGGCTGGAGGTGGAGGTCCAGGCACCGGAGGACGCGGCGCTCGCCGAAGTCCCCGCGCAGACGTCGATCGTCGGCCTCCGCACGCTCGTCGAAGGCCTGACGAACACTGCGAAGCACGCACCGGGAGCAGCCGTGCGGGTCGAGGTCTCGCTTCCACCCGGCGCCCTGTCCGTCACGCTCAGCAACCTGATGCCGACGGCGGCCACGTCTTCGGTGCTCGCCGGGTCCGGTGGGGTCGGCCTCGTCGGCCTGGCCGAGCGGGCACGTCTGGTCGGAGGCGACCTCGTCGCGGGGCCGGACGGTCCCGACTGGCGGACGGCGCTCACCGTGCCGACCCTGGCGTCGCCGGTCACCCCCGCGGTCGTCACCGCAGGAGGGGCGTCATGACCATCTCGGTCCTGATCGCGGACGACCACGCGGCCGTCAGAGCGGGTCTGGGGGCGCTGCTCGACGAGCCGGACGACATCCAGGTCATCGCCGAGGCGGCGGACGGGGAGGCCGTCGTCGCGCAAGCCGTGCGACACCGACCGGACGTCGTGCTGCTCGACGTCCAGATGCCGCGTGCCTCCGGGATCGACGCGATACCGGCCATCCTCGCCGCCGTCACCCCGCCGCCGAGCATCATCATGCTCACCACCTTCGCCCTCGACCGGTACGTCGACGAGGCGCTGGCGGCGGGGGCGAACGCCTTCCTGGTGAAGACGGTCTCCGCTGCCGGTCTCGTCGATGCGATCCGACGAGTGCATGCGGGCGAGGCGGTGCTCGCGCCGGAGGTGACCCGCCGAGTCCTCGAACGTCTCGCCGCGGCCAGAACTCCGGTCGCGCCGGCACCGGCTCCGGAGCACCCCGGTCTGGCCACGCTGACACCGCGGGAGCGTGAGGTCCTCGAGCGACTGCGCGAGGGCCTGAGCAATGCGGGGATCGCGACCGTGCTGGGGCTGTCGGAGGCGACGGCCCGGACGCACGTGTCCCGGATCCTCGTGAAGCTCGACGCGCGGTCGCGGGTGCAGGCGGCGCTCATCGCGGAGCGGGCTGCGCCGGGCGCGGATTCGTCGGCATCCTCGTCGTCGTAGTACGCTCTCGACATGGCACGTTTCCAGGCACAGGGTTCTTCGCGGGCGATCACGCTCCGCGCCCTCCGCCGTCCCGTGTCCGCACGCGCTACCGCAGAGCGACGATAGGCGACCCCGGTGCTCGCACGGTCCAGGTGATCGTGCCGTCGTCCAGGAGTCGCCGCCTCCGCCCCTCGAGCGTCCACTCAATAAGGTAGAGCCATGTCCTTCTCTGTAGCGGTGGCCGGAGCATCCGGCTACGCAGGAGGCGAGCTGCTTCGGCTGCTCGCCGACCACCCCGACTTCGACGTCAGGACGGTGACCGCGCACGCGAACGCCGGTCAACCGCTCGTCGACCACCAGCCACACCTCCGCTCCCTCCGGCATCTCGTCCTCGAGGCGACGACGCCGGAGGTGCTGGCGGGACACGACGTCGTCTTCCTCGCCCTGCCGCACGGCAAGTCGGGTGAGGTGACGGCACCGCTTCCAGCGGAGACCCTCGTCGTCGACTGCGGAGCCGACCACCGGCTCGTCGACGAAGCCGACTGGGACGCGTTCTACGGCGGCGACTACTTCGGCGCCTGGGCCTACGGCGTGCCGGAGCTCCAGACGTCCACCGGTCGGGGGCGCGATGCTCTCGTCGGCGCCAAGCGGATCGCCGCTCCCGGATGCAACGCCAGCACGGTCGCCTTATCCCTCGCGCCCGGCATCGCCGCGGGGGTGATCGAGCCGCTCGACCTCGTCTCCGTGCTCGCCGTCGGGCCGTCCGGTGCGGGGAAGAGCCTGCAGGTCAACCTGCTCGCGAGCGAGGTGCTCGGCACGGCCAACCCCTACGCCGTCGGCGGAACCCACCGGCACATCCCCGAGATCACGCAGAGCCTCCGGGCGGCCGGTGCCGATCGCGCCTCCATCTCGTTCACCCCGGTCATCGTCCCGATGTCGCGCGGCATCCTGGCCACCTCGACGGCACGCATCGTCCCGGGCACCACGGCGGCAGCCGTCCGCGAAGCCTGGGAGACGGCCTACGCCGACGAACCGTTCGTCCAGGTGCTGCCGGAGGGCTCGTTCCCACGGACGGCCGACGTCCTCGGCGCCAACACCGCGTTGATCGGACTCGCCGTCGACGAGACGGTGGGACGGGTCGTCGTCGTGACCGCGGTCGACAACCTCGTGAAGGGGACCGCCGGCGCGGCGATCCAATCGGCGAACATCGCGCTCGGGCTCCCCGAGACGACCGGCTTGAGTGTGAATGGAGTGGCACCGTGAGTGTGACAGCAGCAGCAGGATTCCTCGCGGCGGGCGTCGCCTGCGGCCTCAAGACCTCCGGGGGCCTCGACCTCGCGGTGGTCCACAACGTCGGTCCGCTGCAGCACGCGGCGACGGTGTTCACGAGCAACCGGTGCAAGGCCAACCCGGTCCTCTGGAGCGAGCAGGTCATGCAGGACGGCATCGTCTCGGCGATCGTCCTGAACTCCGGCGGCGCGAACTGCTACACGGGGACGCGCGGTTTCCAGACGACGCACGCGACCGCGGAGGCCGTCGCCGAGCGTCTCGCGATCTCGGCCGGCGACGTCCTCGTCTGCTCCACGGGGCTCATCGGCGAACAGCTCGACCTCGACAAGCTGACCGCAGGCGTGTGGGACGCCACCCGCGCGGTCGCCGGCCAGGACGGTGCGAGCGAAGCGGCCGGGCTCGCCGCGGCGACCGCCATCATGACGACTGACACGAAGCCGAAACAGGCCGTGCGGAGCGCGGACGGATGGACCGTCGGTGGCATGGCGAAGGGCGCGGGCATGCTCGCCCCCGGGCTCGCGACGATGCTCGTCGTCATCACGACCGACGCCGTGCTCGAGCCGGCTCAGCTCGATCAGGCGCTCCGCAGCGCGACCCGCGTCACCTTCGACCGCCTCGACTCCGACGGCTGCATGTCCACGAACGACACGGTGTCGCTCCTCGCCTCCGGGTCGAGCGGCGTCACCCCGGAGCTGTCCGCCTTCACCGAGGCGCTGACGGAGGTCTGTCGCGACCTCACCCTGCAGTTGCAGGCCGATGCCGAGGGCGCGGCCCACGACGTCGCGATCGAGGTCGTCGGCGCGGTGTCCGAGGACGACGCGGTCGAGGTCGCCCGCGCGGTCTCCCGCAGCAACCTCTTCAAGGCGGCCATCTTCGGCAACGACCCGAACTGGGGCCGGGTGCTCGCGGCCGTCGGGACCACGGGCGCAGAGTTCGACCCGTACGGGATCGACGTGGCCATGAACGGCGTCCAGGTGTGCACGGCCGGCGAGCCGGATCAGTCGCGCGACCTCGTCGACCTCTCACCGCGCGCCGTGCACGTGCTCATCGACCTCCACGCCGGCGACACGGGTGCCACCATCTGGACGAACGACCTCACGCACGACTACGTGCACGAGAACAGCGCCTACGCGAGCTGATGATGACCCAGTACCGAGACAACTCTCCCGAGGAGGCGGCGATCAAGGCCGCCACCCTCATCGAGTCCCTTCCCTGGTTGAAGACCTTCCGCGACCAGACGATCGTCGTGAAATTCGGTGGCAACGCGATGGTGAGCGACGAACTCGCGCAGGCGTTCGCCGAGGACATGGTCTACCTGCGCTACGCGGGGCTGAAGCCCGTCGTCGTGCACGGTGGTGGCCCGCAGATCTCCGCGATGCTCGAGCGGCTCGACATCCACAGCGAGTTCCGCGGCGGGTACCGGGTCACGACGCCCGAGGCCATGGAGGTCGTCCGGATGGTCCTCACCGGTCAGGTCAACCCCGAGCTCGTGGGGCGGATCAACGAACACGGCCCGCTCGCCGCAGGACTGTCCGGCGAGGACGCGGGCCTGTTCGGCGGACGTCGTCGCTCGATCGTCGTGGACGGCGAGACCGTGGACATCGGGCTCGTCGGCGACGTCGTCAGCGTCGACCCGACCTCGGTGCAGGCCTACCTCGACGCCGGCAACATCCCGGTGGTCTCCTCGATCGCCCCCGACCTCGACCAGCCCGGCCAGACGCTCAACGTGAACGCCGATGCGGCCGCCGCGGCGCTCGCCGTCGCACTCGGTGCCGCCAAGCTCGTCATCCTGACCGATGTCGCCGGGCTGTACAGCGACTGGCCCGACCGCGACTCGCTCGTCTCGCAGATCACGACGAGTGAGCTCCGAGCCATGCTGCCCTCGCTCGAATCGGGCATGATCCCGAAGATGACCGCCTGCCTCGACGCCGTCGACGGCGGGGTCGCCAAGGCTGCCATCATCGACGGCCGCGTACCCCACTCCATCCTGCTCGAGGTGTTCACCCAGAACGGCTCAGGCACCGAGGTCGTCCCGGAGGACTCATGAGCGACTGGAAGAGCCGCGTCGACCGCGACATGATGCGCACGTTCAACACGCCGATCGCCATGCTGACGCGCGGTGAGGGATGCCATGTCTGGGACGCCGAGGGCAACCGCTACCTCGACTTCCTCGCGGGCATCGCGGTGAACGCACTGGGACACGCGCATCCGGCGTTCGTCGGTGCGATCACGCGACAGGCGGGCACGCTCGCGCACGTCTCCAACTACTTCTCGAGTCCGCCGCAGCTCGAGCTCGCGGCCCGACTCAAGCGTCTCGCCGGAGCGGACGAGGGCGGCCGGGTGTACTTCGCGAACTCCGGTGCCGAGGCGAACGAGGCGGCGTTCAAGCTCGCCCGACTCAACCACGGCGACGGATCGCGGACCCGCGTGCTCACCCTGGAGAACTCCTTCCACGGGCGGACCTTCGGCGCGCTGGCCCTGACCGGGAAGCCCGCCCTGCAGGAGGGGTTCCACCCGCTCCCGGGCGGCGTCGAGCACATCCCGACCACGATCGAGGCACTCGAGGCGGCGATCGACGACCGGGTCGCCGCGCTGATCCTCGAACCGATCAAGGGCGAAGCCGGCGTCATCGACCTGCCGGAGGGCTACCTCGCCCGTGCCAGGGCACTCACCGAGGCACACGGCGTGCTGCTCATCATCGACGAGATCCAGACCGGGGCCGGTCGGACGGGGGAGTGGTTCGCGTTCCAGCGGGACGGCATCGTCCCGGACGCGATCACCGTCGCCAAGGGGATCGGCGGTGGCATGCCGATCGGCGCCCTCGTCACCTTCGGCGCCGCCTCCGAGCTGTTCGGACCCGGCCAGCACGGCAGCACCTTCGGCGGCAACCCGCTCGCGACCGCGACGGCGAACGCGGTGCTCGAGGAGATCGAGCGCGCCGGTCTCGTGGAGAACGCCGCCGCGCGCGGTGAGCAGTTGCGGGCCGTCATCACCGCCATCGGTTCCCCGCTCGTCGAGGAGGTCCGCGGACACGGGCTGCTCATCGGCATCGGCTTGAGCGCCCCGGTGGCGGCCGAGCTGTCTGCTGCTGCGTTCGACCGTGGGCTCATCATCAACGCCCCGAACGCGACGAGCATCCGGATCGCGCCGCCGCTCATCATCGGCGACGCAGAGATCGACGAGTTCACCTCCCTCTTCCGCGCGGCGCTCGACGCCGTCCAGGCCTGACCGGCCATCGACCCACACGAACAGGACCACCAGCCATGACCCGTCACTTCCTCCGCGACGACGACCTCAGCCCGGCCGAGCAGGCCGAGATCCTCGACCTCGCCACCGAACTGAAGCGCGACCGCTGGTCTCGCAAGCCGCTCGAAGGCCCACAGACCGTCGCGGTCATCTTCGACAAGTCCTCGACGCGGACGCGCGTCTCCTTCGCCGTGGGGATCGCCGACCTCGGCGGATCACCGCTCATCATCTCGACGGCCAACAGCCAGCTCGGCGGCAAGGAGACGGCCGCCGACACCGCTCGCGTCCTCGAACGTCAGGTCGCGGCGATCGTCTGGCGGACCTACGCCCAGTCCGGTCTCGAGGAGATCTCGGCCGGGACGACCGTGCCCGTCGTCAACGCGCTGTCCGACGACTTCCACCCGTGCCAGCTCCTCGCCGACCTCCTCACGATCCGCGAACACAAGGGCCAGCTCGCCGGTCTGACGATGTCGTTCTTCGGCGACGGAGCGAGCAACATGGCCCACTCCTACCTGTTGGCCGGCGCGACGGCGGGGATGCACGTCCGTATCGCCGCCCCGGCCGAGTTCGCCCCGGCTGCGGACGTCGTCGCCGACGCGGAGCGCATCGCCGCGACGACGGGCGGCTCCGTGCTCGTGACCACCGACCCCGACACGGCGGCGGCGGATGCCGACGTGATGATCACCGACACCTGGGTCTCGATGGGCAAGGAGGACGAGAAGGCGCAACGCGTCGCCATCTTCGGCGGCTACCGGGTCGACCGCAGGCTCATGGGGCTCGCAGCGTCCGACGCCGTCTTCATGCACTGCCTGCCCGCTGACCGCGGCTTCGAGGTCGAGGCCGAGGTCATCGACGGGGCACAGAGCATCATCTGGGACGAGGCGGAGAACCGCCTCCACGCGCAGAAGGCCCTGCTCGTGTGGCTGCTCGAGCAGCAGCACGCCGGCTCTGCGGCCTGACCCTTCCCCGGCTGCGGCCGACCGACCAGTCCGGAGTGCTCCGGACGCCAGCAGTACAGGAGGCCCATCGTGGCAGATCAGCAGAATCGAGCAGGCGAATCCGGGGCCCTCTGGGGTGGGCGCTTCGCGAGCGGCCCGTCACCGGAACTCGCCCGTCTGAGCAAGTCCACGCAGTTCGACTGGGTCCTCGCCGCATACGACATCGCGGGCTCCCGTGCCCACGCCAAAGCGCTCGCGTCGGCGGGGTACCTCGACGAGGACGAACTCGGTGGGATGCTCGCAGCCCTCGACGTCCTGGACGCCGACGTGGCCGACGGGAAGTTCGTCGCGGCGGAGAGCGATGAGGACGTCCACTCGGCGCTGGAACGCGGGCTCGTCGAACGGGCCGGCAAGGAACTCGGTGGGAAGCTGCGTGCCGGTCGGAGCCGGAACGACCAGATCGCCACGCTCGTGCGCCTCTACCTCATCGATCACGGACGGGTGATCGCCCGCGACGTCATCCACCTGATCGACGCGATCGTCTCCCAGGCCGAAGCACACCCGGACGCGGTGATGCCCGGCCGCACGCACCTGCAGCACGCCCAGCCGGTGCTGCTCGCCCACCAGCTGCTCGCGCACGCCTGGCCGCTCACCCGCGACCTGGAACGGCTCCGCGACTGGCTCGCCCGGGCGAGCGCATCGCCCTACGGTTCTGGAGCGCTCGCCGGGAGCTCCCTCGGGCTCGACCCGGTGCTCGTCGCTCACGAGCTCGGGCTCGACCGGCCGACGGAGAACTCGATCGACGCCACCGCCAGCCGCGACGTGGTCGCCGAGTTCGCGTTCATCACCTCGCTCATCGGGATCAACCTGTCCCGGTTCGCCGAGGAGATCATCGTCTGGAACACCCGCGAGTTCGGGTTCGTGACCCTCGACGACGCCTACTCGACCGGCTCGAGCATCATGCCGCAGAAGAAGAACCCCGACATCGCCGAACTCGCCCGCGGCAAGTCCGGGCGACTCATCGGGAACCTGACCGGGTTGTTGGCGACGCTGAAGGCGCTGCCGCTCGCGTACAACCGCGACCTGCAGGAGGACAAGGAGCCGGTGTTCGACTCCGTGAACCAGCTCGAGGTGTTGCTGCCGGCGTTCACCGGGATGGTGGCGACGCTCCGCTTCGACACGGCACGGCTGCGCGAGCTCGCACCTGAGGGGTTCTCCCTCGCGACGGACGTCGCCGAGTGGCTCGTCAAGCAGGGTGTGGCCTTCCGCGACGCGCACGAGATCAGCGGCGAGCTCGTGCGGTACTGCGAGGAGCGCGGGCTGGCACTCGACGAACCCGACGACGCGGCACTGGCGGGTGTCTCGGAACATCTCACGCCGGCCGTGCGGAGCGTCCTGACCGTCGACGGCTCGATCGGTAGCCGACTCGGCGCCGGAGGGACTGCGCCGGAGCGGGTCCAGGACCAGCTCGTGACGCTCGTCGGGCGGGTGGGCGCGCTGTCGCAGGCCCTCTCGCTCTAGACGGGGCGGGGTCCGATGACGACGGCCGGTCCGCTGCGGGCGGTGACCTCGGGATCGGCCCTCGAGGTCGCGCCCGCGCTGCTCGGAGCGGTGCTGTCCCACACGACACCGGAGGGCACCGTGTCGGTCCGTCTCACCGAGGTCGAGGCCTATCTCGGGGTCGGCGCGGATCCCGGATCCCATGCGCACCGTGGTCCGACCCCGCGCACGAGTCCGATGTTCGGTCCGCCCGGGCATCTGTACGCCTACTTCAGCTACGGCATGCACGTGTGCGTCAACGTCGTGTGCTCACCCGTCGGCACGGCGTCGGCCGTCCTCCTGCGTGCCGGCGAGGTCGTCGCGGGCCTGGAGCTCGCGCGGCTGCGACGCGGTGAACGGGTGCCGGATCGCGACCTGGCCAGAGGACCGGCGCGGCTCACCGTGGCGCTCGGGATCGCGCTCGACCAGTCGGGTGACGACCTCGCCGAGCCGCCCTTCGATCTGCGCTTGCCCGAGCGCCCGCTCGCCTCTGCGGCCGGTCCGCGGACGGGCGTCAGCGGGGTCGGTGGGGGAGCCGCCTACCCGTGGCGGTTCGTGCTGCCGGGGGAGACGACCGTCTCGCCCTACCGCCGCTCGCCCAGGGCCGTGGACTGATCCGCCGACTCAGCCTCGCGCGAGCAGCAGGATCGACGCCACCCCGGCAGCCCAGAGGAGGCTGGCGAGCGAGCCGATGATGAACCGCTCGCGCGCCTCGGCCGAGTCGAGTTCGGTGAGGCGTCCGACACCCTTCACCGCGACGATGACCGCGATCGCCTCCGGATAGCCGGAGAACAACGCGGCGACGAGGGCGAGCCGTTCGAGGATCCCGATGGCGGTCCCGCCGCGCAGCACTTCGATCGGACGTCCGACGACCTGCGAGGCGCTCGGGTTCCGGCGCTCCACGAGGATGCCGCCGTGGATTCCGGGGGCGACGCTGCCCTTCGTCGCGAGGGTGAGGACGAAGGAGGCGACCGGACCACCGCCGGCGACCGCGACGGCCAGGACGAAGACGCCGAGGAGCACGAGTGCAGGACCGGTCGGCGGGACCGAGGGGACGAGCGCGATCAGGATGGCCCCGACCACCATGAGGGCCGCCGCCACGACCATGAGACGATCCGCGAGACGCGCGCTCAGCATCCGGGCCAGCAGGAGGAAGACGAGCGCGCTTCCGAGGAGGCCGATGACGGTCGGCCAGGTGATGGGCGTGAGCGTGACGAGGTTCATCGCTCGTCCTTTCGGTCGTCGGGGTGGTGCACGGAGGCGTCCTGGTCGAGCTTCGCCAGGAGGCGGATGAGCGCGGTGGTCGCCGCGGCTTCGGCTCGGACTCCGGCGGCCGCGACCCGGCGACTGACCGAACTCTCGGTGATGCCGAGTCGTGCCGCGGCCTCGGACTGGGTCGCGCCGGCCGCGAGCAGGTCGGCGACCTCCCATCCGCCTTCGGTCCTCCGATCGCGGAGGTGGAGGAGGAGCACGATGAGCGCTTCGACATCGGCGCCGCCCTGCTGGTCGGCCGCCTCGAGCGCGAACCGGAAGGGCGCCCGTTTGGCCCGAGTGACGGCCTCTCTCGCAGCGTAGAAGGCCTGACCGGTCGCGGCTCGGGTGGAATCGGGGAGCGGACGTCGGACGTCGCCTTGTCCGATGCCCACGCTCCAGCCGCGATCCCGGAGGAGGTCGAACGCGATGGCGAGCGCGATCTCGGCGTCATCGGTGGCGAGCTGGAACTCGTCCCCCGCCGTGCGTTCGGCCTGGAGGAGCAGGCGGTCCGCGAACCGGTCGTTGATCGAGTCGATCACATCGGCGGCGCGATCAGGGCCGGTTCGGCTCGCGATCTGATCGACGGTCAGCACGTACACGGCTCTCCTCCCGGCGGTGGCTCGGTTCGATCACCCTAGTCGCAACGTGTAGGTATTTCCACAACTCCGACGAATGAGAGGAATTCCTGCACATCACGATCGCCGCGATCGCGTCGGTGCCGATGCACCCGATCCAGCCGCCGATCCTGCGCTGATAGCCTTGCAAGCGTGTCGAACCTCGCTCTTCCTGACCAGCGCAACGATCCGACCTTCGAGGACGTCTGGGACGAACTCGTCTGGCGCGGGCTCGTCCATGTGTCGACGGATCAGCAGGAGCTGAAGCGTCTGCTCGGTGGAGCGCCGATCACCTACTACTGCGGGTTCGACCCGACGGCTGCGAGCCTCCACCTGGGCAATCTGGTCCAGCTGCTCGTCATGCGTCGGCTGCAGCTGGCCGGACACCGCCCGCTCGGGCTCGTCGGCGGTTCGACCGGCCTCATCGGCGACCCACGACCGACCGCCGAGCGTACGCTGAACACGCCGGACACCGTCGCCGAGTGGGTGCAGTCGCTCCGGGCGCAGATCGAACGCTTCCTCAGCTTCGAAGGCGACAACGCCGCACGCATGGTCAACAATCTCGATTGGACCGCGCCGCTCTCGGCGATCGACTTCCTGCGGGAGATCGGCAAGCACTACCGCGTCGGCACGATGCTGAAGAAGGACGCGGTCAGTGCCCGCCTCAACTCGGAGGCGGGGATCAGCTACACCGAGTTCAGTTACCAGATCCTCCAGGGGATGGACTACCTCGAGCTGTACCGCGAGTACGGCTGCGTCCTGCAGACCGGCGGGAGCGACCAGTGGGGCAACCTCACGAGCGGCACCGACCTCATCCACCGGGTCGAGCGGGCGACCGTCCACGCGATCGGGACCCCGCTGATCACGAACTCGGACGGCACGAAGTTCGGGAAGAGCGAAGGCAACGCGGTCTGGCTCGACCCGAGCATGACGAGCCCGTACGCGTTCTACCAGTTCTGGGTCAACACCGACGATGCGGACGTCATCGCCCGGCTGAAGGTGTTCACGTTCCTCGATCGGGTGGAGATCGAGCGACTGGCGGCCGTGACCGAGTCGGAACCGTTCAAGCGGGAGGCGCAGAAGACCCTCGCCTACGCCGTCACCGCGCTCGTCCACGGGGTCGCCGCGACGGATGCGGCCATCGCCGCGTCGGCCGCGCTCTTCGGTCAGGGCGATCTGGACGCACTCGACGCGGACACGCTGCGGTCGGCCGTCACGGAGTTGCCGAACGCGCGGGTGACGGCGGAGACCCTCGTCATCCAGGCGCTCGTCGACACGGAGCTGTGTTCGAGCCTCGGTGAGGCTCGACGCGCGGTCGCCCAGGGAGGCGTCTCGGTGAACAACCGCAAGATCGACGACGTCGACGCCACTCTGGACGACCGGTTCCTCACGGGCGGGGTGGCCGTGCTGCGCCGCGGCAAGCGCACCCTCGCCGGGCTGTTCCTCGACGGAGCGCCCGCCTGATCCGCCGACGACGGCATCGTCGTCGTCATCGAACCTGAAGGGGATGCTCCGAGTGCAGCTCTGCGAGGCGTGCGGGACCGAGATCGTCGACCGTCGCGACGGTGTGTGCCCGAGTTGTGGGGCCATGCTGCCGCTGCGCACGGGCGAGCTGTCGACGGTGCAGACGCCGGCCGAGGCCGAGGCGGCGGACGAGCCGGAGCGGGCGGACGAATCCACGGACGAGCCCGAGTCGGAGGCTCCGGGCGAGCGGCCGACCACGTCCGACCACGGCGACCTCCTCGAGGCGCATGCACTCCGCGTCGAGACCGGCGCCCCAGCAGCGGAAGCCGATCGACTGCCGTCGCCGGACGTCGACACGATTGAGCCCACGAACCCCGGTACCGCGACGTCGATCGCGCCGAGCGCGGTGCCGACACAGGTCCCGGATCCCGAATCCACCAACCCGGCGCCGGCGCAGGCGTCGACTCCGCTCCCGGCGACAGCCGCTGCGGACGAGCCGGCTTCGGCAAGCTCCGCGGGGGAGGCACCTGGGGAACCGACCGCGCCCCGTGCCCTCTGGCACCCCAATTCGTTGCCCAGCAGGGTCAAGCGGACCCCCTCGCGACGCCGATGGTTCATCCTCGGCGGATTCGCACTCGCCGTGGTCGCTGCGATCGTCGCGGTCGTGCTCATCGTGGTCGCGGCCGTTCCCCACCGCGTCGAGGGGCTCGCGCTCCTCCGCGACCTCCCGACGAAGCCGACCGTCGGAACGTGGGAACTCGCGCATCCGCTGGATGACGAGGTGCCCGCGGGCGACGAGCTCTACCTCAACGGGTACACCGCGAGCCCCAACACCGCGCTGCTCGTGTGGTCGACCGACCGGCCACTGGATCAGACGACGCTCGACGACGCTCCGGGCGAGACGGTGGTCTCCCTGGTGAACACGGCGAACGGCCACACGCTCTGGGACCGTCGCGTCACCGAGCTCTCGCCGGAGTTCGACCGGTTCGACGCACCGGTGGTCGTCTCCCCACCGGATGCGGCCGCGATCGTGCTGAGTCAGGGAGACCTCATGGTCGCCGTGAGCCGTCGCGACGGGCACGTGGTGTCCACCTCGCAGGAGCACTCGAGTGTCGAGGGGATCGGCTTCGCCGACTTCGCTGCACCGGCGGCGTTCGTCCCGGGTCTCGAGGGTGACCTGCTCATCTCGTCGACCACGGCCGACGGCACCGGGACGGTCGGCCGCTATCGGTCGACGGACCTGACCGACCCGGTCTGGGAGGTCAGCGGTGACGCCGGCGAGCGGGCGACCACCGCGGGCGACAAGCTCTTCTACGACGGTGCGGTCTACTCGCTCGACGACGGATCGACCATCGACTGGCAGGGCGACCTCTCCTGGTACTACCAGCAGGTGGGCGGCGATCTCGTCGCGATCGACTACTCCGGCAACGACACCACGATCCGCGGGGTGGACGACCGCACCGGCGCCGAGCGCTGGAAGGCGACCGGGGCACTGCCGGTGGTGCTCGACGCGAGCGGACTGTTGGTCGTCGCCGACCAGTCGGGGGAGCGGGTCCGCCGCCTCGACCCACGATCCGGCGAGGTCGAGTGGCGCAGCGGACTGACGAGCACCTGGGACGGCGCCTACACCGTGGGCGACACGATCATGCTCGGTGACGGCGACGGCGGATACACCGGGGTCGGCGCTCGAGACGGTGAGATCCGGTACGAGGAGCGGGACGCCGAGGGCAGCCTCGTCGGATACAGCGACCGGACCCTCCTGCTGACGCTCGACGACACGCTCGTCGGCATCGACGCGACCACGGGCGAGCGCAGTTGGTCGGTCGACTCCGCCGGAGACGAGTACTCGTTCACCGCCTGGGGCGGAAGCCCGCTCGCCGTCGCGACGGTCGTCGCGGCCGGTTCCGGCTCAGCGGCCGTGCTCGGCATCGGTGACGCTGATCGGGACTGAAGCGCGTGGATCCGGGCGACACGCCCGGGATGCAGCGAGGATTTGCCAGCCCCTGGCGGTCTGCGTAAAGTAATCACTCGTCACCCCAAAGGTGCGGGAAGCGGAAGAGCTTCCCGGCCTCAAGTGGGACTGATACCCAGCCAAAAGCGGAGCATCTCCACGTGAGTCAAACTCACACTTGAGATCGTCTCACTTCAAGACTAGGTTGGAACTTCCCAGCTCTCGGGTCATCGAAGCGGTGAGGATTGAGCGGACTCCGGTCCACGCAGATCAGCTCCTGGTTCGACTTGACAAGAACCGAAGAAGTGGTAAGTTAGAGAAGTTGCCCTGCAGGGCGGTCGTGATGGCCAAAGGCAGGAGCATCCGATC
>NZ_CAUQHZ010000016.1:0-55217 GCF_963518075.1 uncultured Plantibacter sp.
CGCCGGAAGCGGCCCCGCCGCGGGGCGTGCGCGTGAGCGCGCCCCTCCGGAGGGGCGCGCTCACGCCGTAGACCCGCGCTCGCGTCAGCGCACCGCGCTGGCCCAAGGGCAGGGCGGCAGGTCAGTGGTGGAGGATCGCGACCGCGTGGGGACCGAGCCGGAGTGATCCGTCCGTCGTGACGACCTCACCGAAGCTGTCGAGGAGTTCGCCGACCCGCAGTGCGAGCTCGACCGGCTCCGTCCCGAAGTTGACCGCCAGGGTCGCCGAGCCTCGACGCAGGACGAACGATCCGGTCGCCTCGTCGACGATCGCCGTCGTGTCGGCGAAGGCCGGATCGGTGAACGCCGGGACCGTGCGTCGCAGCTCGATCACCCGTCGGTACCAGGTCAGCAGCGTCGCGTGCCGTCCGCCGGATCGCTCCGACCAGTCGAGCACCGACCGACGGTAGGTCTCGGGATCCTGCGGATCCGGCACGTCGTCCTCGTTCCAACCCATCCGGGCGAATTCGGCGATCCGGCCCTTCGCCGTCGCCTCACCGAGCTCGGGCTCCGGGTGCGAGGTGAAGAACTGCCAGGGCGTCGAGGCAGCCCACTCCTCCCCCATGAACAGCATCGGGGTGAACGGTCCGAGCAGCGTGACGGCGGCGGCGATGGCGAGCTGGCCGTCGTCGAGGGTCGCGGCCAGCCGGTCACCGGTCGCCCGGTTCCCGATCTGGTCGTGGTTCTGGTCGGAGACGACGAGCCGCCAACTCGGCGTCCGTTCGAGGTCGATGCGGCGGCCGTGGTGGCGCTTGCGGAAGCTCGACCAGGTGCCGTTGTGGAAGAACCCCTCCTCCATGACCTTGCCGAGCGCGCGGAGCGGCGCGAAGTCGGCGTAGTAGCCGGACACCTCGCCGGTGAGCGCCACGTGCAGTGCGTGGTGGAAGTCGTCGCTCCACTGCGCGTCGAGACCGTACCCGCCGGCACCGCCGGGGCCCCGGGGCGTGATGAGCTTCGGATCGTTCAGATCCGACTCGGCGATCAGCGTGAACGGTCGGCCGAGGTCGGCGCTGAGCGCATCGACCGCGGCGTCGAGTTCCTCGAGGAGGTGGATCGCACGGGTGTCGTGCAGGGCGTGAACCGCATCGAGGCGCAGGCCGTCGACGCCATACTGCTCGAACCACAGCAGTGCGCTGTCGATGATGTACCGACGCACCTCGTCGGAGTCCGGCCCGTCGAGGTTGAGGCTGTCGCCCCAGGTGTTGCCGGCGCCGTCCGCGAGGTACGGACCGAAGCGCGGCAGGACGTTGCCGGAGGGACCGAGGTGGTTGTACACGACGTCCTGGATGACGGCGAGCCCGCGCTCGTGACACGCGGCGACGAAGCGACGGTAGCCGTCCGGTCCGCCGTAGGCCTCGTGGACCGCCGACCAGAAGACGCCGTCGTAGCCCCAGTTCCAGACGCCGTTGAACGCGTTGACCGGCAGGACCTCGACGGCGTCGACGCCCAGCTCGACCAGGTCGTCGAGGCGTTCGATCGCCCCGTCGAAGGTGGCCGCCTCGGTGAAGGTGCCGATGTGGAGCTCGTAGAGCACGGCACCGATGAGCGAGCGACCCCGCCAGCCGGTCCCGTCGCACGGCACGGGGTCGGACGCGACGACGCGTGACGGCCCGTGGACGCCCTCCGGCTGCCGACGCGAGCGGGGATCGGCGAACGGACCCTCGCCGTCGACGAGGTAACGGTAGTCACTGTCGACGACCGCGGCACGTGGCTCGGCACCGTCGAGCGCGATCCACCACCCGTCGGAGACGTCGCGGTCCATCGGGTGCTGCTCGCCGTCCAGGACGAGGTCGACGCGCTGGGCCTCAGGTGCCCAGACGCGGAACCCGTCAGCCGGACTCGTGGTGCTGGTCGTCATCGTACTCACTCCTCGCCTGCGGTCTCTGCTGCATCGTCGGGCCGCGTCAGGACGGCGACGGGATACTGCTCCAGCAGCGCCGCGAGACGGACCTCGCCGCCCTGCAACTCACGGCCGGTCAGCACGTCGACGAGCCGGCCTTCCGGCAGCGTGACCGTGGTCGACGTCCAGCCACCGTGCTCCGCGAGCCGGAGCGAGAGCCGGGTCGCCACCGTGGTCACGCCACCACGTGAGAACGCGACGACGTGGTCGGCGGCCGGCCCGTCAGCTCCGATGGGGGTGTACTCGGCGAACCGGGACGGGTGCTCCCGTCGCAGGCGCAGCAGGCGACTGGTCACGAGGAGTTTCGCCGCTCCGTCGGCGTCGACCGGCGGCAGCCAGCCGTCGTCGAGACGGGCGAGCACCGCGCGACGCTCGGCGTAGTCGACCGGGCGACGGTTGTCGGGGTCCACGAGCGATCGATCCCAGAGCTCGCTGCCCTGGTACACGTCCGGCACGCCCGGCATCGTCAGCTGGATCGCCTTGGCGACCAGACTGTTCGACCACCCGGCCGCCTCGACGTCCGCGACGGCGTCGAGCAGCGCGGCGTTCGCACGACGGCTGTCGTACAGTCCGTCGACCGCCGCATGCAGGGCGGCCTCGAACGTCTCGTCCGGTGCGGTCCAGGTGGTCGAGTCGCCGGCCTCACGGGCGGCCTTCTCGACGTAGGCGTGCAGTCGCTCGCGCTCGATCGGCCACGCACCGACGGCCGCCTGCCAGACCAGCTGCTCGAGCTGCCGGTCGGGGAAGCCGTTCGAGGTGTGGAGGGCGACGGCGTGCTCCGCCCACCGGTCCGCGACCTCACTCAGCGCGTCGATGCGGGCACGGACGTCCTCGCTGCGCTTCGTGTCGTGCGTGCTGAGTGTCGTCATCGAGGACGGCCACTCCGCCTGCCGCCGCGCCTGTCGGTGGTGGAACTCGGCGACGCTGATGTCGGTCTCGGCGGGGTCTCCGCCGACCTCGGTCAGCGAGGTGAGCGCCGTGTAGCGGTAGAACGCGGTGTCCTCGACGCCCTTCGCCATCACCATGCCCGAGGTCTGCTGGAACCGCGCGGCGAGCGGATCGGTCGCGCTGCGGAGACGGGGCGCCAGCGCGGCGAAGGCGTCGGCGAGCTCCGGGCGGCGGGTCTCCGCCTCGTCGAGGGCGGCGTCCAGGTACTCGTCGCCGAGCGGCAGGTAGGAACGGTAGACGGGGAACGCGGTCAGGATCTCGGCGAGCGCGTCGACGGCGTCCGGTACCTCGGGGACGAGCCTCGCGAGGCGTCGGACCTCGGAACCGAGGATTCCGTCGGCGATGCCCCGCTTGGTGGTGTGCACGAGGTCGTCCCAGGCGTCGCGCGTCAGCTCGACGCCCGCGAGCTGACCGAGCGTCGGCAGACCGGTCGGGTCGACGAGCACCCGGTCGACGTCGCCCAGGGCGTCGTAGCCGGTGGTGCCGAGCGTGGCCCACTCGGCCGGCAGGTCCTCTTCACCCTCGAGGATCTTCTCCACCCAGATGGGTGCCCCACCGATGCGCTCGGACAGTCGCTCGAGGTAGGCACCGGGGTCGAGGAGCCCGTCCGGGTGGTCCACGCGGATCCCATCGGCGAGGCCGTCGTCGAACCAGCGACCGATCTCGACGTGCGAGCCGTCGAAGACCGCCGGGTCCTCGACCCGGATGGCGGCGAGCGTGTTGACGGCGAAGAACCGTCGGTAGTTCAGCTCGCTGTCGGCGCGGCGCCAGTTGACGAGTTCGTAGTGCTGCCGGTCGTGCACCTCGCGCGGGCTCGCGTCGTCGTCGGCCGTCCCGGGGGCGATGGGCAGTCGGTGGTCGAAGTAGCGCAGTTCGCCGTCCTCGACACTGAGGTCGTCGAGCGCGCTGCGGCCGTCCTCGTCGTCGCCGAGGATCGGGACCCGGATGCGACCGTCGCCGGCCTCCCAGTCGACGTCGAACGCGGCCGCGTGCTCTGCCTCCCGACCGTGCTGGAGCAGGTCCCACCACCAGGCGTTCTCCACCGGCGTCGCGACGCCCATGTGGTTGGGGACAGTGTCGATGAGGACGCCGAGGCCCGCAGCATGGGCCGCTTCGGCGAGTGCCTTGACCCCGTCGGCACCCCCGCGTTCCGGGTCGACCTCGGTGTGGTCGACGACGTCGTAGCCGTGGGTGGATCCGGGTTCCGCGCGGAGGATCGGCGACAGGTAGACCCAGTCGGCGCCGAGGGCCTGGAGGTAGTCGACGAGCGCCGCGGCGTCCTGGAGGCGGAAGTCCGCCGTCAGCTGGAGCCGGTAGGTCGAGACGGGCACGGCGGAACGCTGTGGCCCGTCGCCGGACACGTCGGTCATGATGCGACCCCCGATCGCAGGAGGGTGAAGGAGGTACCCTGCACGATCACCGTCGTCGACCCCTCGGCGAGCATCTGCTCCGGGTCACTCGACTCGACGAGCGTCCACGGCAGGCCGGGAGCCTTCGGCAGGTTGAACTCCACGCCGTTCTCGGCCGCGTTGAGCAGGAGAGCGAACGAGGCCGATCCGGCGTGACGGAACACGAAGGTGATCGAGCGGGCGTCGGGGTTGTCCCAGTCCTCGTCGGCGAAGGGCTCGTCGTCGGACCGGGTGATGAAGACCCGGTCGTCGGCCTTGGAGCCCGGCCCCTGGCGGAACCAGTCGGGTCGCAGGGCCGGCTCGGCGAGGCGCAGGGCGATCAGGCGCTTCGTGAACCCCAGGAGGTCGTGGTCGGCGTGCTCCCAGTCGAACCACGACACCTCGTTGTCCTGGCAGTACGCGTTGTTGTTGCCGCCCTGGGTGCGGGCGATCTCGTCGCCGCCGAGGATCATCGGGACACCGGCCGACAGCAGGACCGTCGCGAGGAAGTTGCGACGCTGGCGGTCGCGGCGCGCGTTCACGGCCGGGTCGTCCGTCGGGCCCTCCGCGCCGTTGTTGCTGGAGCGGTTGTCGCTCTCACCGTCGTTGTTGTCCTCGCCGTTCGCCGCGTTGTGCTTCCTCGAGTACGCCGTGAGGTCGGCGAGTGTGAAGCCGTCGTGCGCGGTGACGAAGTTGACGCTGGACAGCGGCGAGCGCCGGGACGCCTCGTAGACGTCGGGGCTGCCGAGGACGCGCTGCGACATCGTGCCGAGCACACTGTCGGCGCCGTTCCAGAAGTCGCGGACGTCGTCGCGGAACTTCCCGTTCCACTCCGACCAGCTCGCCGGGAAGCCGCCGACCTGGTAACCGGCGGTGTCCCACGGCTCGGCGATCATCTTGATCGGCGCGAGCACCGGGTCCTGCTCGATGAGCGACAGGAACGCGCTGTGGATCTCGGCTGAGCCGTCCTGGCGCGTGAGCGTCGTCGCGAGGTCGAAGCGGAAACCGTCGACGTGCATCTCGGTCACCCAGTAGCGCAGGGAGTCCATGATGAGCCCCAGGGCCGCGGGGTGGCCGACGTTGACGCTGTTGCCCGTGCCGGTCGTGTCGAAGTAGTGCTCGCGGTCCTCGTCGACGAGGCGGTAGTAGGACGCGTTGTCGATCCCCTTGAACGACAGGGTCGGGCCCATGTGGTTGCCTTCGGCGGTGTGGTTGTACACGACGTCGAGGATGACCTCGAGGCCGGCCGCGTGCATCGCCTTGACCATGGCCTTGAACTCGTCGACCTGCCCGCCTGCGTCGCCGGCCGCCGCGTACTCGCCGTGCGGGGCGAAGAAGCCGATGGAGTTGTAGCCCCAGTAGTTGCGCAGGCCCTTCTCCTCGAGGTGGCTGTCCTGCACGAACTGGTGCACGGGGAGCAGTTCGACCGCCGTCACGCCGAGGTCGGTGAGATAGCGGATGGCCGCCGGGTGGGCGAGGCCGGCGTAGGTGCCGCGGATCTCCTCGGGCACCTCGGCGAGCTGCTTGGTGAAGCCCTTCACGTGGACCTCGTACACGATCGTCTCGGAGAGCGGGATGCGCGGAGCGACGTCCTGGCCGTCGGCGTCCCAGTCGAACGAGGACGGGTCGGTGACCACGCCGAGCGCGACATGGCCGGCGGAGTCGCTGTCGTCCATCGTCTCCGGTGCGTCGAGCCGGTGGCTGAACTGCGCCTGGCCGAGGTCGTAGCGCCCGGTGATCGCCGTCGCGTGCGGATCGAGGAGCACCTTGGCCGGGTTGTGACGGAGCCCGTTCGCCGGGTCCCATGGGCCGTCGACACGAATGCCGTACCGGGTCCCGGGGACGAGGCCATCGACCAGTCCGTGGAACACGTGGCCGGTTCGCTGTTCGAGGCGCGTCTGCTGCTCCTCCCCACCCTCGGGGAAGATGCACACGGTGACGGCGTCGGCGGTCTCCGAGTAGATGGCGACGTTCGCACCATCGCCCCGAAGGGTGACGCCGAGCGGATAGGGGGTCGAGAGCGTCATGGCGCCCTTTCACTCGAAGGGATCGATCGTTGTTGAGACGGTACACCGGCCGGGTGACTTCCCCGGATCCGGACGAAACGTGGTAATGGGCCGATCAGAACGCGAAGATGCCGATGGCTACGCCGATCGCGAGGCCCGCGGCGGCCGTGGCGGCGGCGAGGAGCATGGCGATCCGCGGGTCGACGCCCTGGTCGACGACGAGTCCGAGTCTGGCCCGGACGCGGCGGACCCGCCGGACGCGCGACGCCGACCAGATCTCTCGCAGGCTCGACGCGACCTCGTGGGCGGCGGGTCGGTCCTCGGGCTTCCGGGCGGTCATCGACCGGAGCAGGGGGTGCCAGGCGGCGGGGAGTTCGGGCGGGATCACCGGGTCGCGGTGCAGACGCGCGACCGCGGCCTCCACGACCCCGCCGTCGAACTCCCGGCGGCCGGTGATCGCTTCCAGGAGCACGAGCCCGAGCGAGTAGATGTCCGTCTCAGTGCTGACCGTCTCGCCGAGCGCCTGCTCGGGCGACAGGTAGGACGCGGTACCCGAGATGGCCTCGGTGTTCGTCAGCCGGGACCCTCCGACGAAGTGGGCGATGCCGAAGTCGGAGAGCTTGACGAGGTTCGCGTGCCCGAAGGCGGCGATGTCACTGAAGAGCATGTTGTCGGGCTTGATGTCGCGGTGCACGATCGACCGGTTGTGGATGAAGGACAGCGCGTCGGCGACCTGCGCACCGAGCGCGGCGACGTCACGAGGGAGCATCGGGCCGGCCTGCAGCTTGTCCGTGAGCGTGGCACCCGGGATGTACTCCATGACGAGGAACCGGTGCTCGACCCCGCGGTGGACGACGGAGCCGGAGTCGTAGAGCTCGACGAGGCCCGGGTGACGGAGTTCGCCGAGGAGGCGGATCTCCCGCTCCTGGCGCAGCCGGTCGTTCGCAGTCGCGGCCTCGTCGCGGAAGAGTTTGACGGCGACGGGACGGGAGAGCAGTTCGTCGCGAGCCCGGTAGACGTTGGCGGACCCGCCGGAGCCGAGCTGCTCGCCGATGCTGTACCGCCCGTTCGACAGGCTGACACCGGTGACGACCGTCTCGGTGTGCTCGGTGAACATCACCGATGGATCGGTGATCGACCCGGCGTGTGCCGGCGGTCGGTGCAAGGAGTCGCTCACGGCCGCCCCCTTCACGGTGCAGTCGATGTTGGCCGCGCCACCGCGTTCTCGGCAGGCTGTTCCAGCGACCACGTTACAAGGCGTTCGTCGTTCAGCCGGATTCCTGTCGGAGTGTTGAGAACGGCTAGCGCACCTGGTAGGCGTCTGCAAGACCACGATGCTCCCTTGCGGGCCCCGAACCGCGACGAGGACCATGGAGGGGGCCGGGGAACCCGGGCCGAGTCGTCTGCTGCGAGGAGCACCCATGTCCACTGTCGCTGAAACCGTCGTCGCAACCCTCCAGGCCAGCGGTGTGCAACGCGTCTACGGCCTCCCGGGCGACTCCCTGAACGGCTTCACCGACGCCCTCCGCTCCTCGGGCGGCATCGACTGGGTGCATGTGCGTCACGAGGAGGCCGCCGCCTTCGCCGCAGCCGCGGAGGCGGAGCTGACCGGCGAGCTGGCGGTCGTCGCGGCGAGCTGCGGCCCCGGGAACCTCCACCTCATCAACGGCCTCTTCGACGCGAACCGCTCGCGGGTGCCGGTGCTCGCGATCGCCGCGCACATCCCGAGCTCGGAGATCGGCAGCACCTACTTTCAGGAGACCCACCCCCAGGAACTGTTCCGCGAGTGCAGCGTCTACGTCGAGCTCGTGTCCGTCCCGGAGCAGCTGCCGCGGGTGCTCGAGATCGCGATGCGCACCGCCGTGGAGCGCCGCGGCGTGGCCGTCGTGGTCGTACCGGGCGATGTCATGCTCCAGCGGGCCGTGAGCGAGCACGTCTCCGCCATCCGCGCCACGCAGCCTCGGATCCTGCCGTCGGAGCACGAGCTCGACGAGGCCGCACGCATCCTCAACGCCGGCAAGCGCGTCACGATCCTCGCCGGTGCGGGTGTCGCAGGGGCTCACGCGCAACTCATCGAGACGGCGGACGCCCTCGCCGCACCGATCGTGCACGCCCTCCGGGGCAAGGAGCACGTTGAATACGACAACCCCTTCGACGTCGGCATGACCGGCCTTCTCGGATTCGCGAGCGGCTACCACGCGATGCTGTCGTGCGACGTGCTCCTCATGCTCGGCACCGACTTCCCCTACCCGCAGTTCTTCCCCGAGGATGCGACCGTCATCCAGGTCGACATCCGGGGTGAACAGATCGGCCGGCGGCACCCGGTGGACCTCCCACTCGTCGGCACTGTCCGCGACACCCTCGACGCGCTGCTGCCGAAGCTCGAGCGCAAGACCCATCGCAAGCACCTCGAGGAGTCGCTCAAGCACTACCGCAGTTCGCGGAAGGGGCTCGACGATCTGGCGACGGCCGACCACGACGGTCAGGCGATCCACCCGCAGTACCTCGCGAAGGTCGTCGACGAGCTGGCGACGGACGACGCCGTGTTCATCCCCGACGTCGGCTCCCCCGTCGTCTGGGCCTCGCGCTACCTCACCATGAACGGGCGGCGCCGGCTCATCGGATCGTTCAGCCACGGCAGCATGGCGAACGCCGTCTCGCACGGGCTCGGGGCGCAGGCGTCCCACCCGGGTCGTCAGGTCGTCGCGCTCGCGGGCGACGGTGGACTCACCATGCTGCTCGGCGAGCTCATCTCACTCACCCAGAACAAGCTGCCCGTGAAGATCATCGTGATCAACAACTCCTCGCTCAACTTCGTCGAGCTGGAGATGAAGGCGGCCGGGTTCGTCAACTACGGCACCGACCTCGAGAACCCCGACTTCGCCCGCGTGGCCGAGGGCATGGGTGTCCACGGCGAACGCGTCGAGCGGGCGAGCGAGCTGGAGGGTGCCATCCGTCGGGCCTTCGACCACGACGGTCCGGCGCTCGTCGACGTCGTGACCGCCAGGCAGGAGCTGTCGATCCCGCCGACGATCACCGCCGAGCAGATGAAGGGGTTCACCCTGTACGCGCTCCGGACGGTCATGTCGGGCAGGGGCGACGAACTGCTCGACCTCGCGAACACGAACCTGCTGCGCCGCATCCTGCCCGGTCACTGAGTGACAGCCGGATTCCCCCGCGGTATCCGGAGACCGCCGGGTAGACTCGTCTACCGTGTCCAGACTTCTCGTTACCGGCGGCGCCGGATTCATCGGCTCGAACTTCGTCCACTACGTCCTGAACAACACCGATCACTCGGTGACCGTCCTCGACAAGATGACCTATGCAGGCAACCGCGCCTCACTCGACGGCCTCCCGGCCGATCGTTTCGAGCTCGTCGTCGGCGACATCCAGGACGCGACGCTCGTCGACGAGCTCTTCGCCCGTCACGACGCCGTCGTGCACTACGCGGCGGAGTCGCATAACGACAACTCCCTCCACGACCCGCGCCCGTTCCTCGACACGAACATCATCGGCACGTACACGCTGCTCGAGGCGGCTCGCAAGCACGGGACGCGGTTCCACCACATCTCGACCGACGAGGTCTACGGCGACCTCGAACTCGACGACCCGGAGCGCTTCACCGAGCAGACGCCGTACAACCCGTCGAGCCCGTACTCCTCGACGAAGGCCGGCAGCGACCTCCTCGTCCGCGCCTGGGTGCGTTCCTTCGGCGTCAAGGCGACCATCTCGAACTGCTCCAACAACTACGGTCCGTACCAGCACGTCGAGAAGTTCATCCCGCGCCAGATCACGAACGTGCTCGGCGGTGAGCGCCCGAAGCTGTACGGCACGGGCGAGAACGTCCGCGACTGGATCCACGCGAACGACCACTCGTCCGCCGTCCTCACGATCCTCGACAAGGGGGTCATCGGCGAGACGTACCTCATCGGTGCCGACGGCGAGAAGAACAACAAGGACGTCGTCGAGCTCATCCTCACCCAGCTCGGCCAGCCGGCGGACGCCTACGACCATGTGAACGACCGTCCCGGCCACGACCTCCGTTACGCGATCGACTCGTCGAAGCTGCGCACGGAGCTCGGCTGGACCCCGGCGTTCAGCGACTTCGAGGCCGGCCTCGCCGACACGATCGCCTGGTACCGCGACAACGAGTCGTGGTGGAAGCCGCAGAAGGCCGCCACCGAGGCGAAGTACCAGGAGCAGGGTCAGTAACCCTCCAGTGGCATGACGAAGGCCCGTCCGGCAGCAGCCGGGCGGGCCTTCGTCGATCCGTGCCCGGTCCCTGCACGTGAAGACCCGGTCCCGAAGACCGAGCACCGGTCCCTGAGCCTGTCGAAGGGCGACGCACCCCGTGGGCACTTCGACAAGCTCAGTGACCGAAGGAAGTCCCCGGGGCGAAACACGACTGCCCCGCCCGGAAGTCGGGCGAGGCAGTCGACGTGTCGGGTTCCGCGGCGTCAGTTGACGTTCGCGTAGAGCCATTCGAGCGGGTCGACCCAGGTGACGCCGTCGAGTCGGATCTCGAAGTGGAGGTGCGGGCCGGTGGACATACCGGTGCTACCGGTGAGTCCGAGGATCGTGCCGACCTTGATCGCCTGACCTTCGGTCACGCGGACCGAGCCGTGCTGCATGTGCGCGTAGACGCTCGAGACGAGGCGGCCGTTGATGGTGTGGTCGACGATGACGTTGACGCCGAGCGAGCCTTCACCGTCCTCGACGTGGCGGACGACGCCGTCGGCGATGACCTGGATGGGCGCGCCGTTACCGGGGTTGAAGTCCTGTCCGTGGTGGTCGCTGGAGCACCCGGCGCAGTCGCGGGCACCGAAGCGGTCACCGATGGTGACGCCGACCGCGAACGGCCACTGGATCGTCCCGTTCGGGTTGTTCGTGAAGGTGTTCGCGGGGCGGATGCCCATCGCGGCGGCGGCTTCCTCGACGGTGCTCGTGGTGTAGTCGTCGCGGGTGAACGTCAGCTCGGCCGAACCCTCACTGTCGAGCGACTGCGACGCCTGGTTGCTCAGCCCGTTGCCGTCGCCGAGCTCTGCCTGCGAGGCCTCGGCCACCGAGGTCGCGACGTCTTCAGCGGTGAGCAGCGCGTTGGCGGGCACGGAGGTGGCCACGGCCATGAGGGCGACGAAGCCCATCGCGGCACCCGCGAAGATCTTGGTCGTGATGCGACGCTTGCGCGC
Organism: uncultured Plantibacter sp.; assembly: GCF_963518075.1. Classification (NCBI taxonomy): domain Bacteria; kingdom Bacillati; phylum Actinomycetota; class Actinomycetes; order Micrococcales; family Microbacteriaceae; genus Plantibacter; species uncultured Plantibacter sp. The sequence continues at coordinate 11,471 of NZ_CAUQHZ010000016.1, forward strand.
GATGCTCGTCGGGCGGGGCGACGCCGGTGCGGCGGCCGGGCGGGATGATGCGCGGGGCTTCGGGGCCGGCTTCGCTGCAGCTGCGCGGCGCCCGCGGGGGGCGTCGACCGTGGACGCGTCGACCGTCACGGTGATGGACTCGGCGGCCGGAGTGGAGTCGGAAGCCACGGCAGGCTCGGTGATGAGGGGCTCTGCCTCGACCGGCGCGATGTCGGAGACATCGGGGGTGTGCACGGCGTCGATCGCCTCGGCGATCATCTGGTCGACCGGGTCGACGGCCGGGGCCGTCTCCTCCTGGTCGGCGCTGGCCTCGTGCGTCGGGTCCTGCAGCACGGACTCCTGGTGCTCCAGTGCGGCCGCCGCCTGACGCTCACGTTCGCGGAGTTCACGGCGGCTGAGCGGCGGCGTCTGCACGGGTGCAGCGTCGTTCTCGACAGACGTGTTCTGCGGGTCCTGAGGGTCGGGAAGCACAGGGGTGTCCTCAGGGCTGGCATGGCGTGACAAGGGGGCGGGGGCCTTTCAATGGGCTTGCAGGAAGGTCTCGACGTCCATCCGCGCGGGGGAACGCGAAGGTAACGAATGCATAAATGCTAGCAACGGGAGGCTGAAAAAGCCATGGCAGTGCTCGGTTTTACTCGGGAAAACCCTGGTCAGAGGCCATATGAGAGTTCTCTTATGAACGAGTCGCCACCGGAGCGTTACCGCGAGCGGCTCCAGCGCGCATGGAGTTTCACCCGGTCGGCGTCGCGAAGCCCTGCTCGACGAGGAGCCGTTCGAGGACCGCGAGCAGCGGCGCATCGGCGGCCATGATGAGCTGCGTGGTGGCCGGGGCACCGTCGAAGCCGGCGACCGTCGCGCCCGCCTCGGCAGCGATGAGTGCGCCCGCGACCTGGTCCCACGGCTTCAGGCCGCTCTCGTAGTAGGCGTCGAGGCGGCCGGACGCGACGCTGCAGAGGTCGAGTGCGGCGGAACCGATCCGACGGACGTCGCGGAAGGTCCCGAGGAGGGCGCCGAGCACGGCCGCCTGCTCCATGCGCCGCGAGGCGGTGTACGAGAAGCCGGTGCCGAGCAGCGCCACGTTCGGTGCCACGCCTCGGTTGACCTCGAGGGTGCGGCCGTTCAGTCGTGCGCCACCGCCGCGGGAGGCGGTGTAGTGCTCACCCAGGACCGGGTTCACCACGGCTCCGGCGAGGGCGGTCCAGGTGGCCGGGTCCGGTTCGCCCTCGACGACCCCGATGCTGACGGCGTACGCAGGGATGTCGTAGAGGTAGTTGACGGTGCCGTCGATGGGGTCGACGACCCAGGTCAGGCCGGAGGTTCCCGTCGCTCCGCCCTCCGTGCCGGTCTCCTCGCCGAGGAATCCGTCGTCCGGTCGTGCTGCGAGGAGGCGGTCGCGGATGAACTGCTCGGACTCGCGGTCGGCTCGGGTCACGACGTCCTCGACCGACGACTTGCTCGCGGCGATCTCGACGCCCTCACGGCGTCGGCGCAGGATCAGCTCGCCGGCCTCTGCGGCGATGTCGGTGGCGATCTGGAGGAGTTCTTCGTGTCCGGTCACCCCACCACCCTATGGCGGCACGACTTGAGTGCCCTTCGACAAGCTCAGGGACCGGAGCGTTTCCGGGCACGCCTCTCCCGGTCACTGAGCTTGTCGAAGTGTCCACGAAGGAGCCTTCGTTGACGGGGTCAGAACGGTGCGGGATCCGGTTCGGTCCGGTGGTGTTTCCCGTCGGGGGTCGTCCACTCGAGGACTCCGCCGGGTCTGTGGTCGAGGTTCCATCCGGGGAGGTGTTTCATGCGGTGATGATGTCGACAGAGACACGCGAGGTTTCCGACATCCGTTGTGCCGCCGTCCTCCCACGCGACGGAGTGATCGAGGTCACACGCTCTGGCGCGTCTGCCGCAGCCCGGTGCCCGACAGGTGCCGTCCCGCAAGCGGACCGCGCGTTGCAGATCGGCCGGAACCCGGTACTGATTCCGCCCGACAGAGAGGACCGCACCGGTTTCCGGTTGGACGAGGATCCGGGTGAAGCTTGGTGCGTTCACCGCGATGCGGGCGGCGGTCTCCGGGTCGATGGGGCCGTATCCATCCAGCGTGGCCGGGGCGTCAGAGACGCCGGCCATGCTGAGCGCTGGGACCGTGATCTGGACGGTGGGGACGATGTGTTCCTGCACTTCGATCGGGTGCGGCAGGACCGGGCTCGACATGACATCTTCCGGGGTGACGCCAGTGAGTGCGAGCGCCGACAGGGCGTCGGCCTGCAGCTGGGCGCAGGTGCGGGTGTCACCGGCATTACGCGATTCGGCGGCGGCTGTCTCGATCCGTTCGACGATGCCCTGCGCGATCGGTGCCGTGGTGAACAGATGCACCCACGCCATCCCGTCCGCTGCGGGTTCGAACTCGACCCGGCGGTCTACCTCGGAGCGGACCGCTCGTGCCGTGATCGATTCCGGATGGAGGCGCTCGCGGAGCACTCGGGCGCGGTTCTTGAGTCCTGCTGCGGTCAGGCGCTCCGCTTCAGGCAGGACCTGCTCGAGGAACGCCGCCCGCCCAGCAATCGGGACGTCGCAGAGTTGGTCGGTGATCACCTGCGCATGCCGCGCCGAGATGCGGCCTGCCTCGAGCGACGCCAGGACCGCCGGCGCCTCGTTCACGAGCCGCTCGGCATCGTTCGTCGCACACTGAACCGTCCGCTCCGGGATCCGGGTCGCCATCGCGAGAGCCGCGCACGTCGACCGGCGGGACAAGGCCTGGCGCTCGGCCGGCGGGAAGACCGCCGGGACCGTCGCGTCCGCGAAGGCATCGGCATAGGCGGCGGAGCGGGCGAGGAGGCGCGCCTTCCGTGCGTCGAGGACAGCCTGCTGCCGGTGAAGGTCCGCCCACTCCTCCGAGAACTCCGCGAGCCGCGCGGCGTACTCGTCGCTCGCGCGGGTCGCGGTGAGGGTGGTCTCGGTCATGGGACAAGTCCACCATGGACCACTGACATTTCAGATGACGAGTCGGTCGGTTGTGGACGTCTCCTCGGGTGCCCTTCGACAGGCTCAGGGACCGGGAGGACGGGCGCCGGACTCCCGAGGTTCCCCGTGTGCCCTTCGACAGGCTCAGGGACCGGCGGGGGCTCCCCGGCTCGCCAGCACCACGAAAAATCGCCCCATCCGGAGGATGAGGCGATTTGTCCGTGGCGAGTGAGGGATTCGAACCCCCGAAGGCTGAGCCGTCTGATTTACAGTCAGATCCCTTTGGCCGCTAGGGTAACTCGCCAAGCGCGCCCGACCGACTTTCGAACAGCCAACCGAAAGCGCTTGACCAATATAGCCGTCAGACCGCCGGACGCGAAATCAGCATCGGCATCCGTCACCGAGCCGCTCAGCGCTCGTCGGACGGCGCCGCTTCGGCGTACTCGTTCGCCGCGGCGGCGACCCGCCGAAGGTACTCGGGTGACGAGTTGTACGCCCGGATCCCACTCAGCCAGCCGTCCTCCGTCCGCATGTCGTAGTCGCTCGCCCGGCAGAGGTAGTTCGCGGCAGCCATCGCCGCGTCGTCGAGGTTCTGCGGGTCGAGCACGCCGTCACCACTCGCGTCGGTCCCCCAGTTCTCCCACGACTGCGGGATGAACTGGAACGGGCCGACGGCACGGTCGTGGACCGGGTCGCCGTCGATGACCCCCTGGTCGGTGTCGGTGATCCCCTCGGTCTCGCCACCCTTCAGCGGCACACCGAAGATCGGCGGTGTCACGACGCCGTCCTCGCCGAGCTTCGAGCCGTCGTGGCGACCGTGGTCGCTCTCGGCGAACCCGACAGCCGCGATCGTCGTCCAGCCGATGCCGCACTCCGGCGTCAGCTCGGCCTTGCGGATGGCCGCACCGGCATAGGACCGCAGGGCGCGCTCGGGGATGCCACTCGCCTCGGCAACGTCGGAGATCCACTGGGGATCGGCGAGGTCGACGTTCGCGACACCGCCGTCGGGGGCGTCGCTCTTCGGCGGGAGCTCGACGGGAACCGCATACGGGACGGGGGCCGGCTCGGGAGCACAACCGCTCAACACGAGCACACCGATCACCAGGGTCGCTCCGGCGAGCGCCCCTCGTCGTCCGACGATGGTCCGCTGGTCCTGCTTCACCGGGCTGCGCATCGCACCCACCCAACCACACCTGCCTGAGCGACACCGGCGCTACCATGGTCCACATGGCAGATTCATCGTTTGACGTCGTGAGCAAGGTCGACAAGATGGAGGCGGACAACGCCCTCAACCAGGCGCACAAGGAGGTCGAGCAGCGGTACGACTTCAAGAACGTCGGTGCCTCGATCGCCTGGAGCGGCGAGAAGATCCTCATGAAGGCGAACACCGAGGAGCGCGTGAAGGCGATCCTCGACGTCTTCGAGTCGAAGCTGATCAAGCGCGGCATCTCGCTCAAGAGCCTCGAGGTCGGCGACCCGTTCGCGAGCGGCAAGGAGTACCGGATCGAGGCGACCCTCAAGGAGGGCATCAGCCAGGAGATCGCGAAGAAGGCCAACAAGCTCATCCGCGACGAGGGCCCGAAGTCGGTCAAGTCGCAGATCCAGGGCGACGAGCTCCGTGTCTCGTCGAAGAGCCGTGACGATCTCCAGGCCACCATGGCGCTGCTCAAGGGCGCCGACCTCGACATCGACCTGCAGTTCGTCAACTACCGCTAGCTGGTCGGACGCGGTCGATCACCTCGATCGCGTCATGATCGACCTCCGCACCACTCTCTTCACCGGAGCACCCGATCCGGTGGGCTCCCGTTCGGCACGGTGCCGGACGAACCGCACCCGCGCGAGCGGGCTCGATGGTTGGAGTGCAGCAGTGGATCACCAGAGACCCGCGGACGGGTCGCATCTCGAACTCTTCCGGACCTCGCGCGCCGGCCAAGAGGTCGGTGTCCCGTGCTGGTGCGCGATCGGTGCGAACCACAGCTACGCCGACTGGCTCGCCGCCGGGCGACCGGATCCGCGCCGTCCGATGGGCTCGCGACGACACCTGCCGCCCACTGAACGCTAGCGGTACGCGGTCGGCGGCTTCGTGAGGTAGCCGCGTCCCCACGCGACGATCTGCTCGAACGCGCGCTGGCGGACGGGCTCCTCGGACAGGAAGACGTCGTGCAAGGCGCCGTCGAGCCGCACGATCGTGACGGTCTCGCCCAAATCGAGCGCGCGTTCCGCGACCGCGTCGACGTCGAGCGCCGTGTCACTCCGCATCATCGCGTCGTTCCACCGCGGCAGCAGGACACTCCGCGCCGAGAGCAGCGTGAGCGCCGGCACGCGCAGCTGCAGGCCCGCGTCGACGAGCCGATGCCCTCGCAGGATCGCGTTCAACCACCCGGGATGCAGCGGGAACCCGTGGACCGGCCGCCAGGCGAGGTCGTAGTCCCAGGCCCCGTCCATCGTGCTCGACACGGAGCGGGTGTAGAACCCGAGGTCGACGACGGGGAGCTGGGCACGCGGATCGATCCGCGATCCGGCCTGGACGAGCGGGGCGATCGCGAGCCGCCCGAGCTGCCTCGCCTGGAATTCGAGCCACGGACTGTTCAGGACGAGACCGGCGACGCGATCCTGGTTCCTGGCCGTCCAAAGACTCAGGGTGAGCCCGCCGGTCGAGTGGCCGAGGAGGACGAGTCGGCGCCGGGTCCGCCGCCCGGCGGCGTGTTCGTCGGAGCCGTGCCCCATCACCGAGAGCGCGGCCTCGATGTCCTCGTCGTAGGTGCGGAGGTCGTCGACGTATCCCGGCGTCTGGTGCGGGCGGAGGCTCCGGCCGTACTTGCGCAGGTCGAGTGCGTAGAACCGCGCTCCGAGCCTGGCCCAGAATCGCGCGAGGTGGCGGTGGAAGAAGTAGTCGGACCAGCCGTGGACGTACAGGACGTCGATGCCGTCCGCGACGTCGGGCAGCAGGAACTCGCCGAGCTGCTCGAGGGGCGGCATCCGGTAGCGGACGAGGGTCGCGACGACGTCACCTTCATCGTCCGGTTCGAGGGTCAGCGTGCGCTGCTGGAAGCCCTCGCCGAGGATGTCGGCGGTCCACCCGCGAGATCCGGCCATACCGCCACGTTACCGCGCCCCGTGATCGGTGGTCGGATGGTCGGGCTCGCCCGCCGACCATCCGACGTTCCGACTACTGCTGGTACGGATTGTGCTGCTGCGGGGCCTGCGGCTGCTGTCCGTAGGGCTGCTGCGCCTGACCGTGCTGCTGCGAGCCGTGGTCGTGCTGACCCTGCTGGTGCTGGCCCTGCTGGTGCTGGCCCTGCTGCTCGTGCTGACCCTGCAGGAACTGCTGACCGTGCTGCTGACCGCTGTGCTGCTCGTGCGGAGCGTCGGCGAGGCCCTCGGGTGCGACGAACCGCGTCGCGAGCACGGCACCGATCGTGAGGAAGCCCGCGAGGGTGACCCCGTAGAGGATCGGCGACAGGAAGCCCTGGTTGACGAAGAACGCCGGGGTGCCGTACTGCTCGACGACACCGCGCACGATGGTGACGATGAGCACCACGAGCAGCAGGACGCCGGTGCCGACGGCCGCGGCGATGCCCACCGACTGGATCAGGTCGCGGGCGGTGCGGACCCGCGTGAGCGGACGGACCATGATGAGGATGAGTGCCGCCCCTGCGCCCCAGAGGGCGATGTTGACGAGGTTCGCACCGAAGCCCAGCAGGACGTCACCGACGGGGAAGTACTCCGAGATGCTGAAGAACGACCCGATGATGCCCACCAGTGCGACGGCCGCAGCGATACCCGCTGCGATGCCGACCGACACGAGCGCGAGACGCGTCTCGCGTGCACGAGGGTTCGGCGCCTTCTGCGGAGCCTGCCCGTACTGCTGCGGCTGACCGTACTGACCCTGCTGCGGCTGACCGTACTGCCCCTGGGGGGCTCCGTACTGACCGGTCTGCTGCGGTTGGCCGTACTGCCCCGTGTCCTGACCGTACTGGCCGGTGTGCTGCGGCTGGCCCGGGTGCTGCGGCTGGCCGTACTGGCCCTGCTGCGGCTGACCCCACTGGCCCGCCTGCTCACCGTTCTGCGGCTGGCCCCACTGGCCACCCTGCTGCGGAGCCGGGGTCTGCTGACCCGCCTGGTCCCACTGCTGCTGCACGGAATCCGGGTGCATCTCGCCGTAGCGCGGCTGCTGCTGGTGCTGCTGCCGGCCGTCGGCGACGAATGCCGGCGGCTCGGACGGCGGTACGGACGTCGGCTGCTCCGACGGGACGTTCTGGGGCGCGTTGGGGTCGGTCATCCGTCCAGCATAGTGACCGACGCCCGTCGGAACCGGGTTCCGTCGAGCGGCTTGACGCGGGGCGATCGGCGGGATCGCGGGCGCGGCTCAGGCGGACGGTGTCCCGGTGCCCGAGGGCTGCGCGCGCGAGATCGCCACCATCTCCTCGCGCGGCACCACCTTGATGCGGGCGCGACCCTGTGGTTCACCGAGCGCGATCTCATGCTGGTCGAGGAGGTGCCAGCCCTCGAGGTCCGTGTAGGCCACGCCGCGCGACTCGAGCAGCGCGACGACGGCCTCCTCCTCGGGTTCGGCCGGCGCCCACCAGTCCGCCTGATCGTTGATGACGTGGCTGATGGTCTCCATCGCGTCCGACTTCGTGTGGCCGATGAGGCCGACCGGACCACGCTTGATCCACCCGGTCGCGTAGACGCCCGGGACGCGCTCGTTGCTCTCGGGGTGGAGGACCTTGCCCTCGTGGTTGGGGATGACGCCGTGCCGCGAGTCGAAGGGCACGCCGGGCAGCGGACTTCCGAAGTACCCCACCGCGCGGTAGAGCGCCTGGATCGGCACCTCGCGGATCTCACCCGTGCCCTCGACCCCGCCCTGACCGTCTGGTCTCGTCCGCTCGTACCGGAAGGCGGCGACCTTGCCGGAACCGTCGTCGACGACTTCGACCGGCTTCGCGTAGAAGTGCAGATGCAGTCGGCGCGAGGCCTGACCGGTCTCGCGCTTGCGCCACTGCTGCAGGACGCGGTCGATGACCATGACCTGCTTGTTGCTCGCCACCGCCGCCTTCGACGCGTCGTCGTAGTCGAAGTCCTCGTCGGCGAGGATCATGTCGACGTCGTTGAGCTCCCCGAGTTCGCGGAGCTCCAGCGGCGTGAACTTCACCTGTGCGGGCCCGCGACGCCCGAAGACGTGCACGTCGGTCACCGGCGACTGCTGCAGCCCCTCGTGGACGTTGGCCGGGATCTCGGTCGGGAGCAGATCCTCCGGGTGCTTCGCGAGCATGCGAGCGACGTCGAGCGCGACGTTCCCGTTGCCGATCACGGCGATCGACTCCGCTTCGAGCGGCCAGGTGCGTGGGACGTCGGGGTGTCCGTCGAACCAGCTCACGAACTCCGCGGCACCGTACGACCCGTCGAGGTCGATCCCCGGGATGTCGAGCGGGGCGTCCTCGACGGCACCCGTGGAGAAGATCACGGCGTTGTAGTGGTGCTTGAGGTCGTCGAGCGTGATGTCGACGCCGAAGCGGACGTTGCCGAAGATCCGGATGTCGCCTCGGTCGAGGACGTCGCGGAGCGCGTTGATGATCCCCTTGATACGCGGGTGGTCGGGCGCGACGCCGTAGCGGACCAGGCCGTACGGGGCCGGAAGCTGCTCGAAGAGGTCGATGGAGACGTCGAACTTCCGTTCCGCCTTGAGGAGGATGTCTGCCGCGTAGATGCCTGCGGGTCCTGCGCCGACGATGGCCAGCCTGAGCTTGGTCACGGTGGTTCCTTTCGTGTCCCCGTGCGGGGTTCCGGGTGCAGCCGGTGGAGCGCTCCGGCCGTCATGCATGCGCATCTGGGATGCCGTGCCGCCCCGGTGGAGCGGCGCCGCCATCAACTCCTTCGGTCGACGATCGCCTTCGCGAAGTGCACGAGCGCCTTCTTGACCGAGCCGTCGGGCAGTGGAGCGAGTGCAGCGATCGCCTCGTCGGCCCACTGCCGGGCCTCGGCGAAGGTCCGCGCGGTCACGGCGTGGTCGCGCAGGGTGGCCACGAGCGCGGCGAACCGGACGGGGTCGTGGTCCGTCTCCGTGACCTCGGCGTCGAGACGGGCGACGAGCGCTGCCGCCTCGGGGTCGGCGACGGCCTCGCGGCGCAGGTAGAGCATGGGGAGGGTGACGACGCCGGCCCGGAGGTCGGTGCCGGGGACCTTGCCGGTCTCCTCCGGTTGCGGCGAGAGGTCGATGACGTCGTCGATGAGCTGGAAGGCGATGCCGACCTTCTCGCCGAACTCGACGACCGCGGTCTCGTACGCCTCGGGGGCGTTGGAGAAGATGACGCCGCTCCGGGCCGCGGCGGCGATGAGCGACCCGGTCTTGTCGGCGAGGACCTGGATGTAGTGCTCGACCTCGTCCTGGCCCTCGCGAGGACCGGTGGTCTCGTGCAGCTGCCCCAGCACGAGCCGCTCGAACGTGGCGGCCTGGATCCGGATCGCCCGCTCGCCGAGGTCGGCCATGATCTGGCTGGCGCGCGCGAACAAGAGGTCGCCGGTGAGGATGGCGGTGTTGTTGCCGAACACCTGGTGGGCGCTGGGCACGCCTCGACGCTTGTCGGCGTCGTCCATGACGTCGTCGTGGTAGAGCGAACCGAGGTGGGTGATCTCGATCGCCTCGGCCGCCCGCAGGACGTTGTCGGTGATGCCGTCGCCGAGCTGGGCGATGAGCATGGTGAGCAGGGGGCGAACCCGCTTGCCGCCGGCCTCGAGCAAATAGCGCGCGGTGACGTCCACGAGGTCGTCGGTGAACCCGAGCTGCTCCTCCAGACCGATCTCGAGTCGGGCCACGCCGTCGTCGATGGTCTTGGCGAGCTTGCGGTCTGCACCGGTCGCGAACATGCGTTCGGCAAGCCCGGCCTGGCTGGCCAGGTTGCTGACACGGCGGGTCGCGCTGGGATTCACAGCTCTAGCCTAGCCGGGGCAGCCCGTCACCGGTGCCGGAGGACCGGAATCGACGGGCGCGGTCAGGCGATTGGCAGCTGTGGTCGGACCACATGACTCGAATCAGCGGAGTCGCACGCCCTCGGCATCGTAGAACGCCAGGTGCGGGAACTCGTGCGCGAGGTCGAGCAGCATCGAGTACCCGTCGGTGTTGAGGGGCGGCCACGTCCAGGCGTCGACGCCCTGAGCGGTCGGCAGCGCAGCGCGGAAGAGGCCGGCCTCGACGCCGGTCCCGAGGTGTTTCGGTGGCACGACGACGAGGGCGATCCTGGCCGACGGCCCCGACGCGACGAACTGGAGCCGCGCACCGGTCGCGTCGTCTCGCACGATGAACTCTCGGGTGCCCGGGGTGTCAGGCGGGATCTCCGTGGTGTCGTAGCGCTCGTACGGCTTCGCGAACGCGGACTTCGCCCGCCTGGCGTTCATGAGGATGACGACGAGCACGAGACCGACGATCGCGATGCCCCAGATCCACGGGCCGCCTGGCAGGGTGTCCAACATCCCTCCAGTATGCCCGGCCCGCCTGGACGACCCCGGGAGATGCCCTTCGACAAGCTCAGGGACCGGAGGAAAGCTCAGGGACCGGAGGAAGGCTCAGGGACCGGAGGAAGGCTCAGGGACCGGAGGAAGGCTCAGGGACCGGAGGTCAGGTGAGACCACCGTCGACGGAGCGGCCGTACTCGATCGGCTCGTCCGGCACGAGGACCTCGGTGTCGCGATTGAGGCTCTCCCCGCGGAAGAAAGGCCGCGAGGCCTTTCGGCCGTACCAGAGCAGCATGAGCACGAACCCGAAGGCCAGCGAACCGACTCCGATGACGAACGTGCCGCCGACACCGAACAGGACCGTGTAGCCGTAGTCCACGTCGAACATGTCGATGCAGCTCTGCACGAAGGCGTAGGTGAGCATCAGCGCACCCAGCAGCGGGAACAGCCCCTTGAAGAAGAAGTCCTGTGCGGAGCGGAAGAGCACCTTGCGGAAGTACCAGACGCACGCGTACCCGGTGATGCCGTAGTAGAAGGCGATCGCGAGTCCGAGCGACAGGATCGAGTCGGCGAGGATGTTCTCGCTCACGAGCGTCATGCCGACGTAGTAGACGATCGCCACGATGCCCATGACGAGTGTGGAGAACGACGGGGTCTTGAACGTCGGGTGGACGGTCGCGAACCGTTTCGGCAGCGCCTTGTAGGCGGCCATCGAGAGCGTTCCACGAGCTGTCGGCAGGATCGTCGTCTGCGTCGAGGACACGGCCGAGATCAGGACGGCCACGACGAGGATCCAGGCCCAGGGACCGAGCACGAGGTCCTTGAGCGCGAGGAAGATGTCGTTCGCGTTGTCCTCGTTGCCGAGCCCGGTGCCCGTGTCGCCGAGCCCGGCGTAGGCCATGGCGGCGACCGTCACCGTGACGTAGGTGACGAGGAGGACGACGGTCGAGATGAGCGCTGCGCGACCCGGGATCTTCTGCGGGTCCTTCGTCTCCTCGTTCAGGGCCAGGCAGGTGTCCCACCCCCAGTAGATGAACAACGCGAGCAGCACGGCCTCGATGAACCCGTGATAGTCGCCGAAGGCGAACGGATTGAACCAGTCGAGCGAGACCGGCGTGGCGTTCGGAGCCGTGCCGTTCGCGACGCCGATGAAGGCGAACACGGCGAACAGCACGAGCGCGAGGTACTGGATCGCCAGGAGGATGTTCTGGATCCGCTCCCCCAGCTCGATGCCGCGGTACGAGACCCACGTCATGAGGGCGATGAACACGACACCGGTGGCGGTGACGAGTGGGACGTTCGAGGCGAGGGAACCGTCGCCGATGAGCAGCCACAGGTACTGCCCCGCGATCTGTGCGAGGTTCGCGAGCACCACGATGCCGGCGAGCGCGACGCCCCACCCGCCGATCCAGCCGGTGACCGGGCCGAAGGCCTTCGTCGCCCAGGTGAAGGTGGTGCCGCAGTCCGGCACGTCACGGTTCAGCTCGCGGTAGGCGAACGCGATGAACAGCATCGGGATGAAGGCGACGATGAAGGCGATCGGCGCCTGGGCGCCCACGGCGAGCACGACGAACCCGAGCGTCGCGACGAGCGAGTAGACCGGCGCGGTCGACGCCAGGCCGATGATCACGGAGCCGAAGAGGCCGAGGGTGCCGGTGGCGAGACCCTTGCCGCCGGTGGGTGATGCCGGCTGCGACCCGCGGGCCGTGTCCTGTGCTGTCATGACGGAACGGTAGGGCCGGGTGCACCCGTGTGTCAATGCTCCCGTTCGGGACTGGGCTACGGAATCAGTCGCGCGGCCTCATGGGAAGTGACGGGATCAACCGGTTCCACCCCTCGAGAATGCCGAGACGAACCCCGATGGTGACGCGACTCAGGCCGGCTTGAGTCCCCGGTGCAGGGCGACGATCCCGCCGGTGAGGTTGCGGTACGCGACGTGCTCGTAGCCCGCTTCGCGCAGCCAGGCGGCCAGCTCCGGCTGGCTCGGCCAGGCGCGGATCGAGTCGTTCAGGTAGGTGTACGCCTCGGCGTTCGACGATGCGACGCCCGCCACGAGCGGCATGACCCGCTCGAGGTAGAGGTTGTACGCGGCGCGCATGGGCCCGAACGTCGGCGTGGAGAACTCGCAGATGACGATGCGGCCGCCGGGCTTCGTGACCCGGAGCATCTCGGCGAGGGCGTCCTTCGGACGGACGACGTTGCGGAGGCCGAAGGAGATCGTCGTGGCGTCGAACTCCTCGTCGGCGAAGGGGAGGTCGGTCGCGTCGGCCTCGACGAACTGGATGTCGGAGCGGTCGGCGTACTTGTCGCGACCCACGGCGATCATGCCGGGCGAGAAGTCGGCGGCCACGACCTGCGCCCCGTTGCGGGCCAGCGCCGCGGAGGACGTGCCCGTGCCGGCGGCGAGGTCGAGGATGCGCTCACCGGCGGCCGGACCGACCGCACGAGTGGTCGCGATGCGCCACAGGGCGTCGTTCCCGACGGAGAGGACCGCGTTCATGCGGTCGTACTTCGTCGAGACGTCGTCGAACATGGCCGAGACCTGCTCGGGCTGCTTGGAGAGGTCGGCGCGGTTCACCCGTCCATCCTACGTCCGCGCCGCTGGGAGCCGGCCGTCCGAGCACGGCTCCCAGGCTCACGCTCAGTAGTCGATGCGTCCGTGCCGGTTGTGGAACTCGCCGGTGGGACCGTCCGGACCGAGCAGGGCGAGCGCGACGGTCGCGTCCGTCCCCTCGGTCACCGTCTGGTGGCCGCCGTGCCCGTTGAAGTCGGTCGCCGTGTAGCCCGGGTCGCTCACGTTCACCCGGAACCCGGGCAGGTTCTTCGCGTACTGCACGGTGAGCGCGATGACGGCCGCCTTCGACGCGGCGTACGGGATCGTCGGCACCGCGAACTCGTCGGCCCCCTCGGTGGTGAGGAAGCGCGGCCACCCGACCCCGGAGGCGACGTTCACGATGACGGGTCGGGACGAACGACGCAGGAGGGGCAACGCCGCCTGGGTGACGCGGACGAGACCCACGACGTTCGTGTCGAGGACGTCCTGCATCGACTCCGGCGCGAGGTCGTCGACGCCGAAGGACGTGCCGAGCACGCCGGCGTTGTTGACGAGCACGTCGAGCTCCGGGAGCGCCGCGAGGGCCGCATCGACGCTCGCCTGGTCGGTGACGTCGAGCTGGACGGGGTGGGCGCCGAGTGCGGCGACGGCATCGCCACGGCCCAGGTCGCGCATGCCGGCGTAGACGGTGTGGCCGGCGTCGATCAGTCGGCGTGCGGTTTCGAGTCCGAGGCTCTTGTTGGCCCCGGTGATGAGTGTGGTGGTCATGGGTCCATGCTCCGCCCGGCAGGGTCGGCCCGCCAGGCCCCGGTCGACAGGAGGACCGGCAGTACCAGGATGCGGACCGCCGCCGGGGGCACAATGGCCGCATGGACGAATTCGCCGGTGTGCTCCGGGCCTGGCGCGAACGGGTCTCCCCTGCCGAAGTCGGTCTCCCCGCCGGCCCAGGACGACGGACTGCCGGCCTGCGCCGCGAGGAGCTCTCCGCCCTCGCCGGCATCAGCGTGGACTACATCGTCAGGCTCGAGCAGGGTCGCGCCAAGAACCCTTCGCCGCAACTCCTCCGGGCGCTTGCGGTCGCCCTCCGACTGACGGATCAGGAGCGCGATCACCTCTACCGGGTCGCCGGAGCCGCTCCACCACCGCCCGGGGTCGTCCCCCGGCACATCGGTCCTGGCGTCCAGCGCATCGTCGACCGGCTCGGCGACGTGCCGCTGGCGGTCTTCTCCGCCGCCCACGACATCCTGCTCTGGAACCCGCTGTGGGCCGCGGTGAACGGCGATCCGTCCGCCCTCGTCGGCGACGATCGCAACCTGGTGTGGCGGCACTTCACCGCGGGGCACGAGGGCACCGACTTCGACGAGCAGCACGAGGAGGAGTTCGCGAGCGACCTCGCCGCAGACCTCCGGGCCGCGGTCGGGCGCTACCCGCGGGACGACGAGCTCGCACGACTCGTGGCCCGGCTGCGATCGGTGTCGCCCGAGTTCGAGCGACGCTGGGCGGAGGCCAGGGTCGCGGAGCACCGGGCGAGCCGGAAGACGGTCACGCGGACGCCGGTCGGACCGATCACCGTCGACTGCGACGTCCTGTCCACGCCGGGCGGCGACCTGCGCATCGTCGTCTACACGGCGGCACCGGGCACCGAGGACGCGGCGAAACTCGCACTGCTCGGGGTCACCGGGTTGCAGACGATCGGCACGCCCGGCCGGTGAACGCCCCGCCGACCAGGCCGTGAGCACCCCGCCACCGGTCGGGCTGCGGCGGGGAGTGACCCCTCCTGCGCGGGCGTAGGGTTGAACGGTGACCATTCCCCTGACCTCGTCACTGGTCGCCCAGACCGTCGCCATCGACGACCCGCGCCAGCTCCTCCCGTTCGCCGACCAGACCTCGCCGCTCCTCTGGGTGCGGAAGGGTCACGGGCTGGTCGGACTGGGTGAGGCGCTCCGCCTGGAGTTCTCGGGCCCCGACCGGTTCGCGCGTGCCGCGGCGGCCTGGCGGGACGTCTGCGCCGCAGCCGTGGTGACGGACGAGGTGCGACGCCCCGGGACCGGCCTGGTCGCGTTCGGCACGTTCGCCTTCGACGACGAGTCCTCCGCGACGAGCGTCCTCATCGTGCCGCGCACGATCATCGGCCGGTACCCCGACGCGAGCTTCATCACGCGGGTCTCCCTCGGCGACGGCGCCGAGGACGTCGATCCCGTGACCACGGCGTACGGGCCGGAGTACCGCATCCAGCTGACCCCCGGCGTGCAGAGCCGCGAGGGCTACCTCGAATCGGCCGAGCGCGCCATCGCCCGCATCAAGGCCGGCGGCCTCAGCAAGGTCGTGCTCGCTCGCGACCTGACCGGGCACCTCCCCGAGGAAGCGGACCGCCGCCGGGTGCTCCACGACCTCGCCCTCGCCTACCCCGACTGCTGGACCTACGCGGTCGACGGCTTCATCGGCTCGAGCCCGGAGACGCTCGTCCGAGTGGATCGGGGTGCCGTCTCGGCGCGCGTCCTCGCCGGCACGATCTCGCGTGGTCCCGACGCCGAGAGCGACCACGACCAGGCCGTCGCACTCATGACGAGCGCGAAGGACCAGGGTGAACACCAGTTCGCCGTGCAGTCCGTGCTGACCGCTCTGCAATCTCACAGTCCGCAGTTGCGCCGCAGCGAGGTCCCGTTCACCCTCAAGCTGCCGAACCTCTGGCACCTCGCGACCGACATCGAGGGACGACTCTCGGACGGCTCGTCCTCGCTCGACCTCATGGACGGCCTGCACCCGACGGCCGCCGTCGCCGGAACCCCGACCCGCGACGCCGTCACCCTCATCCGCGAGTTGGAACCGTTCGACCGCGGTCGCTACGCCGGTCCGGTCGGGTGGGTGGACGCCTCGGGCGACGGCGAGTGGGCGGTGGCCCTCCGTTGTGCGCAGATCGCACCCGACGGTGACATCACGGCCTACGCCGGCTGCGGCATCGTCGCCGACTCGGATGCCGCGACGGAGCTCGTCGAGACGAAGATGAAGTTCCGTCCGATCGTGGAGGCCTTCGGCTGAGCCGAGGCCCCACCGGTTCAGCTCGCCGCGAGTCGCGCCTGCTCGACGGCGATGTCGTAGTCGGCCGGCGGCCACTGCGGATCGATGTCCTCGAGGGCGTCGAGCAGCAGACGTTGGACCGCGATGCGCGCGTACCACTTGCGGTCCGCCGGCACGACGAACCACGGGGCTGCCTCGGTGCTCGTGCGCTCGAACGCCACCTGGTACGCGTCCTGATACGCCGGCCACAGCTCCCGTTCGTCCACATCGCCGGGGTTGTACTTCCAATGCTTGTCCGGACGCGCGAGCCGATCGGCGAGCCGTTCCTTCTGCTCCTCGGCGCTGATCTGCAGCATCACCTTGACGATACGGGTCCCGCTCGCGACGATGCCCGCCTCGAAGTCGTTGATCGCTCCGTACCGACGCTCGATCTCGTCCGGCTCCGCGAGCCGACGCACCCGGCCGATGAGGACGTCCTCGTAGTGCGAGCGGTCGAAGACGCCGATCTGACCGGGCTTCGGCAGGTGCGGCTCCACCCGCCAGAGGAAGTCGTGGGAGCGCTCCTCCTCCGTGGGCTTCTTGAAGGCGTAGTGGTGCACGCCCTGCGGGTCGACTGAGCCGACGACGTGCTTGACGATGCCGCCCTTGCCCGCCGTGTCCATCGCCTGCAGGACGAGGAGCACCGCTTCCGGGGCTCCCTGCGTGCTCGCCGCGAAGAGTCGCTCCTGCAGTTCGGACAGGGCGGGCACCCCCGCGTCCAGCTCGAGCCTGCCCTGCTGCTTGTCGCCGTCGAAGCCCGGCGTCGACCGGGGATCGACGTCGGCGAGGCTGAACCCCTCCCCCACGCGCAGCGTGTCTCGGGGTGGTGCGGTCCAGGTCGATGCGTGCTTCGATGCCGTCATCCGCCCATTGTGGCCGCAGGTCGCGTCGGAAGTCGACCCCGGGAGGACCCACGGATCAGGCGCGCGGCAGCGGGACCTCGATGAGGACGGGACCGGTCACCGGCGCGGTGAACGCCTGGTCGAGTTCCGTGCGGGTGCGGGCCGAGCGGTACTCCCAGCCGTAGGCCGTCGCGAGCGACTCGAGCCGGACGTGCTGCGGCGTGTACTGGACGCGGTCGAAGAGCGCTCCGGGTGCACTCTGGGCGACCTCGAGCGCGTCGAAGATGGTGCCACCGCCGTCGTTGCCGACGATCACCTGGAGACGCGGCGCGACGCCGTCGTCCAGGAGGAGCGCGCCGACGTCGTGGAGGAAGGCGAGATCGCCGAGGAGCACCCGCGTCACACCGGGACCCCCGTCGGCCTGGCTCGCCAGCGCGATCCCCGTGGCGGTGGCGATGGTGCCGTCGATGCCCGCGAGTCCGCGGTTGGCGTGCACGCTGATCTTGCGGCCGGGGACGAGGCCGTCGGCCACGCGGATGAGCCTCGACGCACCGACGACGAGACGGTCGTGCGGCCAGGTGGCGCGCCAGACCGCGTCGACGAGGACCTCGCGGGTGACCGGGAGCCGGACGGCCTCGAGCTCGGCCCGGACGGAGGCCAGTCGCTCGGCGGGTGTCGTCGAGTGCAGCCCGTCGAGATCGGGGGCTGCGGGCGAGGGGTCGATCACCCGTTCGCGGGATCCGACGACCCACGCTCCGAGCCAGGCGCGATCCGCGGGGCCCGCCTCGACGGCGACCGAGGACACGATCCGGTCGGCCCGTCGTCCGGGGTTGTAGACCTCGGCTCCGGCCGGGGCGACGACGATCGTCTCGACCTGCGGCTGCTGGAGCAGGAGCGGGACCTCGCGGCTGAGTGTCGGGTGGCCGAACACGACGACGCGCTCGACGGCCTCGCGGTAGTCGTCCTCGCGCAGCAGCTCCCGGTAGGCGGCGATGACGTTCCGCCCGAACCGTGATCCGCTCGACACCTCCGCGATGAGCGGCCACCCGCCGTCCGTCGCGAGCTGCTCGGCGGCCGGGCCGGAGTCGTGCCCGGCGACGACGAGGGTCCTGGGTCCACGCTCGAGCACGAGATGCGGTCGACCCGGGTAGAGCGGTGCCTCCGTGACGGCGTCCGTCGCGACCGGGACATCGGGGGCCGTCTCGGTCACCTCGGGTTCGAAGCTGCCCGAGAGCGGCTCCCGGAACGCGAGGTTCAGGTGCACCGGGCCCGGGTCGAGGACGTCCGTCGCGGCACGGTACGCCCGCCGGGCGAGATCGCGGGCGGCGTCCTGCTCACCCGATTCACCGGTCGGGGCCTCGACGACCACAGCGAGGCGCGCGGCGAACCCGTAGAGGTCGTCCTGCTTCGTCGTCTGGTTCGCCCGGATGCCGTGCGCCTCGGCGGGCCGGTCGGCTGTGAGGACGATGACCGGCACGCGAGAGTGATGCGCCTCGAGGACCGCCGGATGCAGGTTCGCGGTCGCCGTCCCCGAGGTCGTGATCACGACGGCCGGACGGTCGGTCTCGACGCCGAGGCCCAAGGCGAGGAAGCCGGCGACCCGCTCGTCGATGCGCACGTGCAGGGTGATCCGTCCGGAGGCCGCGAGCTCGGCGGCGGCGAGCGCGAGCGCCTGGGACCGGGAGCCGGGACAGACGACGACGTCGGAGACACCCGCGGCGACGAGCGCGTCGAGGAGCGACCATGCCGACGCGCTGGCCGGGCTCGACGAGGGAGCCGAGCCGACGGGCTCGGGAGCGGCGGACGGGTTCACGAGGCGCTCGGGGCGCCAGGCGGTCTGCGGCCGGAGCCGTCGTCGGGCGTGTCTGATCCTGGCGCGGGGTCGTCGTGCGTCGTCGCGTCCGGGCTCTCACCCGACTCGTCGTCGAAGCGGCTGAGCTCGTCCTCGAGGTCGCGGATGCGCTTCGTCTGCGCGCGGTCGGCGTCGAGCTTCTTGAGGAAGTCCGGGTCGTCGTCCGGGGCTGAGCCGCGGGGCACGGCCTTCGGAGCGCGGACCCGGCCGATGATCCACCAGAGGACTCCGCCGATGACAGGCAGGAGGAGGATGGCGATGATCCACGAGGTCTTGCTGATCCCTCGGACACGGTCGCGCGGCATCGTGGCACAGTCGACCACCGAGTACACGATGAAGACGACTGCCGCGACGGCGAGGCCGATCCAGAGACGAACCATGTCTCCATCGTAAACGCCAGGTGACGTGATTACCTGGGGTTGCCTTCAGGCGGGACGCCTAGACTTAGGTGGTGAAACGCGTTCCCGCCGCCGTCCGGTACACCATCCTCCGCCTCCTCGCGTTCGTGGTGCCGCTCCTGCTCCTCGTCTTCCTCACGGGTCTGCAGCCCTGGGTCGCCGCGATCATCGCCGCGATCATCGGGCTCTGCGTGTCCTACATCTTCCTGCGCACCCCGCGGGAGACCGTCGCGCAGGAGCTGTACGCCCGTCGACACGGCGACAAGCCGACGCCGCACGACGACGAGGACTCCGAGGACGCGGCGCTCGATGCGAGCGCGGCGACACCGGAAGCGTCGTCAGCCGGCGATGCCGGGCGTGTAGAAGAACGCCAGACCGAGGATCACCCCGAACGCTAGCTGCACGAGCCCCGTCAGCTTGAGCGCCAGGATCTGCTCTTTGGCCGTCGTGGAGAACAGCACGATCACGCACGCCGGGATGGCTGCGAGCAGCGCGAACATCGTGAACCAGGCGATCGGGTAGAAGAGCGCGAGGAACGCGGCGATGCCGAACGGCACGAGCAGCAGGACGCAGTAGAGCACCTTCGACGCGATCCGGCCGATGAAGGTCGACAGGGTGCGCTTCCCGACCGCCTTGTCCTGTTCGAGGTCGCGGAGGTTGTTGACGACGAGCGCGGCACAGGCGATGAGGCCCGCGCCGATCGCGCCGAACCATGCCTCCTGGTTCACGGTCCCGACCTGGACGAAGGTCGTGCCGAGTGTGGCGACGAGGCCGAAGAACACGAAGACGAAGACCTCGCCGAGCGCGAAGTACCCATAGGGACGCTTCCCGCCCGTGTAGAACCAGGCGGCGACGATCGCGACCGCCCCGACGAGGAGCAGCCACCAGAACTGGGTGAGGATCGTGAGGACGATGCCGGCCACGGCCGCGATCCCGAAGAACACCAGCGCGACGGTGAGGACCGTCTTGGGCTTCGCCGCGCCGGTACCGGTCAATCGGCTCGGGCCGACCCGGAGGTCGTCCGTTCCGCGGATGCCGTCGGAGTAGTCGTTGGCGTAGTTGACGCCGATCTGCAGCGCGAGCGCGACGACGAGGCAGAGCAGTGCACGGACCGGGTGGTAGACCCCGGGGCCCGCGATGATCGTCGCGGCGCCGGTGCCGATGAGCACGGGGGCGACGGCCATCGGCAGCGTGCGGATCCGCGCAGCACCGACCCAGTCGCCGAAGGTCGCCGGCTTCGCGAGGGGGACCTTGCGACCGCCACCGCGTGCGGGGTTGCCCGATCGTCCACCGTTCGCGCCACGACCCGCCGTGGGGCGCTGTGCGGACGTCTTCTGCTGTTTCGGCGCTGCCGGCCGTGCTCCATGTGCCACGACGGCGAGTCTACCCGCGGAGCCTCCGGGCGGACGGCGTCACAGAGCTCCGGCGGCCTGGAGGGATTGGAGGACCGCCGGGGCGATGTGCTCGGCGAACGCCGGGGTGAGGTGCACGCTGTCGTACTTCGTCGGCGTGGTCCCGGCGAAGGCCGGGCAGACGCCATCCGCACAGCTGAACGGGAGCGACGAGACGAAGCGCTCGCCGGCCGCGGCGGCCGCGGACTCGGTCGCCGCCGCGAAGTCGTTCCAGGCCGCGTCGACGCCGACGGCGCAGTCCTGCGGACTGGACACCCTCGAGTAGCAGGACCCGAGATCCGCGCCGAGGGGCGGCGGCGCGAGGAACACGACGCGGCCGGGGACCTGATAGCCCGCAGTCTCGGCGAGCGCCGACGCGACCATCGACGTCGTGTCGAGCGATCGGCCGTCGGTGGTGCGACCTGCGGCGAACGCGTTCGAGACGATCACGAGGTCGGGCTGGTCCGCGGCGATGCGTTCGGCGATGTCGTGCTTCCGGGTCGGGCAGTCGTCCATCACCCCCGCGCCGCTGTTCTGGATGAGATCCTGCGTGAAGCGGCACCCGTACAGACCGATGGTGGTGATCCGTACGGCCCCGCCGCTCTGATCGGCGATGGCCCGGAACGCCGGCGCGTAGGCGAGCGCGGTCGAGTCGCCGACGAGGTAGACGTGCTTCGGCGCAGCGGCATCCCCCCAGGTGCACGAGCCGTCGTCGGGCGTCGAACCCAGGTCGAAACAAGCCCGGGCGGGGTTGGTGCTCGAGGTCGCGCGGATCGCGTCGTCGAGGCTCGGCGAGAGGTTGTCGGGCCATGCGGAAGCCTGGCTCGCGAGTTGCAGCTCGGCGGCGATGCCCTGGAGCGGGTCTCCCGCCGGTGCCGCGACTGCCGCCGGTCCCCCGGTGGCCACCGGCATGCGGAGCGCGGGGCCGATGGCGATCACCGCGAGCCCGGCGACGATCACGAGCCCGACCGCCGAGTAGAGGAACTGGGAGGCGAACCGCTCGCGCCAGGCGGTCCAGGCGGCGTCCCTGGCGTCGCGGTCGCCGTGGAAGGAACCCACGAGCGGCGTGCGGTGCAACGGCTGTTCGATGAGCAGGAAGGAGAGCACCGAGACCCCGAGGATGAGCCCGAGCATCCCCGGGACCGTGCTGAGGGCGGTGTCGGGGACGAGCATCGGTACGAACACGAGGATCGGGAGGTGCCAGAGGTAGAGCGAGTAGGAGATCGCTCCGACGCCACGGCTCAGCGGGTTCGTGAGCGGGAACATCCAGCGCGGGTACGCGGGACCGGCTCCGGTCCCGGCGGCGATGACCAGCATCGCGGCGGCGACGGGGGCGACCGCCCAGGGACCGGGGAACCCGATCGACCCGGTGATGAGCAGCGCGGATGCGACGATGCCGACGAGCCCCGCCCATCCGGCGACCACCCGGAGCGCCAGCGGCACCCGGGCGAGGAGCGGAGCGAACACGGCCAGGAGTGCGCCGGCCCCCAGCTCCCACACTCGCGCGCCGGTCGCGAAATAGGCGGCCTGCGGGGCCGCCCCCGACTGCCACACGGCGACGGCGAAGGAGGCCGCGATGAGGATGACGAGGACGCCACCGACGACGAGGCGCGAGCGCATCACGGGTCGGGCTCCGCGGGCCGCGACGGCGAGGAGGACGAGGAGCAGCACCGGCCACACGAGGTAGAACTGCTCCTCGATCGAGAGGGACCAGAAGTGCTGCAGCGGTGATGCGGCGTCCGTCGCGTGGAAGTAGTCGGTGCCCGACGCCTCGAAGCGCCAGTTCGAGACGAGCAGCGCGGCCGACACCGCGTCCCACCAGGTCGCGAGCGCCCGCGGCGCGTTGAAGAGCCACGACGCCAGCGCGACGGTCGCGGCGAGGACGACGAGCGACGCGGGCAGGATCCGCTTGATCCGCCGACCGAAGAAGGCCGGCAGGGAGATGCGTCCGGAACGCTCGTGCTCGCGCAGGAGCAACCCGGTGATGAGGAAGCCGGAGATCACGAAGAACACGTCCACACCCACGAAGCCGCCGGCCGGTCGGCCGGTCGCGTGGGCGAGGATCACGGCGGTGACTGCGACCGCCCGCATCCCCTGAATGTCGGCGCGGAACGCCGTCGTCGGCCTCGTGGGCGCAGCGCCCGTGTCGGTCCCCGTTGTCACCTGTCGTCGTCCCCCGGCTACGGTCGCTCGTCGACACGCATGAGAGAGCATGCCCTATGCGACAACCGCCTGCAAACCGGCCCTCGCGGTCACGCGGAGGACGGGCTCAACCCAGTCGCGAGCGGAGTGCGACGAGGTCGGGTTTGCCGCTCGCGAGCAGCGGCAGCTCTGCCAGACGGACCAGTCGGGCGGGGCGGGCCGGGCGGCCGAGCGCCTCCGCGACCGTGTCCCGCGCGGCCTGGAGCAGTGCGTCGTCCGCCAGATGATCGGCGGGGGTCGCGGCGTCCGTCACGATCACGGACGCCTGACCGAACCGCTCCTCGGCGACGGCGACGACGACGGCCTCGGCCAGCCCCGGCACCGACCGGACGACCGCCTGCACACGGTCGAGGGAGATGTTCACCCCGCCGCTGATGATCACGTTGTCGGCCCGCCCGGTCACCCGGACGACGCCGTCGACGAACTCGGCGGTGTCGCCGGTGCGGTACCACCGTCGGCCGCCGTCGTCCGGGAAGGCGGTCGCCGTGCGGTCCGGTTCGCCGAGGTAGCCCTCGGCGAGCACCGGCCCGGCGAGGAGGAGCTCCCCGTCCGCCAGCCGGGGTTCGACACCGGGGAACGGCACGCCGTCGTAGAGACAGCCGCCGGACGTCTCGCTGGAACCGTAGCTCCGCACGACGCGGATGCCGAGCGCTGCGGACCGCTCGAGCAGCGGAGCGGGGGTGGCCTGTCCCCCGACGAGCAGCCCGGCGAGTCCGGCGAGCGCGTCGCGCACGGAGGTGCTCGTCTCGGCGGCGTCGACGAGCAGGCGCAGCTGCGCCGGCACGAGGGCGACGAAACCGTCATCGGCGTCGAGCCGCTCGACGAGTCCGCAGAACGCCCGGGCGTCGAACGATCCAGCCGGGGTCTCGATCGGCCTGGTCCCGGCGACGATCGACCGGAGCAGCACATTGACGCCGGCGATGTAATGCGTCGGGAGCGCCAGGATCCACTGCGACGATCTGCGGTGGGCCCCCGGGCCACCCAGAGCCATCGCGGAACCCGCCGCGCTGGCCAGGAGGGCGTCGGCCGCGAGGGCGACCCGCTTCGGCACACCCGTCGAACCGGAGGTCTCGATCACGAGGGCCACCCGGTCGTCGACCACGGCCGGTGCCGCGGACGATCCGTGTTGCATCGGGAGGACCGCGGGTCCGGAACCGTCGAGCGCCGTGTCCAGGGCCGCGAGCATCGCCGAGGCGGACGCGTCGACGGGGAGCAGCTGACGGGTCATGGATTCAGCGTACGCCGGGTACGTCGCAACTCCGCCGCCCCCTCGGCGTCTCGGAGCTCAGAACTGCCAGGGGAACGGAGCCCAGTCCGGCTTGCGCTTCTCCAGGAAGGCGTCGCGTCCCTCCACCGCCTCGTCGGTGCCGTACGCGAGGCGGGTGGCCTCGCCTGCGAAGACCTGCTGGCCGACGAGACCGTCGTCGACGGCGTTGAAGGCGAACTTGAGCATGCGGATGGCGGTCGGCGACTTGCCGAGGATGGTGCGGGCCCAGGCGACCCCGGTCTGCTCCAGCTCGGCGTGCGGGACGACCGCGTTGATCGCGCCCGCCTGCAGCGCGCGCTCCGCGTCGTACTCCTGGGCGAGGAAGAACACCTCACGGGCGAACTTCTGGCCCACCTGCTTGGCGAAATACGCGCTCCCGTACCCGGCGTCGAAGGAACCGACGTCGGCGTCGGTCTGCTTGAACCGCGCGTGTTCCCGACTCGCGATCGACAGGTCGCACACGACGCCGAGGGAGTGCCCGCCACCCGCGGACCATCCGGGCACGAGGTTGATGACGACCTTCGGCATGAAGCGGATGAGCCGCTGGACCTCGAGGATGTGCAGGCGGCCGTTGCGCGCAGCGTCGATGCCGCTCGCCGTCTCGTCGTCTGCGGCGTCGTCGCTCGCGTACCGGTAGCCGTCGCGACCACGGATGCGCTGGTCGCCGCCCGAGCAGAACGCCCAGCCGCCGTCCTTCGCGCTCGGACCGTTCCCGGTGAGCAGCACCACACCGACGGTCGGGCTCTGGCGCGCGTGGTCGAGCGCGCGGTACAGCTCGTCGACGGTGTGCGGGCGGAAGGCGTTGCGCACCTCGGGGCGGTCGAACGCGATGCGCACGAAGCCGCCCTCGCGCGCGACGTGGTACGTCAGATCGGTGAGGTCCTCGAACCCCGGTACGACGTCCCAGATCTCCGGGTCGAACAGTTCGGACACTCGATCGCTCATGCGTCCAGCCTAGGCACTACTTCGGCTTGTCGAGGTCCGCGTAGGGCTTGAGCGCCTCCAGGTAGTCGGCGCGGTCCGCCTCCTTCAGGAGCGCGTAGGAGTCGAGGTGCAGCTCGATGCCCTCCGCCGCCATGTCGGAGTAGTCGACGTCGAACTCGCGGTCCTTCGCGACCGTGCCGGCCGAGTCGAGCGTGAGATCGACGATGCTCGTCCGGAAGTCGCCGGCCCCCGTGATGGCGTTGTAGGTGTGCAGATCCCACAGCGCCTGGGTGTCGAGGGTCTCGCCACCGTACCGTTCGGTGAGCTCGCCCGGCTCACGCCAGGAGGACGGCGCGTTCTGCATGTCGAGGTTCGCGATGCCGTAGCGGAGCAGGACCTGTCGGATGAGCTCGACCACCCGCGACTTCTCCTCGAAGGTGCGCACGGTCGTCGTCGTCTGCCACACCGGCGCCGTGTACTCGAAGAGCATGGAGTCCCCGCCGTACCCGTTCTGATCGACTTCCGTCTCGGCGGGCTGTCGCTCCACCCAGTCGAATCCGAACTCCGCGGTCAACGCCGTCCGGATCTCCGCGAGCATCTCGTCGGACGTCCCGACGAAGTCCTCGTAGCTCGGCCCGTCGAGGGTCTCCTTCGCGTCGACGTAGGCGGACCCCGGGTAGGTGTCCCAGATCGGGTCGTGCTCCTCGTCGCCGCTGCCGCCGGCGGAGGAGGAGCCATCCCCCGCCCGGTCCGTGGCGAGACCTCCGACCGCCATCGCCGTGGCCGGATTGACGACGAGGAGGAGCACCAGCGCCAGCACGCCCCAGCGGCGCCGCACCTTCCGGCGGATGACGATGACACTCCCGACGAGCAGCACGATCTGCACGACGACGACGAGGACGAACGCCACGAGGATGGCCCATGCCCCCTCGCCGGGCCGGTAGCTGACGGCCAGCAGGACGGTGAAGAGGGTGACGGCCACCACCGCGCCGAGCAGGGCGAGCGGCGAGAAGGAGGCGACGACACCCCGACTCCGCGCGCCGAGCTCGTCCCACCCCGTCGGGGATGCACCGGCGGCAGGCGGGTGCGCCGCCGGAGTCCGCTCGCCGTCGTCGGCGTGGATCGCCGCGACCTTCGGTTGCGAGGTGGGCGCGCGTTCCGCCGCCTTCCGTTGCCGACGCGACGACGGCTTCCGCGATGCGGGCTCCCGCGGTGTCCGTCGTCCTCGGGACCCCGGACGCCGGAACCTGGCGGTCTCCGCCTCCAGCTCCTCGGGCGTGCGCTCCGGGGCGGCTGGCACTCGCGCGGTCGAGGACGCGGCCACCGGCGGCGCCCCGGGGATCGGCGGGGCGTTCGGATCGCGCGGCTCGTCTGAGGATCCGCCGGGCGCTTCCTCGATCACCGGGGGCACCTCGGCCTCGGGACTCCGCTCGAAGATCGGCTCGGGCACCGAGAAGGCGGCGGTTTCGTCCGCGGGCACGCTTCGCCGATCGCCGGGCATCGGCTTGCGTCGGGAGAACAGCGGCACGGGATCGATTGTGTCACGGGCGTCCCGCGACGGCTTCCGACCTCCGGGTGCAGGATGGGGACATGCAAGCGAACCTCGACGACGTCCTCGCCACCGCCCGCGTGGTCTCCATCCCCCTCCGCGTCCGGTTCCGGGGCATCGACACCCGCGAGGCCGTCCTCTTCCGCGGGCCCGCCGGGTGGACGGAGTTCTCCCCCTTCGTCGAGTACGACGACCAGGAGTCGGCCGCGTGGCTCCGGGCCGCCATCGACTTCGGCTGGTCGGACCTCCCACCCCTCCACCGGGATCGCATCCTCGTGAACGCGACGGTTCCAGCCGTGGATGCGGCGGACGTCCCGTCGATCCTCTCCCGCTTCCCGGGCTGCCGCACTGCGAAGGTGAAGGTCGCCGAGCGCGGGCAGGTGCTCGCTGACGACGTCGCGCGCGTCGCCGCCGTCCGGCGGGCCATCGGACCCGAGGGTCGACTCCGTGTGGACGCCAACACCAACTGGAACGTCGACGAGGCCGAACACGCCATCCGCGCCCTCGAACCCTTCGACCTCGAGTACGTCGAGCAGCCCTGCGCGACCGTCGCGGAACTCGCCGAGGTCCGGGAACGGGTCTCCTCCCTGGACGTCGCCATCGCGGCGGACGAGAGCGTCCGCAAAGCCGAGGACCCCCTGGCCGTGGCTCGCGCCGGCGCCGCAGACCTGCTCGTCGTGAAGGCGCAGCCCCTCGGCGGCGTGCACGCCGCGCTCCGCATCGCGGGCGAGGCCGGCCTGCCGATCGTCGTCTCGAGCGCACTGGACACCTCCGTCGGCATCTCCATGGGTGCCCACCTCGCGGCGGCCCTGCCGGAACTCGACTACGACTGCGGGCTCGCCACCACCGCGCTCCTCGGCGGCGACGTGACGACCGCCCCGCTCGATCCCGTGGACGGCGGCATCGCCGTCCGGCGCGTCGAGGTGGACGCCGATCTCCTCGAGCGTTTCACGGCGTCACCGGAGCGCTCGGCGTGGTGGCTCGACCGACTCCGCCGTACCCACGCGTTGCTCGGCTAGCCCTTCGACAGGCTCAGGGACCGGAAAGAGGCTCAGGGACCGGTGCGTCGGAGACCTACAGGCCGCTGTAGGCGTGCAGACCCTTGAAGAACACGTTCACGACGACGAAGTTGAACATCACGGCGCTGAAGCCGATGATCGCGAGCGTGGCCGCCCGTGATCCGCGCCAGCCGCGCGTCGCCCTGGCGTGGATGTACCCGGCGAAGATCACCCAGATGATGAAGGTCCACACCTCCTTGGTGTCCCAGCCCCAGTACCGACCCCAGGCGCGCTCCGCCCAGATGGCACCGGCCATGAGCGTGAACGTCCAGAAGATGAAGCCGATGATGTTGACGCGGTAGGCGAGGTTCTCGAGACGCTCCGCGCTCGGGAGGGTGAGCAGGAAGCGGAGACGCCCGGAGCCCTGGGTGGGCTGCACGAGCCCGAGCCGACGCTCACGACGCCCCTGCAGGAGCTGCACGACGCTCAACGCGAAGCCGATGGCGAAGAACGCCGTACCGAGGCTCGCGACGAACACGTGGATGACGAGCCACGCCGACTGCAGCGCCGGTGGCAGCGGCACGACCTCGACGTAGAAGTTCGCGGTCGCAAGGCCGAGGAGCACGGTCACGAGGCCGATCACGAAGCTGCCGAGGAACCGGAGGTCCACGCGTGCGATGACCACGAGGAACACCGCGACGATGAGCAGCGTGCCCGTCATCGCGAACTCGTACATGTTCGCCCACGGGACACGACCGGCGGCGATACCGCGCGTCACGTCCGCGACGAGGTGGAGCAGGAAGGCGATGACCGTGAGCGAGACCCCGACCCGCAGACTCGGCGACTTGCGCGACGCCTGCTGCTCGGGCTCGTCCGCGGGACGGCGGGTCTTGCGCGGGACACCGTCGCTCGTGACGATCGGTGCGGCGGTCCGCGCCGCGGCGGAGGCGAGTGCGCCGACGCGTTCCTCGGCGGCTGCCGACCGTTCCAGCTCGGCCCGCTCGGCCGCGTCGATCGCCGCGGTGACCTCGGCGCTGCGGCGCGCGAGGTCGAACGTGAAGGCGATGAACGCCAGCGCGTAGACGGCGACGGCCGACCAGAGGCAGAGGTTCGAGATTTCGACGAGGGTCACGGGGTGATTCTACCTTCGGGTTCGGACGGGACAGGCGTTGGACTGTGCGCTTCGGCGATCGCCGCGACGGCCGCTTCGAGGCCGGGGTCCTCGCCGCGGGCGAGCCCGGCGTATTCGAGGGAGACGGTGCCGTCGCTCCCGGTCACGGCCTTCACCCAGACGCGGCGTCTGGCGACGAAGAGCGAGGTGATGAGGCCGGACAGGGCGAGGATGGCGAACGCGAGCACCCAGAGCTGGGTCGGGTCGTGGTGCACGTCGAACGAGGCGAACCGCTTGACGGAGCCGGCGTAGTTCTCGGTCGACGGGTTGGCGGCGACGTTGTCGAAGGACACCGTGCCGAGGCCGTCGGGGAGGTCCGTGATCTGGCCAGGCGTGAGTTCGATCGACTCGACGCCGGTGTCGCCGCCCGTGAGCTGCTTCATGTCGTCGACGTCGAGCGCGTAGACCGACTTCGGAGCACCGGCGTTGATACCGAGGTCGCCGGAGTAGACGTTGAGCGTCAGCACCGGGTAGGCGAGGTCGGGGTAGGACGAGAAGAACGGCGGCTTGGACGCGGCCTGCGTCGGATAGAAGAACCCGATCATGCCGAGCTGCTCAGCCAGACCGTCCGGGACCTTGACGATGCCGAGCGAGGTGAGCTGGGCGTCCTGCGGCAGGAACGGGATGGAGTCGCTGAACACGACCTTGCCCTCGGGATCGCGGACGGTGATCGTCGGCGCGTAGCCGTTGCCGAGCAGGTAGACGTCGGTGCCCTCGAACCGCAGCGGATCGTTGACCTTGATCGTCGCGTCCTGCGGCTTCCCGCCGGGCGAGGTCGTCGTGACCTTCGCGCGGTAGTCGATCGCCTGACCGTACGCGTCGAGGTTCTCGGTCTCGTAGGTGACGCCGAACTCGTCGAGCGTCAACTTGTAGGGGGCCAGCTCCGACTCGTTGAAGAAGCGGCCGGGGTTGAAGGAGTCGTAGTCGAGCAGGGTGTTGACGAAGGTCTGTCCCTCGACGAGCACGCGCTGACCGGAGAAGCCGAAGCCGCCGCCGAAACCGACCGTCACGAGGATGCCGACGAGGGCCGAGTGGAACACGAGGTTGCCGGTCTCGCGGAGGAAGCCGCGCTCGGCGGACACCGACGCGGACCCCTCGGCGTCGTAACGCTCGACACGGTAGCCCTGGCGCTTCAACTGCTTCGTCGCGTCGTCGATGAGCTCGGCGGCGGTCGCGCCGCTGTCGTCGCTGCGCCGCTCGAACGCGGAGAGCCGAGACAGGCGCGCGGGCGTCCGCGGCGGGCGGGAGCGCAGGGCGAGCCAGTGGTGCTTCGTCCGCGGGATCACACAGCCGATGAGCGAGATGAACAGCAGCAGGTAGATCGCGGAGAACCAGGCCGAACTGTAGACGTCGAACGCCTGCACCTTGTCGAGGATGGGCGCGAGGTCCGGGTTGTCGGTGAAGTACTGGGTGACGCCGTTCGGGTCGCTCGACCGTTGCGGGACGAGCGATCCGGGCACCGCGGCGATGGCGAGCAGCAGCAGCAGGAAGAGCGCCGTGCGCATGCTCGTGAGCTGACGCCAGAAGAAACGGAGCCAACCGACGAACCCGAGCTTCGGCTGGTTGATGCCGTCGGCCGGAGCCGGTGCGGCGGAGTCGATGTGATCAGAGGGGCGTGACAAGGCCGCTCATCACCCCCTGCAACGAGTACATCCAAGCGGACCAGAGACCAGACACCATCAACACACCGATCACGATGAGGAGCACGCCGCCGATGATGTTGATCGTGCGGATGTGCCGTTTGAGGAACGCCAACGACCCCGTGACCCAACCGAGTCCGAGCGCGACGAGCAGGAAGGGGATGCCGAGACCGAGGCAGTAGAACAGCCCGAGGAGCGCTCCGCGCCACGCGGAGCCGCCCGAGAGGGAGAGCGCGCTGATCGCGGTGAGCGTCGGGCCGAGGCAGGGCGTCCAGCCGATGGCGAAGACGAAGCCGAGCAGCGGCGCGCCGGCGAGGCCGGTGGCGGGTGCCCAGCTGGTGCGCACCGTGCGCTGCAGCCGGGAGAACTGGCCGATGAAGATGAGCCCCATGAGGATGACGACCGCACCGAGGACGCGGGTGATGACGCCCTCCCACTCGACGAACCAGGCGCCGATCGTCCCGACGAACGCGGCGATCGCCACGAACACGACGGTGAAGCCGAGGATGAAGAGACTGACACCGAGCAACACGCGCCGGCGACCCGCACCGGAGCGCCCTTCCTCGACCGTCGTCATGCCGCCGACGTATCCGAGATAGCCGGGGACGAGCGGCAGGACGCACGGCGAGAGGAAGGACAGCAGACCGGCCGCGATGGCGATCGGGATCGCCACGAGGAGCTGGCCGCCGTAGACGAGCTCGCCGGGGGTCACTCTGGGGCGCTCTCGGCGATCGTGTCGCGGATGAGGGTGTCGAGGATGGTGCGGTCCTGCAGCTGCCCGAGGATGCGTGCGGCGACCCGACCTTGGGCGTCGAGGACGATGGTGGTCGGCACCGCGTTCGGCGGGACGCTGCCCGTGAAGGCGAGCTTCGCCTCCCCGCTGTCGACGTCGAGGATGGAGGGGTAGGTGATGCCGAAGGTGCCGTTGAACGCCTTCGCGGTGTCGGCGGTGTCGCGGACGTTGACCCCGATGAAGGTGGCGCCCTGGTCGGTGTACGCCTCGTTGAGCGCCTGCAGATCCTTCGCCTCCGCGCGGCAGGGTGCGCAGGCGGCGTACCAGAAGTTCACGACCATGACCTGGCCCGCGTGGTCCGCGGAGGAGATCTGCTCGCCGTCCTCGCCGACGCCCGAGAAGCTGATCGACTCGCCACGGTCGTCGAGCGCGACCTCGGTCACGCTGCCGTCGCCCGCGACGTACCCCTTGCTGCTGCCCTCGCGATACTGCTCGGCGAGCGGATCGCTCCCACAGGCCGTGAGCAGGAGCGCCCCGACGGCCAGCACGGCGGCGACGGCGAACGTCCTCGATCGGCGGGCCATCAGACGGCCCCGACATCGGTCGCACCGGACGAGAGACGAGCCGCCGGATCGACGTAGCCGACCTCGACGAAGCCCTGCTCGGTCCGCTCGAAGCTGGTGATGCTCGACAGGGCGCACCGTCGCTTCCGCGGGTCGTGACGATAGGGCGCCCCGACCACAGAGCTGTGCAGCATCCAGATGGGCAGCTGGTGGCTGACGATGACCACGTCTCCCGACGGCGTCGCGCGCCAGGCGTCCTCGACGGCCGCGGTCATGCGGTTGACGATCGACGCGTACGGCTCACCCCAGCTCGGACGGGACGGGTTGCGGAGCTTGGGCCAGTTGAGCGGGTTCTTCAGGGCGCGGCTCATGCGCTTGCCCTCGAACTCGTTGAACGGTTCGATCACGCGCGGCTCGGAGACGACGGCGAGCCCGAACGCGGCGGCGACCGGCGCGGCGGACTCCTGCGTGCGCTGCAAGGGGGACGCGTAGAGCGCACCCACCGTGCGGTCGCGGCTCACGAGGTCGTCTGCGGCCGCCTGCGCCATGCGCTCACCGAGCTCGGACAGTCGGAATGCGGGGAGTCGACCGTAGAGCACACGAGAAGGATTGTGCACCTCGCCGTGACGCACGAGATGGATCTGGTCGGCTACCACCCTCCAAGTGTACGTTTCCCCAAGCTGCGGATTCACCGTGACCTCCGTCCAGGTCCGAGCCACGAGCGACGGCTAAGCTGTCGGGGTGAGTGAACGCGTCGTTGTGAAGAACCTGGCCGCCCTGTCCGACGGTCCCGTCACCGTCTCCGGATGGGTCGAGACCGTCCGCGACCAGAAGAAGGTGCAGTTCGTCGTCCTCCGCGACGAGAGCGGCGCCGTCCAGCTGGTGAACCCGGCCGTCCGCGAGGTCGACCCGGAGGTCGAGGGCTCCGCCGACCGCCTCGCCACCACCGAGGCGATCTCCGCCCTCGCGCACGGCTCCTTCATCACCGTCACCGGCGAGCTCAAGCACGACGAGCGCGTCAAGCTCGGCGGCATCGAGGTCAAGGTCGCCACGCTCGAGGTCGTCACCGCCGCCAACCCCGAGACGCCGATCGCTGCGGACTCCTCGCTCGACAAGCGGCTCGACTGGCGCTTCCTCGACCTGCGCCAGCCGAAGCAGGCCCTGATCTTCCGCATCCAGACGACGTTCGAGCACGCACTGCGTCAGTACTGGATCGACAACGACTTCATCGAGATCCACACCCCGAAGCTCATGGCGAGCGCGAGCGAGTCGCGCGCCGAGCTCTTCGAGGTCGACTACTTCGAGGGCAAGGCGTACCTCGCGCAGTCCCCGCAGTTCTTCAAGCAGATGGCGCAGTCCGCCGGCTTCGGCAAGGTGTTCGAGGTCGGACCCGCATTCCGCGCCGACCCGTCGTTCACCAGCCGACACGCGACCGAGTTCACGAGTGTCGACGCCGAGATCAGCTGGATCGAGTCCCACGAGGACGTCATGCAGCTGCACGAGGAGCTCCTCGTCGCCGGCTTCACGGCGGTCAAGGACAAGCACGGCGAGCAGATCTCCGAGCTCTTCGGCATCGAGCTCGAGGTCCCGTCGCGTCCGTTCCCGCGCATCCCGCTGGCCGAGGCCAAGCGCATCGTCGCCGAGCGCGGCTACGAGATCCCCCGCGCCGACGACGACATGGACCCCGAGGGCGAGCGTCAGATCGCGGCCTACGTCAAGGAGACGTTCGGTCACGACTTCGTCTTCCTGACCGACTACGCGTCGAGCATCCGGCCGTTCTACCACATGCGCAACGCCGAGGACGGCTCGCTCACGAACAGCTACGACCTCATCTACAACGGCGTCGAGATCTCCACGGGCGCGCAGCGCGAGCATCGCGTCGACGTCCTCGTCGAGCAGGCCAAGGAGAAGGGCCTGGAGCCCGAGGAGCTCGAGTTCTACCTCGACTTCTTCCGCTACGGCGTCCCGGCGCACGGCGGCTTCGGCATGGGCCTCGCCCGCGTGCTCATGCTCATGCTGCACGAGACCTCCATCCGCGAGGTCACCTACCTGTTCCGCGGCCCGACCCGCCTCGCCCCGTAACCCCGCAAGAAGGACGCCATGCAGATCGTCATCCTGTACGGGACCGAATCCGGCAACGCCGAACGCCTCGCCGGCGACCTCGGCAAGGCCATCGGCTCTCAGCACCAGTGGCGCGTCGTCGACCTCGGCGACGTCGACCCTGCGGAGCTGTCGACCGACGAGATCCACATCTTCATCACGTCGACGTACGGCGACGGCCTCCTCGGTGAGACCGGCCAGATCTTCTACGAGGCGCTCGAGGAGTCCGACGTGGAACTCGACGGGCTCCGGTACGCCATCTTCGGGCTGGGCGACAGCAGCTACGAGGACACGTACAACCAGGGCAGCTCGCTGCTCGACGCCCTGCTCACCGAGCACGGCGCGACCCGGTTCGGTGAGTTCGGTCTGCACGACGACGGCGGGTTCGAGCGCAAGAAGGACGTCGCGCTCGCCTGGCTGCCCGGCGTGCTCGCCGCAGCAGAACAGCTCTGACCACCGCTCTGGTGCGAGCCCGGACGCGACGGTAGCGTGACTCGCACCGACCGTGCGGCGTCCGTCGC
Organism: uncultured Plantibacter sp.; assembly: GCF_963518075.1. NCBI lineage: Bacteria > Bacillati > Actinomycetota > Actinomycetes > Micrococcales > Microbacteriaceae > Plantibacter > uncultured Plantibacter sp. Next base: position 45,643 of record NZ_CAUQHZ010000016.1, read on the forward strand.
AGGTGGGCGAGGGGTGTAGGCCAGATGAACGCGACCGCCGAATCCGTGGTCCTGCGCCTTCGTGCGGCGGGGTGCGTCTTCGCCGAGGACGAGGCGGCTCTCCTCCTCGCCGAATCGGATGATCCGGATCGACTCGAACGGATGGTCGCGGCACGGGTCGCCGGCCGGCCGCTCGAGCATGTCCTCGGCTGGGTCGCGTTCCGGGGCCGCCGGGTTGTCGTCGAGGACGGGGTCTTCGTGCCGAGGCGACGCACCGAGCTCCTGGTCGACGTCGCCCTCCCGCGCCTCCGGAAGGGTTCGGTGGTCGTCGAGCTCTGCTGCGGTGCCGCGGCCGTCGGGAGTGCGCTCCTCACCGAGGCGCCCGGCCCCATCGACGTCTGGGCGTCGGACATCGACCTCGCCGCGGTGGACTGCGCACAGCGCAACCTCGAGCCGCTCGGTGGGCACGCCCTGCGCGGAGACCTGTTCGACGGGCTGCCCGGGGTGCTCGCGGGGCGCGTCGACCTTCTGCTCGCGAACGCCCCCTACGTCCCGACGGCGTCGATGGTGACGATGCCCCCGGAGGCTCGGGAGCACGAGGCCGTGATCGCGATCGACGGCGGTGCCGACGGGCTCGACGTGCAGCGTCGGATCATCGCGCAGGCCCCGGACTGGCTCGCGCCGACCGGCGCCATCCTGATCGAGACGAGCGAACGTCAGGCTCCCGAGACCGCAACGCTCATGCGGGCGGCGGGCCTCTCGGCGTCGATCGTCCGCGACGACGAGCTCGACGGCACCGTGGCCGTCGGCGTCATGGCCTGAGCCCTGCGGGTGCCGGCTCAGTCGAGCTGGAAGTCGACCGCGGAGCGCTCGACCACGAGCTGGCGGACGATCTGCACCACGCGGACATGCTCCGGGTGGACCTGGTAGCGCTCCAAGGCTTCGAGGCTCGGGTAGTCGCCGACCAGCACGACGTCCCAGTTGCTCTCCGGGTAGGCGATGTTGCGTCCGACCTGGAGGCGCTCGATGTCGTCCGGCATGAACCCGGCGAGTGCCTCGAGTTCGGACTGCATCGTGGCGAACGCCGCGTCGCGCTCGGCCTCGTCCGTTGCTGCCAGCTTCCAGCTGACGATGTGGCGGATGGTCACTGGGCCCCCAAGGGTCGATGTGGATGGATGGTCGTGCGGATCAGTCGGCGAGCAGCGCGGACCGCAGGCGGTCGGGGTCGATGCGCCAGTAGTTGTGGACCCTGCCGTCGATGAGGACGACGGGGATCTCCTCCCAGTGGCGGTCGTGGAGCGCCGGATCGTCGAGGATCGAGAGCTCCTCGCGTTCGATCGTGGGGCCGCCGGACGGGAGGCCTGCGACCACCTCGTCGATCACGGCTCGCGCGTCGTCGCAGAGGTGACAGCCGGGCTTGCCGATGAGCGTGACGTGCAGAGTGGACACCTCCTCAACTGTACGGGGTGCTCGAGGCCGCAGCACGTCCAGAGATCCGACACGTGTGGTGTTTCTCGACGACATCTGGGACGATGCCGGAATGATGATGCCGTTGAACCCAGGATCCAGAACCATAGGTTGCGGATCCACCCGACACAGACGCTCTGGCATGCGCCGGTCGAGGTCCGTTGTCATTGAGTGATGCCTACACATTCGGAAGCCGCGACCATCCTCGGCGAGCGGTTGCGGGCCGCCCGCAACGAGCGACAGCTGACCCTCGAGGACCTGGGCGTGTTGGCGGGGATGCACTGGACGAACATCGGCAAGATCGAGCGAGGGCAGGTGCACCCGAGCGTGGAGACGCTCGTCCGACTGAGTACCGCGCTCGACCTCGACCCGGCCCCGTTCATCACGGGCCTCAACGCGGACATGTACCCGGGCCGGGCGCACAAGCTGACGGCCCGCGACCTGCTGGCCGCTCGCCGCGACCAGGAACGCTGATCCGCGCATCGGAGACCACTCCCCTCCACCGGATGGCGTCCGTCAGAAGGTGACCCGCCAGAGGTACTGGTGACCGCCGGGACGGAACCAGGACACCTGCACACTGGTCGCGCGGGCCAACTCGGTGCCCAACACCTCGAACTCCAGAGCGCTGCCAGGCGTCAGGCGACACGGTTCCAGTGGGGCGAGGAGTCCGGGCCCGTTCAGGCGCAGCACGACCCAGTGCACGGCTTCGTCACCGACGTTCCGGAGTCGATAGCGAGGCGCGTCGTCTCGTTCGACGACGAACGGCACCCGGTACGCGAGCTCGCGTCGGTTGCGGCGGGCGGTTGGAGGAAGATCGCGGGTCATGCGAACACCGTACGAAGGACCGCCGACGATCTCGGGCCGACGGATCGCGTGCCGCGACGCGCTGTGGATCAGTCCCCTCCGGCCTCGCCTGTGGAGGAACCTCGACGCCGCTCGACCCGCGGGAATCCCACGCCACGACCGGCGACGAGACGATCACCTCGACAACGCCAGAAAGCGCCGTACCCCATTGGGCAGGCGCTTCCGGTGGACGAAGAGTCGTCAGGCGCTCCGAACGGAGCAGCCGGCTACTTCTTGTTGCGGCGCTGGTGACGGGTCTTGCGAAGCAGCTTGCGGTGCTTCTTCTTCGCCATACGCTTGCGGCGCTTCTTGATAACAGAACCCACGGATTTACCTCACAGAATTGGGGGGCTTGGCCGCAGGGATCGCGACCGAAGAGAACAAGTCTTGTTGCCAGTCTAGCCGATTGCAGCGCGCGTCGTTCACACGCCGTACGCCTGCAGGCTGCTAGGAGCGGGGAACGCCTCAGCCGGCGTCGGCGACCGGGCGCTGCCGGACGGCGGCGACGGCGGTCTCCGGCACTCGGAACGACTTCCCGAACCGGATGGCCGGGAGTTCCCCCGAATGCACCAGGCGATACACGGTCATCTTGGACACCCGCATCATCTCGGCGACTTCGGCCACGGTGAGGAAGCGGACGTCGGCAGTGTCCTGCGTCATCGAACCCCTCCTACGCCTCTGGAAACCTGCTTGAACGGCGCCCCGAGGACCGGAACGCCGCATGGCAACTCTAGAGGTCCGACGCCCGCCCTGTACATCCCCTGTGTGAACGGTATGCGAGGCCGGGCTAGGGGCGGAGCTTCTTCGTGACCGACTGCACCGCGTGGGTCACGTCCGCCGCGACCTTGCCGACCGATCCGGCGACCGCCTTGGCCTGGTCCGGCAGCGACAACGCCGCGAAATCGACACCGTCGTCCTGGTAGTCGACGCTGAGGAACGGGATGAGCCAGTCCTCCACGTCCTCGAGCGGCGCCGAGTCCAGGCTGTAGTAGCGGTGCTGGCCCTCCTCGCGCACCTCCACGAGCTCTGCTTCGCGCAGGACCTTGAGGTGCTTCGACACCGTCGGTTGACTGAGGCCGAGCTGGGCGACGATCTCGGAGACGCTCGTCCCGGTGCCACCGTGCCGTTCGAGCAGCAGCGCGAGGATGTCCCGCCTGGTGGTGTCAGCGATCACGTCGAAAATGTCGGCCATGGTCCAACGATAGTGATGGAGCGCACGGAGTACCATTGCCTCCGGCGCAGTCCTGAGGTGTTGAGGGGTCAGATGAGCGGCAATGCCATGGGTCGTCGTCCCGAGATCATCGTGCGCCACGGCCTCGCGAGGGTCCGGGAGGCCGTCAGCGACTTCGCGGCGAAGTCGACCTCCCGGTTCGCCATCCTCGTGTTCAGCTTCCTGATCTTCGTCTTCACGATGCTGTTCTCACTCCCCATCGCGAGCGCCGACCGCCAGGTGACCCCGATCGCCGACGCGCTCTTCACCGCCGTCTCCGTCATCTGCGTCACCGGGCTCTCGACCGTCGACATGGCCACGCACTGGTCCCTCTTCGGTCACGTGCTCGTGTTCATCGGCGTCCAGATCGGCGCGCTCGGCGTCCTGACCCTGGCCTCGATCCTCGGGTTCGTGATCGCCCGACGACTCGGGCTCCGCCAGAAGCTCATGGCGGCGAGCGACACGAACCCCCTGCGGTCGCACCACGGCCCCGTCGCCGAGGGTCAGGCCGTCCGCCTCGGGGAGATCGGCAACCTGCTCGTCACCGTCGCCGTCAGCGCGCTCGTGATCGAGGCGGCACTGGCGGTCCTGCTCTTCCCGCGCATGCTGCTCGACGGCATCAACCCGTGGGACGCCGCCTGGAACAGCGTCTACTACGCGGCCATGGCCTTCACGAACACCGGTTTCACGCCGAACGCCGAGGGCCTCGCGGCGTTCGAGAACGACTACTGGTTCCTCAGCATCCTCATGCTCGGGGTCTTCCTCGGCAGCATCGGCTTCCCGGTCATCTACGCGCTGAGCCGCAACTTCCGTCGGCCGAGCCGCTGGTCGCTGCACGTCAAGCTCACGCTCGTCACGACCATCATCCTGTTCTTCGCCGGAGCGCTCGCCTTCATCCTGCTCGAGTTCAACAACCCCGAGACCTGGAACAAGTGGAACCTCTGGGACACGATCTTCCAGGGGTTCTTCCTGTCGGCCATGACCCGGTCGGGCGGCTTCTCCACCGTGGACATCGGCGACCTCAACGGCTCGACCCTGCTCGTCGCCGACATGCTCATGTTCATCGGCGGCGGCTCTGCCTCGACCGCCGGCGGGATCAAGGTCACGACGCTCGCCGTCCTGTTCCTGGCGGCGTTCGCCGAGGCCCGCGGCCGCGAGGGCGTGGAGGTCTTCCGCCGGCGCATCCCGCAGGACGTGCTCCGCGTCGCCGTGAGCGTCGTCCTCTGGGGCGCGACGATCGTGGCCCTGTCCACGATCGTCATCCTGCAGATCACCAAGGCTCCGCTCGACCACGTGCTGTTCGACGTCATCTCCGCCTTCGCGACCGTCGGGCTGAGCACCGGCCTCGTCGCGGACCTGCCCGACGCCGGGGTGTACGTCCTCGCCGTCACCATGTTCCTGGGCCGCGTTGGTACAGTGACACTCGCTGCAGCCGTGGCCGCGAGTCAGAGCGGCCAGCTGTTCAAACGTCCCGAAGAGAGGCCCATCGTTGGTTGACCGCATCAAGCACGACGCCCCGGTCCTCGTCATCGGACTCGGTCGGTTCGGTGCGGCCTGCGCCGGCGAACTCGACCGGCTCGACCGCGAGGTGCTCGCGATCGACGACAACTCCGACCTCGTGCAGAAGTGGTCCGACCGGGTCACGCACACCGTGCAGGCCGACGCGAAGAACATCGAGGCGCTCCGGCAGATCGGCGCGCAGGACTTCTCGGTCGCGGTCGTCGCGGTCGGCTCCTCGATCGAGGCGAGCGTGCTCATCACCGCCAACCTCGTCGACCTCAAGATCCCGCAGATCTGGGCCAAGGCCGTCTCGCAGTCGCACGGCAAGATCCTCGCCCGGGTGGGGGCGAGCCACGTCATCTACCCCGAGCGCGAGGCCGGCGAACGCGTCGCCCACCTCGTGTCGGGCCGCATGCTCGACTTCATCCAGTTCGACGACGACTTCGCGCTCGTCAAGATGTACCCGCCGAAGCCCATCCGCGGGCTGAACCTGACGGAGTCGGGTGTCCGGACGAAGTACCGGATCACCGTCGTCGGGGTGAAGTCACCGGGGAAGCCCTTCACCTACGCGACCGCCGACACCGTCGTGTCGAACCACGACCTCATCATCGTCTCCGGCACGTCGGCCGACATCGAGCGCTTCGCCTCGCTCGAGGGCTGAAGCCTCCTCAGGTGAGGCTGCGCGCGTAACAGCGTGACTGCGGCTCGTCGACGTACGACCCGAACGCCTCGATCGGGTGGTATCCCTCGCGCTCGTAGAACCGCATCGCGTCCGGCTGTTCCGTGCCGGTCTCGAGGAGGAGCTCACCGAGACCCAGCGACCGCGCTTCGTCCTCCAGAGCCCGCAGGAGCGCCGTAGCGACGCCGGTCCCCCTGGCCTGCTGCACGACGAACATGCGTTTGATCTCCGCCCGGTCCTCACCGAGCATCCGCAGGCCGCCGCAGCCCAGCGGGGTGTCGTCGACGTCGCTGGCGAGCAGGAAGACCGTGATGTCGGCTGCGGTCGGCGGTGTGCCGGGTTCGTGATCGTCACTCCCGTAGCGGGCGTCGAGTTCGCGGCGCTGGGCGGCCCGCAGCGCGATGCCCGCCTCGTCATCCCAGGCCACCCGGCTGATCCTGATCGTCATTCGCGTTCTCCAGTCATTCCGTAACAAGCATTACGGTAACATCGGTTCCGAGGTGATCACGACATGGCAAGAACCAAGGACCCAGCGGCCCAGGCGCGGATCTCGCGCGCGGTCTGGGAGGTGCTGGGCGAACGCGGGCCGCACGGGTTGACCCTCCGCGCGGTCGCGGAGCGGGCCGGGTGCACGACCGGCCTCGTCCTGCATCGCTTCCCCGACAAGCGCGCGCTGCTGCTGCACGCTCGCGATCTGCTCCACGAGCGGACGGCCGCGCGGACCGAGGCGCTCGAAGCCGCAGCGGAGACCCCGCGTGACGCCCTGCGCGCCGTCCTCCGGCAGGCCCTGTCCCTCACGGACGAGACGCGCCAGGAGGCCCGGGTCTGGCTCGGCTACCTCGCGGCGGCGCTCGACGACGAGGTGCTGGCCGAACGGCACCGTGCGGGTCACGGTGTGTTCGTCGCGCGCACCCGCCGGCTCGTGGCCGAGATCCGCCCCGAGCTCACCGAGGCCGAGGTCACCGCGACGGCCACCGCCGTCGTCGGATTCATCGAGGGCGCCAGCACCCTGAGCACAGCCGACGACGACCACTACGACGCCGCTGCCCAGCTCGCCGCGCTCGACCGGCTGCTGCTCGTCCTCGGGCTCGACGAGACGGGCGGCGAATGATCGTCGTGGAACGCCGGGCCGATGCTCCGGCCCATCGGCGAGATCGCTTCGCCGAGCTGCTCGAGGAGTACCACCGTCGGACCGAGCACGAGAAAGTCCTCGGCCGAGAGCCGCGTCCGGACGAGCCCGCTCCGACGACCACCCTCCCCGACCGCTACCGGGCCGAGATCACCGACCCGGGCACGACCTTCGCCTCCGACGAGGTCCTCCTGGCCGTCGAGGGCGACCGGGTGCTCGGCTGCGTCGTCCTGACGGAGGGCCCGTCGCCGGAGCTCAAGCGACTCTGGGTCGACCCGCGCGCCCGTCGCCGGGGCGTGGCCGCAACCCTGCTCGAGGTTGCGACGACCGTCTCCCGGCAGCGGGGCGACGACGCCGTCCGTCTCTCCGTGTGGCACTGGCGCTCCGCCGCGATCGCGCTCTACCGGCGGTCCGGCTTCGTCGCGGTCGCGTCCTGGGACGGCAGACCCGGCCTTGACTGCTTCGTGCGGTCCTTCGACTGATCGGGTCGCCGCCGGATCAGGACGCCGACAGCTCCTCGGCGCGTGCGACGGCGGCTGCCGCTGCACGGTCGAACGTCTCGCTGAAACCCGCCTCGGCGAGCACGGCGAGCGCCCGTTCCGTCGTCCCCTTGGGGCTCGTGACATTGATCCGCAGCTGCTCGGCGCTCTCCCCCGTCGTCGCGAGGAGTTCCGTCGCACCACGGAAGGTGCCGTCGACCATCACGGACGCCTGCTCCGGGGTGAACCCGAGGCCGATCGCCGTCCGGGTGAGTTCCTCGATGAGGTAGTAGACGTACGCCGGACCGGAACCGGAGATGGCGCTGAGGGCGTCGATCTTCGATTCGGGGATGACGACCACCTGGCCGACGGTCTCGAAGAGCGCGGTGACGACGGCGAGGTCGTCCTCGCTCGACCGGGTGCCCGGCGCGAGCCCGGTGACGCCGAGCCCCACGTAGGACGGGGTGTTCGGCATGGAACGCAACACCGAGACCGACTCCGGCAGGGCGGCCTCGAAGGCCGCACCGCGGATACCGGCCGCAAGGCTCACGACGATCGTGCCCGGCTGCAACGTGTCGGCGATCTCGGCGAGGAGGTCGGCCACCATGTAGGGCTTCACGCCGATCAGGACGATCTTCGCCGCGGCCGCCGCCCGCCGGTTGCCGTCGGCGTCCTGCTCGAGGGCGATCGAGGTCACGCCCGGCAGCTCGGCCAGAGCCTCCGCCTTGGCGATGGTCCGGTTCGTCACCGTGATGCCACCGTCGACCTCGACACCCGGCTGGACGAGACCGCGGAGGACGGCCCCTCCCATCGAACCGGCTCCGAGGATGGCGATGCTGGGCAGGCTGATCGTTTCACTCACCCTGCGATTCTAGGCACCTGCATGCTCGTCGGCACGTGCCCGGCCGCGTCAGTCGGCGAGGCAGGCGCCCGACGGGACCGCGGACTGGAGCGACCCGGCGAGCGCGACGACGGGCAGGACCTCGTCCATCGCGAGCGCGTACCCGACCGGCGCGGAGTTCGCGTCGCGGGCGAAGATCACGCCGGCCACGTCACCGGACTCGGTGAGGAGCGGTCCACCGGAGTTGCCCGGCTGCACCGTCCCGGACAGCGTCACGACCTGACGGCTCGTCGGGTTGTTCCCGCTGATGTCGGCGACGAGGCTCGGCCCCACCACGATGACCTGCGCGCCACCGGCCGTGTACGGGCCTCCGAACGGATACCCGGCGACGACGGCGTTCGATCCGGGCGCCGGATTCGGTGCGAGCGGCAGCGATCGGGCGCCGAGGTCGTCGACGCGGATGACGGCGAGGTCGTCGACCGGGTCGAAGTAGACGATCCGCCCTTCCCGAGGCATGGACCCCGGGACCTCGACGACCGGGTTCGTCACGCCGGCGAGGACGTGCGCGTTCGTCATGACCAGGTCGTCGGCGAAGACGAAGCCGCTTCCGGTGAGGCTCCGCGAGCAGGACTCGGCGGTGCCGCTGATGCGCACCACGGACGCGGAGGCCGTCTGAAGCGCCGGCGTCGAGGTGTCGAGCTGCGGGGCGGCGGGGACGTCCGCGGTTCCGCCGAACGCCTCGATGACGCGTTGGGCCCCACCGTCGACCACCGTGGAGCGGAGCTGCGCGAGCGTGCTCTTCACCTGCACGGGCGTGACGCGGTCGATCGTGCCGATCACCGCGGACGACCCGACCGCCTGGGCGAGCAGCGGGATGCCGAGGGAGCCGACACCGAGTGCCGCGGTCACGAGGACGAGCGCGGTGACGACGAGGTTGAGGGCGGCGCCGAGCAGCCGTTCCAGACCGCGCAGCGGGGTCTTGCGGACGACGGAGCCGATGGCCCCGCCGATGAACGCACCGATCGTGTAGCCGACGGCGAGGACGACCACCGCCGCCGCCACGGCCGCCCAGCCACGCCAGGCCGCGTCCGGCACCCACGAGGCGACGAGCGGGATCGCGAAGAACGCGCCGACCCCACCGGCCGCCAGCCCGACGAGCCCGCCGAGGCTCCCGAGGAGCCCCGCACGCCACCCGCGGATCAGGAAGCCGATCAGGACGACGACGAGGATGATGTCGAGGATCACGCCGGGTTGCATCCTGCGATCCTGCCATCACCCGCCGACAACGGGCTCCGGAAGTGCTGGGAGCAGCCGCATCCGATCAGCGATCCTGTCGACGCATGGAGATCTCCGGGGCCGCCTGCGCCCTCAGGAGGCTCCGACGCCGCCCGCACCCCGGAAGAAGTCGGTGAGGAGCGTCGAGCAGCGCTCGGCCTCCACGCCCGCGT
>NZ_CAUQHZ010000017.1:0-48349 GCF_963518075.1 uncultured Plantibacter sp.
GCATCAAGAAGGTCTCCGGAACGCTGAAGCTCGAGCTGGCGCAGTACCGCTCGCTTGAGGCCTTCGCGATGTTCGCCTCCGACCTCGACGCTGCCAGCCGCCGTCAGCTCGCCCGTGGCGCTCGCCTGACCGAGCTGCTCAAGCAGCCGCAGTACTCGCCATACCCCGTCGAGGAGCAGGTCGTCTCGATCTGGGCCGGAACCAAGGGCAAGCTGGACGATGTCCCGGTCGAGGACGTCCTCCGCTTCGAGCGCGAACTGCTCGACTACCTGGGTCGGAACACCGAGGTCCTCACCACGCTGCGCGACACGAACGTGCTCGACGACGACACCGTCTCGAAGCTCGATGCCGCTGTCGACCAGTTCAAGCTCGAGTTCCAGACGGGCGAGGGCGCTGCCCTCGGTTCGGAGCAGGTCGAGGAGCTCCCGGTTGAAGACGTCAACCAGGAGAAGATCGTGAAGGGTCGCCGCTAGTCCATGGGCGCTCAACTCCGGGTCTACACGCAGAAGATCAAGTCTGCGCAGACGACCAAGAAGATCACGAAGGCGATGGAGCTCATCGCCGCGTCGCGCATCCAGAAGGCGCAGGCGCGGGTGGCGGCATCCGGACCCTATTCTCGTGCGATCACTCGTGCCGTGTCCGCCGTCGCGACGTACTCCAACGTCGACCACGTGCTCACGACCGAGCCGGAGAAGGTTGAGCGGGCTGCGGTCGTCGTGTTCGCATCCGACCGAGGCCTCGCCGGCGCCTTCAACTCGCAGGTCCTCCGTGAGGCCGCCGAGCTGACCGAGCTCCTGCGCAGCCAGGGCAAGGACGTCACGCACTACCTCGTGGGCCGGAAGGCCGTCGCCTACTTCACGTTCCGACGGATGCAGGCTGCAGGGGAGTGGGTCGGCAACACGGAGAACCCCGACTTCGCGACGGCGCAGGAGATCAGCGAGTCCATCCTCAAGGCGTTCCTCACGGACGCCTCCGAGGGTGGCGTCGACGAGATCCACATCGTCTACAACCGCCTCGTGAGCATGATGACGCAGACCCCCGAGGTCGTCCGTCTCCTGCCGCTCGAGGTCGTCGAAGGCGTCGAGGAGCCCACCGACACCGCTGTGCTGCCGCTGTACGAGTTCGAGCCGGATGCCGAGAGCGTGCTCGATGCGCTGCTCCCGAACTACATCGAGAGCCGGATCTTCAACGCGCTGTTGCAGTCCTCCGCCGCGAAGCACGCCGCGACGCAGAAGGCGATGAAGTCGGCCAGCGACAACGCCGACAAGCTCATCACCGACTACACCCGCCTCCGCAACAACGCGAGGCAGGCCGAGATCACCCAGCAGATTTCCGAAATCGTTGGCGGCGCAGACGCGCTCTCGTCCTAGTCATCGCAACACGCACACGTATCTGTAGAGACAGAGAAGAGAAGAACATGACTCCCACCGCAACTGCCGAGCAGGGCGCTGCAGAGGTGAAGGCCGGCGCCGTCGGCCGCATCTCCCGCGTCACCGGCCCGGTCGTCGACATCGAGTTCCCGCACGACGCGATCCCGGGCATCTACAACGCCCTGAAGACCAGCGTCGTGATCGGCGAGCAGACGATGGTCCTCACGCTCGAGGTCGCACAGCACCTCGGCGACGACCTCGTGCGCGCCATCGCCCTGAACCCGACGGACGGCCTCGTCCGAGGCCAGGAGGTCACCGACACGGGTTCGCCCATCTCGGTGCCCGTCGGCGACGTCACCAAGGGCAAGGTCTTCAACGTCATCGGCGAGGTGCTCAACGCCGAGCCCGGCGAGCAGATCGAGATCACCGAGCGCTGGCCGATCCACCGCCAGCCGCCGTCGTTCGACCAGCTCGAGTCGAAGACGCAGCTCTTCGAGACCGGCATCAAGGTCATCGACCTCCTGACGCCGTACGTCCTCGGTGGCAAGATCGGTCTCTTCGGTGGTGCCGGTGTCGGCAAGACCGTCCTCATCCAGGAGATGATTCAGCGCGTCGCGCAGGACCACGGTGGTGTGTCGGTGTTCGCCGGTGTCGGTGAGCGCACCCGTGAGGGCAACGACCTCATCCACGAGATGGAGGAGGCGGGTGTCTTCGAGAAGACGGCCCTCGTGTTCGGCCAGATGGACGAGCCGCCGGGAACGCGTCTCCGGGTCGCCCTCTCGGCGCTGACGATGGCGGAGTACTTCCGCGATGTCCAGAAGCAGGACGTGCTGCTCTTCATCGACAACATCTTCCGCTTCACCCAGGCCGGTTCCGAGGTGTCGACCCTGCTCGGTCGCATGCCGTCCGCCGTGGGTTACCAGCCGAACCTCGCCGACGAGATGGGTCTCCTCCAGGAGCGCATCACCTCGACGCGTGGTCACTCCATCACCTCGCTGCAGGCGATCTACGTCCCCGCGGACGACTACACCGACCCGGCACCGGCGACCACCTTCGCGCACCTCGATGCGACGACCGAGCTCTCCCGTGAGATCGCGTCGAAGGGTCTGTACCCGGCCGTCGACCCGCTGACCTCGACGAGCCGTATCCTCGACCCCCGCTACCTGGGTGCCGATCACTACCGCGTCGCCACCACGGTCAAGCAGATCCTCCAGAAGAACAAGGAACTGCAGGAGATCATCGCCATCCTCGGTGTCGACGAGCTCTCCGAGGAAGACAAGATCACGGTGTCGCGTGCGCGCCGGATCCAGCAGTTCCTCTCGCAGAACACCTACATGGCGAAGAAGTTCACCGGTGTCGAGGGTTCGACCGTTCCGCTCAAGGAGACGATCGAGTCGTTCGACGCCATCGCCAAGGGTGAGTTCGACCACGTGGCCGAGCAGGCCTTCTTCAACGTCGGTGCCATCTCCGACGTCGAAGAGAAGTGGGCTCAGATCCAGAAGGAGAACGGCTAGTCATGGCCTCCGCTCCTCTGACCGTGAGCGTCGTCGCGGCCGACCACGAAGTGTGGTCGGGCCCGGCACGCCAGCTGATCGCGAAGACCGTCGACGGCGAGATCGGAATCCTGCCCGGCCACGAGCCGATGCTGGCCATCCTCGCCGCCGGTGAGGTCCGTGTCACGCTCGAAGACGGCTCGAAGATCGTCGCGAACGCTGAAGACGGCTTCCTGTCGGTCGAGAACAACACCGTCACCGTCGTGGCCGGCAACGCCACGCTCGTGACCAGCTCCTGATTCGGTGCTGATCCTCCTTCCCCCTTCGGAGACGAAGCGGGACGGCGGCGACGGACGAGCCCTGGACACCGCCCTGCTGCGGTTTCCAGGGCTCTCCTCGTCCCGGAACGATTGCCTCGACGCCCTGGTGTCGCTCGCCGCCGATGAGGCTGCGACGGTGAAGGCTCTGAAGCTCGGTCCCAAGCAGCTCGGCGAGGTCCAGCGCAACCGCGTGGCGGCGACGTCCGCGACGATGCCGGCGATCGACCGGTACACGGGGGTGCTGTACGACGCGCTCGAAGCCGCCACACTCCCAGCAGACGCCCGACGCTTCGCCGCTCGGCACCTGGTCGTGCACTCGGCGTTGCTCGGCCCGGTCGGCGCGCTCGATCCCATTCCGGCCTATCGGCTCTCCCACGACTCCAGGCTCCCGGGGTTCGTGCTCAAGCGGCACTGGGCGGGGCCCGTCGCCCGCGAGTTGAACGCCGTCCCGGGTGTCCTGTTGGACCTGCGCTCGGAAGGCTACGCGGCGCTCGGGCCGTTGTCGGACCGCGTCGGTGCCGTTTACCTGCGCGTGCTCACGGTCGGCGACGATGGCCGCCGTCGCGCGCTCAACCACTTCAACAAGCAGGGCAAGGGCCGTTTCACCCGCGCGCTGTTGGAGGCCGGTGTCGACCACCCTGATGTCGACTCGTTGCTCGACTGGGCGCGATCGACCGGGTGGGTGCTCGACGTCCACGCCCGTGCCGACGACGGTCGGGTGACCGAGCTCGCCCTCGTCGTCTGACCCCTTCGGATCAGGGAGCGCTCTCCGAGCGCCAGCAGCCGACGAGGTGGTCGTCGACGAGCCCTCCGGACTGCATGAGGGCGTACATCGTCGTCGGGCCGACGAACCGGTAGCCGCGCTTCCGCAGGTGGGCGCTGAGCGCGGTGGACTCGGGGGTCACCGCAGGCACCTCGGTCCACTGGGCGAACCGGGCCGGCCGTGACGGGGGAGCGAAGCTCCAGAGGAGCTCGTCCAGGTCGTCGCCCAGCTCGAGGGCGGTGCGGGCATTGCCGATGACCGCGTTGATCTTCCCGCGGTGCCGGATGATCCGGGCGTCATCGAGCAGGCTCTCGACATCAGCCTCCGTCATGGCTGCGACGGCGTCGAGGTCGAAGCCGTGGAACCGTTCCCGGAAAGCCGGTCGCTTCCGAAGGATCGTGATCCAGGAGAGCCCCGCCTGGAACCCTTCGAGACTGATCTTCTCGAAGACCTGCCGCTGTCCGTGGAGCGGCACGCCCCACTCCTCGTCGTGATAGCGCTGGTACTCCGTGTCCGTCCCGGCCCAAGCGCAGCGGGTCAGGCCGTCGGTGCCGACGATGGTCGGGGAGACTGGACTCATCGGCGGTACGGGATCCCTTCGTGGTCGAGGAGCCAGCGTTTGGTGGCTGGTCCGTCTCCGCCAGAATAGCCCGTCACGATCCGCCCGGTTCCGAGGACGCGATGACAGGGGATGAGGAGCGCGATGGTGTTCGCCCGAACCGCCTGGCCGGCCGCCCGGCCGCCCTGCGGGGCACCGGCCGCGGCCGCGAGGGCGCCGTACCCGGTGGTGTCGCCGAACGGCACTTCGCCGAGCGCCGACCAGACCGCCTGCTGGAACGGCGTGCCGGTCGTGACGATCGGGAGGTCGAACACGGTGCGTCGTCCGCGGAAGTACTCGTCGATCTGCTCCGCGGCGTCGAGGAGGACCGCGGTGGGGCGTTCGTCCGTTCCGTCGAGCGGGAGTCGGCCGTGGCGTTCGAAGCGCACGGCTGAGACCGCGTCGTCGACGGAGCGGAGCTCGATCCGCCCCACCGGCGTCGGCATCCGGAGGAAGCCCTCGGCGGACGGGTCGGCGATGACGGAGCAGGGGAGTACGGGATCGGTGACGGTGAGGTGTGTGGTCATGCACCGAGCGTAGGAAGCCCGTGATCGGCGCGATGCGTCACACGGCCGTGACCGTGACGTCGGGGGCCGACGGGTGCCTGTGGAGGACGGTCGGGCTAGCCTGGACGCATGTCTGATCTCAGCTATCGCCCACTCGGTCGCAGCGGCCTCCTCGTCTCAGCGGTCGGCATCGGCTGCAACAATTTCGGCCGCGAGGGCACGGTCACCGAGAGCCTGGACGGCACGCGAGCCGTCGTCGACGCCGCGATCGACGCCGGAATCACCCTCGTCGACACCGCCGACATCTACGGCCGGGAGTACGGGCTGAGCGAACGACTCCTCGGGCAGGCGATCGCCGGACGGCGGGATGAGATCGTCCTCGCGACCAAGTTCGGCCATGTGGACTACGAGAGCCCGATCCCGAACTGGGGCGCCAAGGGCTCCCGTCGCTACGTGCGGCTCGCCGTCGAGGGTTCGCTCCGCCGCCTGGGCACCGACTGGATCGACCTCTACCAGCTGCACACCCCAGACCCGTTCACGCCCATCGAGGAGACGATCGCCGCCCTGGACGAACTCGTCCACGAGGGGAAGATCCGCTACGCCGGCCACTCGAACTTCGCCGGTTGGCAGCTGACCGAGGCGGACTGGGCGGCTCGCACCGCCGGCCACCCGGCCTTCATCTCGGCCCAGAACGAGTACAGCCTGCTCGTCCGGGGCGCCGAGCGCGAGCTGTTCCCGGCCATGCGCGCCGCCGGCGTCGGCTTCCTTCCGTATTTCCCGCTCTACAACGGCCTGTTCACGGGGAAGTTCTCCCGCGACGGCGGGCCGGCGGACAGCCGCATCATGCGCCAGCGCAAGCACCTGCTCGACACGGCGCCCTGGGACGCGATCGAGGCCTACCAGGCCTTCTGCGACGAACGCGGTATTTCCATGCTGGAGGCGACGTTCGGCTGGTTGCTCGCCCAGGACGGGCTCTCGAGTGTCATCGCCGGCGCGACCACTCCGGGGCAGATCCGCGCGAACGCCGCGGCCGGTTCGGCGTGGTCGCCGACCGCCGAGGAAGCGGCCTGGATCTCGGACCGCTTCCCCGTCGGTTGAGCCGCCTGGTCAGTCCTTCGAGCGGCGCTGCTTCGGGTCCTGCTGCTGCGGGTCCGGGGACGGGGCCGATGTTCCCGGGGCGTCCGGGGAGGCGAGCTGCCGGAGGTCGAGCTGGGCGGTCATCGTCCCGAAGTGCTCCGTGACCTGTTCGGAGACCTGATCGGACAGCTGTTCGCTCACGTCCGCTGACACGCTCTCGGTGAGCTCTGCGGCGAACAGGCGACGTTTCGCCCGCTGCTCCCGTCGCACCTCGATGCCGAATGCCTTGAACGAGGAGACGCACATGAGGATGATCACGACGCTGAACGGCAGCGCCGTGATGATGGCCGCCGTCTGCATCGACGCGAGCCCGCCCGCGATGAGCAGCGAGATGGCCAGGAGGCTCGTCACGAGTGCCCAGGCGATCCGGACCCGGTTCCGCGGCTCCGTGCCGCCGGTGGTGAGCATGCCCATCACGAGCGATCCCGAGTCGGCCGAGGTCACGAAGAACAGGAGGATCAGCAGCAGGGCGCCGACGGTCGCGATCGGTCCGCCGGGGAGGCCTGCGAGCATGTTGAACAGGGCGGTGTTGAGATCCACCGGGCCGTCGGCACCGCTGAAGTCACGACCCTCGAGCGACTGCATGATGGCGGTGCCACCGAGCACGGCGAACCAGAGGAAGGTGACGAGGGTCGGGACGAGCAGGACGCCGAGCACGAACTGCCGCACGGTGCGCCCCTTCGAGATGCGGGCGATGAAGACGCCGACGAAGGGCGCCCACGACATCCACCATCCCCAGTAGAAGGTCGTCCACGAGGACTGCCAGGCCTCGCCCGCAGCACCCTGGTACGCGGAGACGTTGAAGGTGAGTCCGACCACGTTCTGGAGGTAGGCGCCCATCGACTGCACCCATTCGCGCAGGAGGAACAGCGTCGGGCCGGCGAACAGGACGAAGAACAGGAGGAGCCCGGCGAGGATGAGGTTGGTGTTCGAGAGCCACTTCATGCCCTTGTGCACACCGGAGACGAGGGAGAAGATCGTGACCCCGGTGATCACGAGGATGAGGATGACCTGGGTGAGGATGTTCGGCTCGGCGATGCCCGTGTAGCCGAGTCCAGCAGAGATCTGCAGCACACCGAGTCCGAGTGAGGTCGCGACGCCGAAGACGGTGCCGATGACGGCGATGGTGTCGATCGCGTTGCCCCAGCCGCCCTGCACGCGCTTACCGAGGAGCGGTTCGATCGCCCAGCGGATCGACATCGGTCGTCCCTTCCGGTGCACGGCGTAGGCCAGGGCCACGCCGACGACCGCATAGATCGACCAAGCGTGAAGGCCCCAGTGCAGGTACGTCTGACTCATCGCCTGCTGGGCGAGGGACTGCTCGGACCCCGTGACGCCGGGACGCGGCTCGAGGAAGTGCGTCAACGGTTCACCGACGCCGTAGAAGACGAGGCCGATGCCCATGCCGGCGGCGAAGAGCATGGAGAACCAGGACAGGAGCGAGAACTCCGGTTCGTCGTCGTCCTTGCCGAGCTTGATGTCGCCGAACTTCGACACGGCGAAGACGATCGCCACGATGACGAAGGCCGCGACGAGGAGGACGTAGTACCACCCGAGGCCACCGATGATGCCGGACTGGATCGCGTTGAAGACGGACTCTGCCTGCTTCGGAAGCAGGATCGAGAACAGCGCGACACCGAGGATGATCACGAGGGAGGGCCCGAGCACCCAGGGGATGACCTTCGCGGGGGCGTCACCGGCCGCCGCGTCGGAGGTGGGGATGGTCTTCGTGCTCACGTGTGCGCTCCTCGGGCCGTGCGGGCGACCCTGCGTCGCCCCGATCATCAAGGGTAGGGAGCAGCGGCGATCCGGACAACGTTGCGGTGGGGGCCCTGGTGTGCAGTCCCAGTGGGCGGGTCGCTCGCGGAGCTCGGCGCGTCGTGGGGCCGTCCATGCGGCCACTGAGCGAATCCGTCCCCCACTCGGGGCACGGATTCGCGGGAATCGACACCGCACCGCAGGAATGTCGGGCACAATTGCGGATGACCATGCAGGAGGATCCGTGCCGAGAACGCCCCGCGACCGACGACGTACCCGGACGGCCGTCGCCCTCGGCGTCGTCGCCGTCCTCCTCGCCGGCGGTGCACTCGCGGTGTCGCTCGTGAGCCGTGTCCCGAACGCCGCCGCCGGCCCGTTCGACGGAGCGCAGTTGTACGTCGATCCGTCCTCGCTGGCCGCTCGCGCCGCCGCGGCCGGCCCGGCGGACGCGACCGAGGAACCGACGAGTTCCGCCACGGCCGGGACGAGCGGCGGTTCAAGCGGCGACCCGACCGATGTCGCCCAACAGCTCGCAGCGGCGGAGCGGCTCGCGGCGGAGCCGACCGCGATCTGGCTCGTGCCGGAGCGCTACCCGATGGGAACCGTCCGGGACACCGTCTCCGAGATCGTCCGGTCCGCGGAACGCTCCGGTTCCATGCCGGTCTTCACGGTCTACGGCATCCCGGAGCGGGATTGCGGCAACCAGTCCGCAGGTGGGCTGTCGAGTGACGAGTACCAGGACTGGGTCGCCGAGATCGTCGCCGCCGTCGCGGATCACCGCGTCGCCGTGATCCTCGAACCGGATGCCGTCGCGCTTGCACCGGACTGCGGTGACCGCACCGCGCGGATGCGGCAACTGGCAGCCGCGACCGAGCAGTTCGCGGACGCAACCGTCCCCGTCTACCTCGACGGTGGGCACTCCGACTGGCGTCCGCCCGCCGAGATGGCCGAGCTCCTCCGGGAAGCCGGTGTCGCCGACGCCACCGGCTTCGCCACCAACGTCTCCAACTACAACACGACCGAGGACGAGATCGCCTATGCGGAGGAGCTGAGCGGCCTCCTCGACGGCGCCCATTACGTGATCGACACCTCTCGGAACGGCAGCGGCTCGAACGGCGAGTGGTGCAATCCGTCCGGCCGGACGGTGGGACAACAGCCCCTCACCGCGCAGGCCGAACACCTCGACGCGAACCTCTGGGTGAAAGCCCCCGGAGAGAGCGACGGAGCGTGCAACGGTGGCCCCCTTGCTGGGGTATGGTGGCCGGAGCAGGCCGTGCAACTGGCCAAGGGATTCAGCGCGTGGTGAGTCGGGACCGGCCACATCCGGCACGTCGCTGACGGGTGGAACGGGTAGGGGCATCGTGACCGAAGAGCTGAGCGAACGTCGTACCGCGGTCGTCATCGAAGACGACGCGGACATCCGCCAACTGCTCGAGACCGTCCTGGAGCAGGCCGGCTTCGAGACGGTGTCCGCAGCGAACGGTCTCGACGGAGTGGAGGCGGTCCGGACGCACAACCCCCTCGTCACGACCCTCGACGTCAGCATGCCGGGTATCGACGGGTTCGAGGCTGCCAAGCGCATCCGCGCCATCAGTTCCACCTACATCGTCATGCTCACCGCGCGCGGCGACGAGATCGACACCCTGCAGGGCCTCGACTCCGGCGCCGACGACTACATGACCAAGCCGTTCCGTCCGCGCGAGCTCCGTGCCCGCATCGAGGCGATGCTCCGTCGGCCTCGCGCGAACGGGGATGCTCCGGCCGTCGCCGCTGTGGCACCGGCACAACCGGCTCCGACCGCGGTGGCGCCGGCTGCAGCCGCTCCGGCCGCGCCGGCCCAGGTCGCCACGCCGCCGCTGCAGCAGCAGATGTCGTCGCCCGACCCCACGATCGTGCACGAGACCGTCGCGCGTCATGTCGCGCCCGTCGGTCAGTCGGTCGTCCCGATCATCATGCAACCGGCCGCCGCGGCGCCTGACGACGGCGAGGGGTGGCTCGTCCACCGCGGTCTGAAGCTCAGCTCGGCGACCCGCATCGTCGAGGTCGACGGCACCGAAGTGGACCTCACCCGGAGCGAGTTCGACCTGTTGCAGGCACTGATGGAGTCCCGTCGTCGGGTGCGCAGCAAGGCTGATCTCGCGCTCATGCTCCGTGGCGAGAGTTACATCACGGCCTACTACGTCAGCGAAGCCGACAAGCGTGCGATCGAGGTGCATCTCGCCAACCTGCGACGGAAGCTCGCGGACAGCACGGTGGCGCCGCGGTTCATCGAGACGGTACGCGGCGTCGGCTACCGCATGACCTCCGACGACTGAGAACGCCGCGGTCCCGACCGCGACGCAGGCTCACCGGCGACGAACGACGCCGGGTGGCCGGAGCTCAGGATTCCGCCGCGTCCGCCGCGTCGAGTTCGAGCAGCCGGTCGCAGCTCCGACGGCCGGCCTCGTCGAGCGCGCCGTGGATCTCGCGCGCGCGTTCGAACTGCCCCTGCTCGATCGCCCGGAGCCCGGCACTCGCGAGTCCGGACACCCCGATCACGCCGAGCATGACGCTGGAGGAGCGGATGCTCAGGAGCACGACCTTGGCCTCGTCGGCGTCGTCGGCGTCGAGAGCCGCTCGCAGACGCGCCAGACGGATGGGCCACATCTCGACGTAGGTCTGGACGAAGCGACGACGACTGCGCAGGTCGCCCGAGAGTTCTCGGAGCAACCTGCGCAGTTCGTCGGCGTCGACCGTGCCCGGGTCGGGGGAGGTCACACCCGGTAGCCGCGCTGACGACGGATGAGCTTGCCGAACATGCTGAGCGTCTGCAGCACGGTGATGACGCCGAGGACCGGCCAGCCCGCCCAGAGGATCGTGGACTGGACGACGGGGGAGAGCTGGGTCCAGGCTGCGACGATGGCGATGATGGCGGCGAGGACGAACAGGAGCGGCGCGAGGTGCGCGTTGCCCGAGCCTCGCTCGGCCTTCGCCTGCTCGGCCCAGTTGTCGACCTTCTTGTTCGACGCGAACTTCGACCAGGCTCGGATGAAGTGCCCCATGCGGATCCACATGTAGAACTCGGCCGGGAAGACGAGGACCGCGAAGAGGATGTCGCGCACGTTCCGCTTCTTCATCGACAGCGCGATACGCAGGTTGAGGAGGATCGCGATCAGCGGTGGGATGAGCCACACCGGGCTGAACACGAAGGCGTGGATCGACAGCGAGCCGGCGAGCAGCACGACGAAGAGGATGCGCGTGACCATGTTGAGGAGCATCTCCGCGTTCTCGAGCCACCGCAGTCGGAGGTTCGGGTGGAGCGGCTGTCCCTTGGTGTCGCCGCGCTGGCCGGGCCACATGAGCTCGATCGCGCCGTAGTTCCACTTGACCTGCTGGGCGTCGAGCGAGCGGACGGTGGTCATGCCACCGACGTCGGCACGGGCGCGGGCGCTGATCTTCGTGAGGTAGCCCGCGCTCTTGATCTGCAGCGACAGGAGCGAGTCCTCCACCTCGGAGTCCTTGACCCACGGGGTGGACTGGTGGTTCTGCTCCATGGCGTCGCGCAGCGCCTGGACGGAGAAGATCGAGTACTGTCCGCCGAGCACGGCCATGTTGCGGCCCCGGAGCATGTTCTGCATGTTGAACGCGGCGAACTGTGTGCGCTGGCCGGCGATGAGGAACGCCGGGACGATCTGCTTCTTGAACGGCTCGTCATCGATCGAGAAAATTGCGGAGATGCCGCCGATGCGACTGTCCGAGACGATCTCGGCTTCGAGCGACTCGATCGCGGTCGGGTCGGCGACCGTGTCACCGTCGACGCCGAGCAGGTAGTCGTAGCCCTCGACGAGCGTGAAGCCGTAGTTGAGCGCGCCTACCTTCTTGTCGGGGTTCTTCCCGATGTCGTGGATGAACACCTCGGTGAACTGCTCGTAGCCGTCCTCGTCGACGCGGGAGTGCGGGCCGGCGTAGGGCGCGGCGACGTCCACCGACCGGTCCGTGGTGTTGTTGATGACCACGTGGATCACGTCGGGCATCCGCGTCTGCTCGAGGAGGGAGGCGAGCACGGCCGGCAGCGACTCCTCCTCGTTGTAGGCGGGGATGATGCACCCAATGGTCGCGCGGTACTCGGGGAGCGAGTTGACCGAGTCGATGAACTCGTTGGCGTACGCTTCAAGTTCGGGTGCGAGAAGCGGCTGCGTCTGAATGTACCGAGGGTCAGGCTGCTGGGCGTTGGGCCGAGCGTTGTCCGGTCGCGCTTCGAGTTCTGACATCAGGGGTCCTGTTCCGAGAGAGTCGAGTGCAGCGGGTCGCGCTGCAGTTGCAACTCTGCCGCGTTCGGCGCGGCTTTCGCGCGTGAATGCGATAGCGTCGCCTCAGGATTTCCTCAAGATTCGCCCTGGCCCCAGTTCGTGGGTCATGCGGACCCGCGAGGACCACTCGATCATCCCTCCGAAACCCGTCAGGAGTCTCATGTCGATCCACCCCAGCCCGGCCCGGAACCGGCGCGTGCAGCACGTGCTCCAGGCTGCGACCGCCGCCGTGCTCGTCCTCGGTCTGAGCGCGTGCGGTACGCCGCCCTGGGAGGAACCGGGTGCGCAGCCCACGACCTCGCCGAGCGCCTCGAAGACGCCGAGGCCCACGGTCAGCGCCATCACGAACGAGCTCGCGAGCGGCAGCGCCAAGCACACGCTGACCGCCGGAGCAGCGACCCTCACGGTCGACTACTGGTCCACCCTGTCGATGGACGCGTGGACCGCCGACGTCAACAAGCCCGTGAGCTTCTCGCTCAGCGGCGTGCTCAACCCCGACGACCTCCAGGCGCTCTACCTGTCGCGTGTGACGCTGACCACGACGGTCCACGGGCCGAAGGGGCAGCTAGAGTCGCCTGCGCCGTTCACCGACCAGTCGACGGTGGCGCCGGGATATCTCATCAAGGCGCCGTACAGCTACAGCCAGACGTTCGTCCTGCCCGAGGTGGACAGCGCGGCGACCGGCGTCACCTTGACGATCACCTACGAGCTGCTGGTGCAGGCGACGCCGACGTCCGCCGAGTATGCGAAGCAGACTGCGGTGGACACCCTCACGATCGCGATCGCCCCGCGCGCCTGACCGCAGTCCCGCGGAGCCGTCAGCGGCCCGTCGGCGACGATGAGGCGAGGACCGTGCGGTTCCCGCCGGCTGCCGCGGCACGCAGGCTGGCGTCGCCGGCGGCGCGCGTGAGGACGGCGACGTCGTATCCGAGGTAGTCGGTCAACGCGATCCCGATGCTCGCCGTCGGGCGCAGGCGCGGTGTGGTCTCGACGGGGTGGTCGAGCAGACCGTCCTGGATGCTCTTGGCCGCCTGGAGCGCGACGTCGGCATCCACCGCGGGGGTCGCGATCAGGAGACACCCGGCGCCGTCCTCGCCGATGTCGGAGAGCGTCGGACCGTATCGACGGACCGAGGAGATGAACCCCTCGGCGACCTCGCTGCTGAACGCCGCTCCGAACGCCGTCGTCATCTCATCGAGGTCGTCGAGTCGGACGTGGAGGATCGCGAGCTGCTCGTCGTGGAAGTTGGCCCGCTCCAGCCAGTCCTCGACGATGCGGACGAAGGACTCCTGGAGGAGGACGTCGTCACCCGTGTACGCGACGATGCTCCCGTGCCGTCGGCTCGCCGGCGCGGCCCGCTCCGCACGCAGTACTGAGAGCACCACGGTCGCGACGATCAGGAGCGCGATCAGCAGCAGCGAGGCGGCCACGGTCCCGAAGAGCGTCGTGAACAACGCACCGTCCGGCCCCTCCACGAGGAGTGTGATCAGCCGGGCTGCGAAGAACAGGGACGCGATGCCGAGCACGATGGTGAAGCCACGGGTGGTCGGGTTGTCCCGCATCGCGCCGACGAGCGTCTCCGCGGTGCCGAGGCCCGCGAACAGGGCGATGCACAGGAACGTCGCAGGCGCGCCCGCCCAGGGGCCTCCCGAGGGCCCGGCAGCGAGCGCGGCGACGATCGTGACCGCCGTTCCGATGAGCGAGACCCAGAGCAGACTCGATTTGCCGTTGAAGAGCCGTGCGCCGGACCACAGGGCGGCGATGCTCAGCACGTAGCCACCGTTCCCGGCGGCGGTCGCCCACCAGGCCTCCTGGCTGAGCGCGCTGACGACGTAGGAGAAGCTGGTGAACATCCCGGCCATGTAGGACACGGACCACACCCGCCCGCTCGCGTCGTCCTTCCGCATGAAGGTGTTGACGATGAACGTGGCGCCGCAGACGAAGATCACGAGCGCGTTGATCACCGCGACGGTCTCGCTGTCGAAGGTCATTCGGTGCCGCCTCTCGGAATACGGACCACCGCGGTCGTGCCCTCACCGAGCACGCTGTGGACGGTGAGGTCGCCGCCGTGCAAGCGGACGATGTCCCGACTGATCGCGAGGCCGAGACCGCTGCCGTGCACCGTGGAGTTGCGGACGAGGTCGGAGCGGAAGAACCGCTCGAAGAGCTTCGGCTGATCCTCATCGGAGATGCCGATGCCGGTGTCGCGCACGATGACCCAGGCGGTGTCGCCCTCCGCGGTGACGCCGACGCTCAGCTCCCCGCCGTCGCGGTTGTACTTGATGCCGTTCGAGAGCAGATTGTCGACGACCTGCCGGAGGCGGAACGGGTCGGCGAAGAGCGGCACGGTCTCCTCGTCGTGGCGCACGATGCTGATGCTCCGTTCGGCGGCCAGGTGCGCCAACGACTCGACCGACCGGTCGACGATCTCCCGAAGCTCGCACTCGGAGCGTTCGAGCACCATGGTCCGGTTCACGTCGCGCGAGGCGGCGAGGATGTCCGCGATGAGTTCGAGGAGTCGATCGCCGTTCGTCTGGGCGATCGTGAGCTGCTTCGCGACCCGCGGGGGGAGGCCGGGGTCGTCGAGGGCGAGGTCGAGGTAGCCGAGGATGGACGTCAGCGGCGTCCGGAGTTCGTGCGAGACGGAGGCGACCAGGTCGTCCCTGGCGCGGATCGCGTTGATCTCGCTCGTGACGTTGCGCGAGACGAGCACCGTGCCGTCGTATCCGCCTTCGTGGTCGTAGAGGCGGCGGGAGGTGAGGGCGAGGGCGATCCGCTCGGTGCCGGGGGCGCCGAGCCACACCGTGAGGTTCTCGAACTCCTCACCACGACGTGCGCGGATGTACGGCTTGTCCTGCGGCTGGAGGAGGGTCAGTCCGTCCTCGGCCCACACCGGGAGTGCAGGATTGACGTCGGACAGCTCGCCGACCTCGTCCTGCAGCCGCGTCTGGAACCGGTTCACCATCGCTCTGGCTCCGATGCGGTCGAAGCGGACGACGCCGAAGTTCACGGCGTTCAGGATCTCCGCGAGGCGGCTCTCCTGGTCTTGCGCGCGACCCAGGGCGGTCTCGAGCTGGCCGGCCTGCTTGTTCAGCAGCACGCGCTGCGCCTCCGTCCGCTTCGCCGTCATCGCGGTGGAGACGGCGACGAACGCGAGGACCGTCGGCAGGATGACGAGCGCCGGCAGGTTGGCGATCGTGATCTGGCCCGGTGTCATCGCCAGGGTGGACCAGCTCGACGTGCACACGAGCACGATGGCGGTGACGGCGCCGGCGAGGCCGAAGGCCGTCGCCATCCAGATGGTCGGGAAGACCCAGAGGAGGCCCGCACCGATCAGTGGCTCGCCCTGCCGGATGAGTGCGATGGCGATGATGTCGAGGATGGGAAGCACGATGAGCAGGCGCGGTGCCTGGTGCCAGGGCACGATCGGTGCGAGTGCCGTGGCGATGAACGCCAGGATCACGCCGACGTAGAACAGGACCGAGTTGTCGTCGACGCCTTGGAACAGGAGCGTGGCGAACAGGATCGCGACGACCGCGAGGCCGAAGAGCAGCTGTGGGAAGGCACTGTAGCCGGTCATCCGGCCGACGCGTCGGGGGACCTCGACCGCGTGCGGGCCCGTTCTCGTGGGGCCGGTGTCCGCGCGACCCGGTGCCGAGGCGGTGTCACCCGACGTCGACGGGCCGGACGGGGGAGTCCGTTCTCCGGTCGGCTTCGCGGGCATGGGTCGAGCGTACCTCTGTCGGGGGGTGGCGGAGCGTGATACGAGGGACGGCTTGCGCTGGCGCGGGAGAATCCCCCTAGCGGGTGCCCCAGTCGTAGAGCTGCTTGTGCAGGCGCAGATAGACGAAGGTCTCGGTTCCGGAGACGCCGTCGACGGTGCGGATCTCGTCGTTCAGCAGCGCGATCAGTTCCTCGTCGTCCTCGCAGACCACTTCGACCAGCAGATCGAAGGAGCCGGCGGTCAGGACGACGTAGTCGACGGCGGACAACGCGGACAGGCGGTCCGCGACCACTCGCGTGTCACCGGTCACACGGACACCGATCATCGCCTGCCGGGTGAAGCCCAGCTGCATCGGGTCGGTCACCGCGACGATCTGGATGACGCCGGACTCCGTGAGTTTCTGCACCCGTTGCCGTACGGCGGCCTCACTGAGCCCGACGGCCTTCCCGATCTCGGCGTAGGAGCGACGTCCGTCGGTCTGGAGCTGCTCGATGATCGCCTTCGACGTGTCGTCGGGCGGCGCCGCCTTCGCCGGTGCATCGGAGCTCGCTCGTGTCATGCGTCGATCATGACAGCGCAGACGGGTCGCGGCAAGCGGATCCGCAGGCCCGACCGATCCCGGCGTGCGGATCCGTCGTCGCCGATCCCCGGACGGAATCCGCCGAGCCGGGTGGGGCGGTCCTGCGGTCGGCCGGTACCGTACTATCGTCGAGGGTGCATCAGCCACCGCCAGCCGTATTAGAGGAGCAGACGTGACCGAGCACGGGCAACGGACCGTCACGCTGCCCGGCGGGCGTCGAGTCTCACTCGCGTGGGCCGGCATGACCGATGTCGGCAAGCGGCGCGAATTGAACGAGGACGCCTTCGTGGCGCTCCCTCCCGTGTTCGCCGTGGCCGACGGCATGGGTGGGCACTCCGCCGGCGAGGTCGCGAGTGCGGCGGTCGCGCACCGCCTGACCAAGGCCACCGAGGGAGCCGAGATCCTCACCGTCGACGGCCTCGTCGACGCGCTGCGCATGGCCGTCGCGGACATGATCGACACCGCGGAGGAGGGCGAACTCGGCATGGGTACCACCGTCACCGGTGTCGTGTTGACGGCGGACGAGGGCGAGGGTCGCGTCGCGGTCTTCAACATCGGCGACTCCCGGGTGTACCGCCTGCAGGAGGGCGAGCTGGTCCAGGTCACCGAGGACCACTCGATCGTCCAGGAGCTGATCCGCGCAGGGGCGATCAGCCCGGAGGAGGCGGAGTTCCACCCGAACAGCAACATGATCACCCGGGCCGTCGGTCCGTCGGACGACCCCGTACCTGACGTCGAGCTCTTCCCGATCGAGACCGGTGCCCGATGGCTCGTCTGCTCGGACGGGCTTACGAAGGAACTCACCGACCACGGGATCTGGTACTTCCTGACGGAGGGGGCCACGCCGGTCGACGCGGCCGAACTCCTCCTACGTGCCGCCCTCGACAACGGCGGACGCGACAACGTCTCGGTCATCGTGCTCGATATCGCGGCGGTCGACGAGGCCGTGGACGAGAGCGTCGAGCAGCCCGCCTCCTGAGCCCGCTCCACAGCCGCTGCTCGCGCGGGCTTCGCGCCCGGTCGGACCGTCCCGTCAGCCGGTCAGGGCCGCTGGGTGCTCCACTGGAGCCATGAGCCCTTCGGACGTGACGCCCTCCGCGACCAACTCGCACCGGCCCGCGACGACGTCGGCCCGCCTCCGTGCCCCCAGCCCGCCGGCAGAGTCGCCCATCGGGTCGCTCCCGATCCTCGCAAGTCTCGCCCCGGTCGTCGGGTCGGTCGCCCTGTTCGCGATCACCGGCTCACCCGTGACCCTCGTCTTCGCCGCGCTCGGGCCCCTCATCGCCGTCGCCGGCTACATCGACGCACGCTGGACCAGACGGCGGCGCGGACGACGGGCGCGTGCGGCGTACGACGCTGCGACGCAGGAGCTGGAACAGGACGTCGCGCGAGCGCACGCCGAGGAACGCGAGGAACTGCGAGCACTCCACCCTGCCGGTCGGCTCCTCGACGTCCTCGACGGACCTGATCGCGCCAGGTGGCGGGTACCGGAGGCCCGCCGCACGCTCGTCTGCATCGGGCGAGGGGAGACGAAGAGTGCCGTCCGGGTGGATGCCGGGGCCGACGACGACCAGTGGGCGTGGGCGGCACGGCTGTCCGAGGCGCCGGTCGTGGTCGACGCGGTCGAGGGGATCGGCATCGTCGGTGGCAAGGTGTTCGCGCGCGCGGTGGCCCGCAGCATCCTCCTGCAGCTCGCCCGACAGTTCCCGCCGCAGGCAGCGCAGTTCTCCGGGGACCCCGCGGCTCCCGACGACCGCACCTGGGCGTTCCTGGAGGACCTCCCGCACCGCGCGGTCTCGGACCCGGTGGAGCCGGTGCGCGACGGGGGTGCGGCGGACCCGACGACCCTCGTCTCGGTCGTCGAGCGTTGGGAAGCGGTCGGGGCCGCCGCGGGGCGCTCGGGAGGACGCCCACCGACCGGCGGTGTGCTCGTCGCCCTGTCCGACACCGTCGAGCTCATCCCCACCCGCTGCCGACACCTGCTCGTGCTCGGCGCCGACGGGCAGACCGTCCTCGCCGACGGGACCGGCGCCTCCTCGTCCGTGTCGGTGTCGCCGACCCTGCTCGCGGAAGCCGAGGCGGAGCACGTCGTCGGGGCGCTCACCGCAGCCGCACTCACGACGGGGGAGTCCCCGGCCCTCTCGAGTCTGCCGACCGACGTCGCCTTCGCGCAGGTGCATCCGGTGCGGGGCCGTCGCCCACCGGCGGGATCCGACTGGCGGCCGGATGCGCTCCGGGTCGCCGTCGGCACCGGCGTCGAGGGCGTGCAGCTGCTGGACCTCGGGGCGGACGGGCCCCATGCGCTGGTCGGCGGCACGACCGGGAGCGGGAAGAGCGAGCTGCTCATCACCTGGATCACGGCTCTCGCCGCGCAGTGCTCGCCGCAGGAGCTCTCCCTGCTCCTCGTCGACTGCAAGGGCGGCGCCTCCTTCCAAGCGGTGGAAGCCCTGCCGCACGTGGTCGGGATGGTGACCGACCTCGAACCGGGAGCGGCGGACCGGGTCGTGTCGAGTCTGCGTGCCGAGCTCCGCCACCGCGAGCGTGTGCTCGCCGGACACGGGGCGCGGCACCTGCTCGACCCCGTGCTTCTGCCGGAGCATCGCCCGGCACGGCTCGTCGTCGTCGTCGACGAGTTCCAGGCGCTGCTCGACGCCAGCCCGCACCTCCATCAGGTGTTCGCAGACCTCGCGGCCCGCGGGAGATCGCTCGGCCTGCACCTGATCCTCTGCAGTCAGCGTCCGGCGGCGGTCGCCGCCGATGCCATCCTCGCGAACTGCACGCTCCGTCTCTCGCTCCGGGTCACCTCGCGCCCCGACAGCGCCGCGATCCTCGGTGTGCCCGATGCAGCTGCGATCCCGGCCGGAACACCGGGCCGCTGTATCGTCTGGAACGGCGACCGACGACTCGTGTTCCAATCCGCGGTCACGTTGTCCGACGACGTCCTCGCGGTGCGTGAGCGGTGGCGCGACGCGCCTGCACCTCGGCGACCATGGCTCGACCCCCTGCCGGCACGCCTGGCCTTGGGTGCCGTCTCGGCGATCGAGGCGGGACGTGCCGGAGGCTCGGAGAGCACCGGTGTCGACTGTCCTCCCGGGGAGGGCATCGTGTTCGGCCTCGCGGACCTCCCCGAGGAGCAGGCGCAACGCCCCGCGGTGTGGTGTCCGGAGCACGACGGCTCGCTGCTGGTGCTCGGCACCGGACGTTCCGGTCGAACGACCCTGCTGGACACGCTCGAGGTCGGCGCGCGCGATCGCTTCCGCGTGGAGCGGGTCGGCCAGGATGCCGAGCAGGCTTGGGACACCGTCATGGCGCTGTCGGATCCGCTCCGCCCGACCGAGCGCACCCTCCTCCTTGTCGACGACGTGGAGTCGCTCCTCGCCACCGCCGGGGACGAGCACGGCGCCGCCCTCCGCGACGCACTGCTGGGCCTGCTTCGAGACGGCGGCCGCCGCGGGATCAGCGTCGTCCTCGCCGCCTCCCGGCTCGGCGGTGTGGTCCACCGGTTCTCGGCTCAGCTGAGCAGCACGCTCGTCCTCCGCCTCGCCGATCGGCAGGATCATCTCGTCGCCGGGGCACCCGCCTCCTGCTTCGATCCACGCCGACCCGCCGGCCGCGCGCGCTGGCAGGACACGGAAGTGCAGATCGCGCTCGCTCCACCGTCTCCGGCGTCTCCGTCCTCGGCGCCCGGGGTCCACCGCTGGCGGCCGAGCCCGGCACGCGCGACCGTCATCGTCACGCGCGCGACCGGAGCGGTCCGGGCGATGCTGCAGCGCTCGACCGGCACGGAGCAACGCATGCGGCTCATCGAACCGGCGGCGCACCTGTTCCCGTCCGCACCGCTCGCGGGCGTCGCGGGCATCGAGAGCGACGTCCTGGAGGACGACGCCGCGATCGTCGTCCTCGTCGACCCCGAGACGTGGCTGTCGGGCCGGTTGGTCGTCGGGCGAGACCTTCCGCCGAGCACCGCCGGTGCCGACCTGGTGGTCCACGGCTGCTCCGCCGCCGACTTCCGACAGGTGACCAGGAGCCGTGAACTCCCACCGCTCCTCGGCTACGCGAGCGGCCGTGCCTGGTGGTGGCGAGCCGGACAGGAGGCGATGCGTGTGGACCTGCTCGGTTCCTGACCCGAAGGCACTGAGGCTGTTGGCCGGGTGGTCAGACCGCGGTGACGGCGATCCGCCCGACGACGGCGGCTCCACCGTGGATGGCCAGGTCGAGTTCCGGTTCGAGGGCGTCGACGGCGGCCGCATCGAGCGCTCCGACCGAGACGAGCAGCCGGAGGGCGACGATCGTCGAGGCCCGGAGCGAGCCGTCGAGGACCTTCAGCGCGACGGTCGCGCCGCCGGGTGCCGACATGACCATCACGCCTTCCGCCCCGAGCTTCGCGAACAGGCCGAGGCGCTCGATGACGAGCGTGTTCGCCCGCCCCGGTCCGTCGAGTGCCCAGCCGTTGGCGAGCACCGCCGCTGTGAGCAGGCCGGCATTCCGGTACAGGGCGAACGGCGAGGTGGGGGAGGAGTTGACGACGCGTCCGATGCCGCGTGCGAGTCCGGTCAGGGAGATCGCGTAGACCGGCGCCCCGCAGCCGTCGACCCCGCTGGCGGCGGGCTTCTCGCCGGTGAAGCGCTCGACGGTGTCGCGGACGGCGAGCTGCAACGGGTGGTCGGGCTCGAGGTACGTCGCCTGGTCCCACCCGTTCTGCGCGCAGGCGAGCAGCATGGCCGCGTGCTTCCCGGAGCAGTTCATGTACAGGGGGCTCGTGCCGAGGCCGTCCCGGACCAGCTCGTCGCGGGATACGCGATCACCGGGCCAATCGGCCGGGCACTGCAACGCCGAGTCTTCTATCCGGGCCCGGCCGAGCATGCTGCGGACGA
Source organism: uncultured Plantibacter sp. (assembly GCF_963518075.1). Taxonomy (NCBI): domain Bacteria; kingdom Bacillati; phylum Actinomycetota; class Actinomycetes; order Micrococcales; family Microbacteriaceae; genus Plantibacter; species uncultured Plantibacter sp. The sequence goes on from NZ_CAUQHZ010000017.1 coordinate 21,413, forward strand.
CCTGGACGTGCTTCCGGGTCCCCGCATGGCTCGCGGTGGCGAGCACTGCCTGAGCGCCCTCGAGGGACACCCCGGCGTTCATGATCGTGATGGCCTGGAAGGGCTTGAGGCACGAACGGGGGAAGACCGGTGCGTCCGGTGCTCCGAGACTCGCGAGCACTTCGCCCTCCGGCCCGAGGACGATCGCCGACCCGGCGTGTCGTGACTCGATGAAGCCGCTGCGCTCGACGACGGCCAACTCCACCGCGTCCGAGACACCGAAGGTCTGGGGGACCGCCGTGCTCACAGCGCTGCGAGCGCCTGATCGATGACCGTCATCGCGTCGGCGATGAGCTCGTCGGAGACGGCGAGGCTCGGGAGGAAGCGGAGGACGTTGCCGTAGGTGCCGGCGGTGAGGACGAGCACGCCCTGCTGCGCGGCGGCTGCGGCGATGGCGCTGACGGCGGCCGGGTTGGGCTCCTTCGTCGTCGAGGCGGTACCCGGCTGGACGAGTTCCATCGCGATCATCGCGCCGATCCCGCGGACGTCGCCGATGATGTCGTACTTGCCCTGGAGTTCGAGCAGCGCCGCCGTCAGGGTGGCACCGATGCGATCCGCTTCGGCCAGGAGTCCACGGGACTCGATCGACTCGAAGACCGCGACCGACGCGGCACACGCGACGGGGTTGCCGCCGAAGGTGCCGCCGAGGCCGCCGGGCTGGCTCGCGTCCATGATCTCGGCACGCCCCGTGACCGCCGCGAGCGGCAGACCGCCGGCGATGCCCTTCGCGCTCAGCACGAGGTCGGGGACGAGGCCGAAGTGCGAGCTCGCGAAGTACTCGCCGGTGCGCGCCATGCCGCTCTGGATCTCGTCGGCGATGAACACGACGCCGTTGGCCGTGCACCACTCCTGGAGCGCGGGGAGGTAGCCCTCCGCGGGGACGACGAAGCCGCCCTCGCCCTGGATCGGCTCGACGACGAGGCATGCGAGGTCGGTGGCGCCGATGCGCTTCTCGAGGTAGGCGATGGTGCGGGCCGCAGCCGCAGCTCCGGACAGGCCGTCGTGGTAGGGGTAGGAGTTGGGGGCGTGGTAGACGTCGCCGGCGAACGGACCGTAGCCGGTCGCGTAGGGGGCGGCCTTGTAGTTCATCGCCATGGTCAGGTTGGTGCGACCGTGGTAGCCGTGGTCGAGCACCGCGACAGCCCGCCGACCGGTGTACTTGCGGGCGATCTTCACGCCGTTCTCGACCGCCTCGGCGCCCGAATTCACGAGCACCGACTTCTTCGCGAAGTCGCCCGGGGTGTGCTCGGCGAGCAGCTCCGCGACGCGCACGTACTCCTCGTAGGGGGTGATCGTGAACAGGGTGTGCAGGACGTCGGCCGCCTGGTCCTGGACGGCGTCGACCACGGAGGACTCCGTGTGGCCGATGGTGGTGACGCCGATGCCGGCACCGAGGTCGATGAACTGGTTGCCGTCGACGTCGACGACGATGGCGCCGTGCGCGCGCTCGATGTACACCGGGAGGACACTCGACACGCCATCGGACACGACTGCGGTCCGGCGGGCGTGCAGCGCCTGTGAGCGCGGGCCCGGGACGGCCGTCACGATGCGACGCTCCTGCGTCACGCTGGGGGCGGAGGCGGTCGTCTGGTCCGTGGTGTCGAGCGTGTCAGTCATAGTCCTCCAGCGTAGCGCGACCTCCCGACAGCGGGGCCGCGAACGCGGGCCGCGGTGGAGAGGCCAGTGGGATACTGGTGGCATGATCACGGGCCACCACGACTACACCATCGGCGTCCGCTGGGACGGAGACCTCGGGACGGGCACGAGCGGGTACCGGGACTACTCCCGGGAGCTCACGGTGACGGCCGCCGGGAAGCACGACCTCCAGGGCTCGGCCGACAAACCGTTCCGCGGCGACCCGGGTCGGTGGAACCCTGAGGAGATGCTCCTGGCGGCCCTCGCGCAGTGCCATCTGCTGTCCTACCTGCATGTCGCCGTGACCCTCGGTGTCGTGGTGACGGCCTACACGGACGACGCCGTCGGGACCATGGTCGAGGACGGCGCGGGGAGCGGTGCGTTCACGGAGGTGGTCCTGCGTCCGCAGGTCACGGTCGCCGATGCATCGATGGTCGAGGCGGCGCGAGCCGGGCACGCCCGCGCGAACGAGCTGTGCTTCATCGCCAATTCGGTGAACTTCCCGGTCCGTCATGAGCCGACGATCGTGGTCGCGACGACCACCTGAGGAGTGGACCGACGCCGCGGCTCAGAGCCGCTCGGGGCGGAAGGCGCGCTTGATGCGCTCGACGGTGTCGGCGGGCGGCGACTCGTTGTAGGCGTTCGCGAGCTCCTGGCCGGTGAGGGCGTGGATCGCCGCCATGATCTCGTCCGTCGCCTTGCGTCTGGCGCGTCCTGAGGTCGCCGGTCCATGGTGGCTCACGTCGATGGGTTCACCGAAGATCACCGTGACCGGTTTGAACTTCGGGATCGTCGTGCCCACCGGCATGAGGTCGTCGGTGCCGATGAGGCCGACCGGGACGACCCTCGCACCCGTGGTGAGTGCCAGCCAGGCGACACCGGTCCTGCCGCGGTACAACCGTCCGTCGAGCGACCGGGTGCCCTCGGGGTAGATGGCGAAGGCCTCCCCGCTCTCGAGGATCCGGCGTCCCTGGTCGAGGGCTTCCTGCGCTGCCTGCCCGACACCACGTTCGACCCCGACCGCGCCGATCGAGGTGAAGAACGTGCGCGAGACCCAGCCCTTCAGGCCGCGTCCGGTGAAGTAGTCGGACTTCGCCAGGAACTGCACCCGGCGTGGGGCGCTGATGGGGATCGCGATGCTGTCGATGAACGAGAGGTGGTTGCTCGCCAGGATGACCGGCCCACGCTTCGGGACGTTCTTCCGGCCGATGATCTTGGGGCGGTAGAGCAGCTTCGCCGTCGTGTTCAGGACGGCTCGTCCGAAGTAGTAGACGACACCGGGTTTCGAGGGCGTGGCCACCGTGTCGGCCGTCGTCGGCTCGACGGTGGCCTGGTCGGAAGGTTCCTGGGCGCGTCGCTGCGTCTGCTCCTCATCGGCCATGCGCACGACTGTACCCGCCGACGCATGCGCGACCCGGCATACTGACGCGCGCCGGTGCATCGAGGATGTTCGGCGCGCTGTCAGCCAGCATGGAGCCTGGTGGGTGAGACTGGACCGACCCCTCAGCAACGACCGAAAGTTCCCCTGTGCGCAAGAGCCTCTGCCTTCTGGCCGTCATCGCGTCCCTCGTGTCGCTGACCGCGTGCAGTTCGGCGACGTCGCAGTCGCAAGCGCTGGCCAGCCCGGGGGAGTGCGCCGACACGAGTGCCGGCAAGGCGTCCAAGGCGATCAGCGTGAGCGGTGACTTCGGCTCGATCCCGGAGGTCACCTTCGCCAAGGGCACGCTCTCCGCAGACACCACAGAACGCACGATCGTGTCGAAGGGCGACGGCGAGCGGGTCGATCCCGGCGACACGACGTTCGTCGAGATGTCCATCTACAACGCCGTGACCGGTTCGATCGTCGCGCAGACCGCCTACGGCGCCAGCCCTGCCACGGCGATCGTCGTCAATGATCAGAAGTACCTGAAGGGCCTCGTGCGAGCCGTCGAGTGCACGACGGTCGGATCCCGCGTCGCGGCCTTCGTCACGGCGGGCGACGGGTTCGGTTCCGCGGGGTCGAGCGACGGCACGGTCCAAGCCGACCAGCCGCTCGTCGTCGTGGCCGACGTCCTCAGCACGGTGCACAGCGACGCCAAGGCGGACGGCGTCCCGCAGGAGCCCGTCGCCGGGATGCCGGCGGTCGAGCTCGACACCGCCGGACGACCCACGGTCACCATCCCCGAGGAGCCCGCTCCGGCCGATCTCCAGGTCGCGGTGCTCAAGCAGGGCGACGGCGCGGTGGTGCAGCCCGACGCCGAGGTCATCATCAACTACCAGGGTGTGAACTGGCGCACCGGCGAGGTCTTCGACGAGAGCTGGGGCAACGGGCCGACCAACTTCCAGCTGTCCGCCGTGGTGAAGGGCTTCTCGAGCGCCATCGCCGGCCAGCACATCGGTTCGCAGGTCATCGCCGTCATCCCGCCCGACCTCGGGTACGGACCGAGTGGCGGCAACAGCCAGGCGGGTATCGAGGCCGACGACACCATCGTGTTCGTCATCGACATCCTCGATGCGAGCAGCACCACGGCTCCCGCCGCGGGCTGAGCGGCCGACTCGGTCGCCGACGTAGACTGACCGCCGTGAGACGCGTCATCATCCTCGGATCAACCGGCTCGATCGGCACGCAGGCACTCGACGTCATCCGGGGTGACCGCGACCGCTTCGAGGTCGTCGGCCTGACGGCCGGCTCGAACGCAGAGCTCCTCACAGAGCAGGCCGCCGCCTTCCACGTCGACGACACGGCCCTGGGCGCGGCCGACGCTGAGCGGCTCATCCGCAGTGTCGACGCCGATGTGGTGCTGAACGGCATCACGGGCTCCATCGGGCTCGGCCCGACCCTCGCGGCGCTCGAGACGGGCCGGACGCTCGCGCTCGCGAACAAGGAGTCGCTCATCGTCGGTGGCGACCTCGTGCGGCGGATCGCGGCACCCGGCCAGATCGTGCCCGTCGACTCCGAGCATTCCGCGATCGCCCAGGCCCTCCGTTCCGGCACTGCGACCGAGGTGCGGCGGCTCGTCCTGACCGCCTCGGGAGGACCGTTCCGCGGACGGGACCGCGCATCGCTCGTCGGCGTCACGCCGGCTGAGGCGCTCGCCCACCCCACCTGGGACATGGGTCTCGTCGTCACGACGAACTCGGCGACCCTCGTCAACAAGGGGCTTGAGGTGATCGAGGCGCACCTGCTGTTCGACGTCCCGTACGACCGCATCGAGGTGACGGTCCACCCGCAGTCGATCGTCCACTCGATGGTCGAGTTCATCGACGGTTCCACCATCGCCCAGGCCTCGCCGCCAGACATGCGGCTCCCCATCTCCCTCGGGCTCGACTGGCCCAACCGGGTCGGAGGCGTCGGCGTCCCGCTCGATTGGACCTCGCCCCAGCAGTGGACGTTCGAGCCCCTCGATCACGAGGCCTTCCCCGCCGTGCGACTGGCCAAACTCGTGGGCGGACAGGGCCGCACCTATCCGGCCGTGTTCAACGCCGCGAACGAGGAGGCCGTTGCGGCCTTCCACGCGGGTCGGCTGGGCTACCTCGGCATCCTCGACACCGTCCGCGCGGTCGTGGACGACCACGAGGCACCCGAGGGCGAACTCACCCGGGAGGCGCTCGCGGAGGCGGAGCGCTGGGCGAGGGCTCGCGCGCAGCAGCGCATCGGCTGACCTGCCCGTTCATCGTCGGAAGCTTCCGAGCGGCCGTACAGCCGGCGTGCAGCCGGTGACCCGACCGCGCGAGTAGGGTTACGCCGTGGAATCCGTCCTCCTCTACCTCCTCGGCATCGTGATCGTGCTCGTGGGCCTCATCGTGTCCATCGGGCTGCACGAGGTCGGTCACCTCGTGCCCGCCAAACTGTTCGGCGTGCGGGTCACCCAGTACATGATCGGCTTCGGTCGCACCATCTGGTCGCGTCGCAAGGGGGAGACCGAGTACGGCGTCAAGATGATCCCGCTCGGCGGCTACATCTCGATGATCGGCATGTTCCCGCCCAAGCAGCCCGGCGGTACCGCCCGGAACGCCAGCACCGGCTTCTTCGACACGCTGGTCCAGGACGCGCGTGAGGCGAGTGCCGACACGATCGGCGCCGGCGACGAGGAGCGCACCTTCTACCGGCTGCCCGTCTGGAAGCGGATCGTCGTCATGCTCGGCGGCCCGTTCATGAACCTCGTCCTCGCCGTCCTGTTCATCGGTATCGCCGTGTCGGGGTTCGGTGTCCCCCAGCAGAGCAGCACGCTGACCTCGGTGTACGAGTGCGTGTTGCCGTCCACGAGCGACCGCCAGAGCTGTGCAGCGGGGGATCCGCAGGGTCCGGCGGCCGCCGCAGGGCTGAAGCCCGGCGACACGATCCTCTCGATCGACGGCACCCCGATCTCCACCTTCGCCGAGATCTCCGCGGCCGTGCAGGATTCGCCGGGCAAGCCGTTGGCCCTCGAGGTCGCCCGCGGTGAGCAGCGACTCGACCTCACCCTGACGCCGTTGCTGCTCGAGCGGGACGTCGTCGACGCCGAGACCGGCAAGATCGAGACGAACGCCGACGGCTCGGCGAAGACCCACGAGGTCGGTTTCGTCGGCATCACCCCGCAGCAGCAGATGGTGGCGCAGCCCGTCACCACGATCCTGCCGACCGTCGGCGACACGATCGCCCGGACCGCCAACATCATCCTGAACCTGCCCCAGCGACTCATCGACGTCGGGCAGGCCGCGTTCGGGTCCGGCGAGCGCGATCCCAACGGGCCGATGAGCGTCGTGGGCGTCGGACGGGTCGTCGGCGAGGTGGTCAGCCTCGACGAGATCCCCGCCGCGTCGAAGGCGGCGACCGTGTTCGGCATCCTCGGGTCGCTCAACGTCGCGCTCTTCGTCTTCAACCTCATCCCCTTGCTGCCCCTCGACGGCGGGCACGTCGCGGCAGCGCTCTGGGAGGCGATCCGTCGCCGCTTCGCAAAGGTCTTCCGACGTCGCGATCCTGGGCCGGTGGACGCGGCGAAACTCATCCCGCTCACCTTCGGCGTGGTGATCGTCCTCGGCGGCATGAGCGCGCTCCTCGTGTACGCCGACATCGTCAAGCCGGTCAACCTCTTCGGCTAGGCCGACGCCGACGGGGCCCGCGGGAGCCTCCCATCCCGGTACGGTCGTACTCCTCGGGGAGTACGGCGCGAGGCTCCGTGCGGGCGACGCGGCGGCTCCGACCCGCGAGTAGCATGCAGGGATGGCATCGGTCGAGACGGGTTCGGCACCCTGGATGACGCCGGGCGATCGCCGACCCGGGCGCCCCGTCTGGCGCCTCTGGGCACCGGTGGTGGTGTCCTTCCTCGTCCAGGTGCCCGCGACAGCGGTGCTCGCCCTCCACGGTTCCTTCGGCCCGGGTGCCGGTGCCTCGGGGTGGTCACGTACCTCGGCCGTCCTCCTGGCACTCGCCGGCGTGCTCTGCCTGCTCGCTGCCAGGCGGTCGCCCGGGCCGACGGTCGCGGCGGTCGCCGTGTTGTCGAGCGCCTCGATGCTGACGGGTCCCACCTGGGGCCCTCCCGCCGTCGCGCTCGCGTTCGCCGCGGGGTCCGGCATCGTCCGTGGGGCTCGCGGCTGGACCTATCCGTCGCTGGGACTCGGGTGGGCGCTCGCCCTGATCATCGCGCTCGCCGTCGGCTGGAAGGTGTCGGGCTTCCGCGTCGGGGCCACGACCGCCCTCGTCATCGTCGCCGTCCTCCTCGCCGAGGGACTCCGCACCCGGCGCGAACAGCTCGACGCGGATCGCCGGCGTCAAGGCGAACGTCGGGCGTCCGCCGCTCAGGAGGAGCGCGTGCGCATCGCCCGTGAGCTGCACGACGTGGTCGCCCACTCGCTCGCGCAGATCACCGTCCAGGCCGGTATGGGGCTGCACCTCATGGACACCCAGCCCGAACGTGCCAGGGAGGCGCTGACGAACATCAAGGGGTCGAGCAAGGCGTCGCTCGACGAGGTCCGCGGCCTCCTCGACGTCCTCCGTGGTGCCGATGCGGCCCAGGATCCCACGACCGGCGCGCCGAGGCGCCCGGGGCCGGATCTCGAGGCACTGCCCGTCCTCGTCCAGTCCCTCCGAGACCAGGGCGTCGACGCGGTCCTCGAGCAGCGCCTCGTCTCCACGCCCGGCGCGGCCGTGCAGCAGGCGCTGTACCGGATCGCGCAGGAGAGCGTCACGAACGTCCTCCGGCACGCGCAGGCCGGACGGGTCTCCGTCGAGCTCATCGAGGTCGACGGCACCTACCGCCTGCTCGTGGAGGACGACGGAGTCGGTGCCCCACCCGGACCCGCGGAGCACGGCAACGGCCTCCTCGGCATGACCGAGCGCGCCGAACTCCTCGGCGGCACCCTCGAGACCGGGCGGAGTCCGCTCGGTGGCTTCCGTGTCACGGCCCGGGTGCCGGTCCGAGGCGTCGCATGATTCGCGTGGTCGTCGCCGACGACCAGGCACTCATCCGTGGCGGGTTCCGCGCCCTCCTCGACGCGGAGCCCGACATCGCGGTCGTGGGTGAGGCGGCCGGTGGCGACGAGGCGCTCGCCGTCGTCCGTCGGGAACGGCCGGACGTGGTCCTCATGGACATCAGGATGCCCGGAGGCGACGGCCTGGCCGCCACCGAAGCCATCGTCGCGGATCCGACGCTCGAGGCCACCCGCATCATCGTCGTCACCACCTTCGAACTCGACGAGTACGTCGCGCAGGCGATCCGGGCGGGCGCGAGCGGCTTCCTCGTCAAGGACACCGAGCCTGCCGAGCTCATCCGAGCCGTCCGCGTGGTCGCGTCGGGTGACGCCCTGCTGTCGCCCGGGGTCACGAGGCGGCTGCTCACCCAGGTCGCCGGAGCGATCGCCGCGCCGCTCGACGACGCCGCGATCGCCGGGCTCACCGAGCGCGAACGCGAGGTGCTGGGTCTCGTCGGACGCGGACTCACCAACGAGGAGATCGGAGCGGCGCTGTTCCTCAGCCCGCTCACCGCGAAGACCCACGTGTCGCGCATCATGTCGAAGCTCGCGGCGCGCGACCGGGTCCGACTCGTCGTCATCGCCTACGAGACGGGGCTCGTCAGTCCCGGCGTCTGACCGCCGGGTGGCCGTACTCCCGGGGGAGTGCGGTGATCCGTCCCGTCGTCGGATGCCCTCGGCCACCATCCGGAGGATGCTCGGGGTCGTGATGCGGACGACGGTGGTCGTCCGCCCGACGAACGGAGTCCTCCATGTCCACCTCCCTGATCGTGCTCGCCGCGACCGCCATGCATCCCGGCGGTCCCGGGCCGGGCTTCCACCTCCTCTGGCTGCTGCTCATCCCCGCGTTCTGGATCGCCGTGATCGTCCTCGTCGTCGCGCTGGTCGGTCGGCGGTGGCGTCGCCGAGCCTGGTCCGGGGCATCCCCGGACGGCCACCAGGGCCCGCCGTGGGCCTGGCGTCAGGACGGGTCCCGGAGCGCCGAGCAGACGCTCGCCGAGCGCTTCGCCCAGGGCGACATCGACGAGGTCGAGTACCGGGAACGGCTCGGCGTCCTGCGTGCGAATCGCGAGGCACCGCCCGCCCGTTGACCGTGGATCGCGACGTCCCAGCAGGCATTCAGCTCACGGGGAGCCTGCGGGGCGTCGCGCGCGTAAGCTGAGGCTCGTGGTAGCTATCAATCTGGGTCTTCCGTCGGTTCCCGAGACGCTCAGCCCGCGGCGCAAGTCGCGACAGATCAAGGTCGGCAAGGTGCTCGTCGGCGGCGACGCCCCGGTGAGCGTCCAGTCGATGACGACGACCCAGACGACCAACATCAACGCGACCCTCCAGCAGATCGCCGAGCTCACGGCCTCGGGCTGCGACATCGTCCGCGTGGCCGTCCCGACCCGCGACGACGCCGAGGTGCTGCCGATCATCGCGAAGAAGAGTCAGATCCCGGTGATCGCCGACATCCACTTCCAGCCCGCCTACGTCTACGCCGCGATCGACGCGGGGTGCGCGGCCGTCCGGGTCAATCCCGGCAACATCCGGAAGTTCGACGACCAGGTCGGCGAGATCGCCCGGCGCGCGAAAGCCGCCGGCGTCTCCCTCCGCATCGGCGTCAACGCCGGGTCCCTCGACCCGCGGCTGCTGCAGAAGTACGGCAAGGCGACCCCCGAAGCGCTCGTCGAGAGCGCCGTCTGGGAGGCGAGCCTCTTCGAGGAGCACGACTTCCACGACTTCAAGATCTCCGTCAAGCACAACGACCCGGTCGTCATGGTGAAGGCCTACCGGCTGCTCGCCGAGCGCGGTGACTGGCCCCTGCACCTCGGCGTGACGGAGGCAGGTCCTTCCTTCCAGGGAACCATCAAGAGCGCGACCGCGTTCGGCATCCTGCTCTCCGAGGGCATCGGCGACACCATCCGTGTCTCGCTCTCCGCGCCGCCGGCGGAGGAGATCAAGGTCGGGCTGCAGATCCTGCAGTCGCTGAACCTCCGCGAGCGCAAGCTCGAGATCGTCTCCTGCCCGAGCTGCGGGCGCGCCCAGGTCGACGTCTACAAGCTCGCGAACGACGTGACCGACGGCCTCGAGGGGATGAGCGTCCCCCTGCGCGTCGCCGTCATGGGCTGCGTCGTGAACGGCCCCGGAGAGGCTCGCGAGGCCGACCTCGGCGTCGCGAGCGGCAACGGCAAGGGCCAGATCTTCGTCAAGGGCGAGGTCATCAAGACGGTTCCGGAGTCGGAGATCGTCGCGACGCTCATCCAGGAGGCCAACCGTCTGGCCGCCGAGATGCCCGCGGACGACACCTCCACGGGCGCACCGGTGGTGACGGTCGGCTCCAACTGAGCCGGATCACCGCCCGACCGGTCTCCGATCGAGCGGTGATCCCGTCAGCGGGCTGTGCGGTGACGAGCCCCGTGCGGAGCGCGCACCGGCGTCTCCGTCTCGATCGGTGCGAGCCGACGGGAGGCGATCGGTTGCCGCTCGGCCGGCTGGACGCCCCGAGCGCGACGGACCAGACGGCGAGCGATCTGCAGTGGCCGCCCGATGACGAAGGCGACCGTGCCCAGCGCGCTCGTGTCGGCGCGCCCGAACGCCCGACGACGCTCCCAACCGGTGCGGAGCATGCCGCCGCGACTCTGTCGTGCGCGGGGACGGACCGGCAGGGTCCCGAGGTCGCGCGCGGCGAACGCCTCCTCCGACCGCTGGATCCAGTCGTCCTCCGGGGCGGGGTGGAAGTAGTTCTGCTGCAGCCAGCCCGGGTTCGGGTGCCGGAACCGGGCGGCCATGAGGTCGTCTTTGGAGGCCAACAGCCCGCTGCCCTCGAAGACGGTGTTGATGAGCGCCGGGTCCACACCGAAGTCGTCGAGCAGGATGACCGGCACCCCGGCGGCGATGGCCTCGATCGCAGCCGTGGAACTCACGGTGACGAGCCCGGCCGCGTGGCCGAGGTGGACCGCCATCGAACCGGTGGCGACCCGGAGGTTGTCGGGTGTCGGCCCGGTGAGGAGGGTGTCGAAGGGGTAGTGCTCGTGATGGGTCTGCGGGTCGCCGGCGAGGCCGCGCACCTTGATCACGACGTCGAGGTCGCGGTGCCGGATCGCGAGGGTCCGCAGCCAGGAGAGGATCCGGAGCCGGTCGCCGCGGTCGGCCGGGACGGTGGCCTGGGCTGCGAAGACGACCCTGGTGCGCGGGGCGGGCTCGGCCGGTGGCTCGGTCGCCGTGTCCGTCAGGAACGGCAGGGTCGCGAGCGCGAACGCCGGCTCGACCCCGTGCGTCAGCGCGAGTTCACGGTAGGCGGCGACTTCGCGGTGGCTGTGCAGGACGAAGACGTCTGCCTGCGCACGGAGGAAGATCCCCTTCCACTTCGCCGGGATGGAGATGCCGGGGAGACCGGTGAGGAGGACCGGGCGGGTGGCGCGGCCGAGCGCGAGGAGTTCCGAGATGACGACCTCGGCGACCGGCCCCCGCGTGGAGACGAACACGCCGTCCGGCTGCTCGGTCCGGATGAGGTCGACGAGTCGTCGGAGCGACAGGCGACGGACGGTCCGACCCTCGAACGCCGTGTGGAGCAGGGCGATGTCCACCTGCCGGTCCGTGGCGGACACGTCGCTCTCGATGAGGACGAGGTCGACGTCCCAGCCGGTCGCGCGGGAGAGGGTGGCGGCGCCCCACTTCACGAAGGAGTCGGAGTCCACCACCCCGATCACCCGACGGCGGGGCCCATGATCAGGCATCGACCCTGCGCAGCTTCGCGAGTGGGGCGAGTTCGCCGGGGAAGATGCGCTTGACGCCGTCACCCATGGCGGTCTCGATGACCCGGATGTCGCGGACGAGGTTCGAGAAGCCGTGCGGTTCGAGCGACGCGGCGTGGTCCGAGCCCCACATGGCACGGTCGAGCGTGATGTGGCGCTCCACCATCGTGGCTCCGAGGGCGACCGCGGCGAGGGAGATCTGCAGACCGGTCTCGTGGCCGGAGTACCCGATGGGCACACCGGGGTACCGGGCGGCGAGGCTGTCGATCATCCGGAGGTTCGCCTCTTCGGCGGGCAAGGGGTAGGTGGAGGTCGCGTGGAGGATGACCAGCGGCGAGCCCCGGAGGATCTCGACGGCGCGATCGATCTGCTCGAGCGTCGACATGCCGGTCGAGAGGATGATCGGCTTCCCGGTCGCGGCGAGACGGGTCAGGAGGCCCGAGTCGGTCACCGAGGCGGACGCGACCTTGTGGGCGCTGACGCCCAGGTCCTCGAGGAAGTCGACCGACGGTTCGTCCCACGGGGAGGCGAACCAGCTGAGGCCGCGCAGGGTGGCGTGGTCGCCGATCTCGATGTACTGCTCACGGTCGAACTCGACCCGGTAGCGGTAGTCGAGGTAGCTCATCTCACCCCACGGCGTCTGCCGCGGGACGTCGCGCATGTGCGTCGGCGTCGAGATCTCCGGCGTGCGCTTCTGGAACTTGACGGCCTGTGCGCCGGCGTCGGCGGCCACGTCGATGAGTCGCTTCGCGAGCTCCACGTCGCCGTTGTGGTTGAGACCGATCTCCCCGATGACGTACGCGGGAGCGCCGCCGCCGACGGGGATGCCGTCGATGCGCACGGGAGACGGCTGCGTCCGGCCGTCGAGGTCGGTGGTGTCGTTCGCGTCCTGGTGGATGCTCATGGTCGTGCTCCGTTCGATTGCAGCGTGGACAGCTTCAGGGGGTCGAGGGCCGCGCGAGCGCGTGCGGCGAGGACGAGGTCGGCGAGTTCGCGGACGGCGCCGTCGCCGCCTCGGCGTCCCAGGACGAGCCGGGAGACGGCACGCGCCTCCGGGTGCGCATCGGCGACGACGACCGGCCAGCCGACGATCTCGAGTGCCGGGATGTCGTTGACGTCGTTGCCGAGGTAGGCGATGCGGTCGAGTGGGACGCCCTTCGCAGCGGCCCAGTCGCGGAGCGCGGTCGCCTTGTCGGCGGAGCCGTACACGACGTCGACGCCGAGTTTGGCCGCGCGTGCGGCGACGATCGGGACCCGCTCGGTCGACAGGATCAGGAACGGCAGTCCGGCCTCGCGCAGCAGACGGACGCCGAGGCCGTCACCGCGATGGACGCTCACCCGTTCGACCCCGTCGGCGTCGATACTGGCGCGGTCGTCGGTGTGGACCCCGTCGAAGTCGGTGACGACGGCGGCGACGTCGAGGTGGTGCTCGGAACGCTCCGAGCCCGACGGGATGCCCAGCTGGCGTTCGGCGAGTCCGGCGATCGCCTCGGCGACGAGCAGATCCTCCGGTTCGTCGATGTCGAGCGCGGCGAAGGACCTGGTGACGGCCGGCGCGATCCGGCCGAAGAAGCGGTGCCCGGCTGCGAGGAAGCCGTCCGTGTCGAAGACGTAGAACGAGCCGGTCTCGCGGTACTGCGGGGCGCGGTCCTGCCGCCGGGGACGCTCGCGGTGGTCGTGGCCGATCCCTCGGGCACCCTTCGTCTTCTCCGTCCAGAGGAATCCGTGGTCGAGCACCGCGGCGAAGACGGAGTCCGCCCGCCCGGAGGAGACCAGGGCGACGGCGTCGTCGAGTGCCTCCACGTCGAGGAAGGGCGACGTCGCCTGCGCGAACACCGTCACGGGGGTCAGCTCGCCGCGCTCCGCGAGGACGCCGAGCGCGTGGAGGAGCGCGGCCTCGGAGGAGGTGCTGTCCTCGGCGAGTTCGGCCGGCCGGTCGATGACCTCGGCACCGGCGGCGACGGCGGCGGCGGCGAGGTCCGGGTGATCGGTCGTGACGACCACGCGCGAGACGCCACCCGACCGCAGCAGTCCTTCGACCGACCGTGCGATGAGGGTGCTCCCGCGGACCGTCCTGAGGTTCTTGCGGTGGATCCCCTTCGAACCGCCCCTGACCGGGACGATCGCCGTCGCCCCGTCGGTCTCCGGGGGCCTCCCGTGCGCTGCAGATGTCATCGATCCACGGTAGGAAGCGGCGGTGGACGCGAGGGGGACGGTGGGCGAACGGCTCCCGACGCCCTGGTGGCCATCCGGTGGCCGAGGAGCCCGGGCTCCGGATCTTCACACGTAGACTGTTCGGACCGCCGGGTTCCACCAGGCGGATCCGCGTTCGACGGTCATCCGTCCGGACCGCCAGCCTCGCCAGGGAGACCAGTGACCGTGACGCCGAGCACCCCCATCGCGCCAGCCGAGCTGCAACGGGCCCGCAGCATCCTCTCCGAGATCGTCGGTGCCTACGACGCGAAGGTGGTCGGTCAGCAGGGCCTGCGCACCACCCTGCTCGCGGCACTCGTCTCGGGCGGACACGTCCTGCTCGAGAGTGTCCCAGGACTCGCGAAGACGACCGCGGCGGAATCGATCGCCCAAGCGGTGAACGCGTCGTTCAAACGCATCCAGTGCACCCCCGACCTGTTGCCGAGCGACATCATCGGCACGCAGATCTACGACGCCCGCACCGGTGCGTTCCAGACCCAGCTCGGTCCCGTGCACGCGAACTTCGTGCTCCTCGACGAGGTCAACCGGTCGAGCGCGAAGACCCAGAGCGCGATGCTCGAGGCGATGCAGGAACGCCAGACCTCCATCGGCGGCACGCACTATCCGTTGCCGAAGCCGTTCTTCGTGCTCGCCACGCAGAACCCCATCGAGCAGGAGGGCACGTACCACCTGCCCGAGGCGCAGCTCGACCGCTTCCTCCTCAAGGAGGTGCTCGACTACCCGACGATCGGCGAGGAGGCCGAGATCGTCCGTCGGGTGAACTCCGGGCTCTACGAGACCGACCAGGATCGCCCGGGGGTGAGCCTCGAGGACGTCCTGTTCCTGCAGTCCCTCGCCAAGCGGGTCTACCTCGATGCGTCGATCCTCAACTACATCGTCCAGACGGTCTACGTGACCCGCCATGCGAGCGACTACCTGCCGCCGAAGCTCGCGAGCTACATCGAGTACGGGGCGAGCCCGCGTGCCAGCATCGCGTTCAGCACCGTCGCGCGGGCGCTCGCGATCCTCGCCGGTCGGGACCACGTCATCCCCGAGGACGTCAAGGGCTACCGCCACCAGGTGCTGCGGCACCGCATCATCCTGAACTTCGAAGCCGCGGCCGACGACGTCTCGCCCGAGACGATCATCGACGCCGTCTTCGGAGCGGTCCAGGCACCGTAGGCCCGTGTCAGCCCCGCTGCTCCACCGGGTGAAGTCGAAACTCTTCATCCACGCCCACCGCCGCGTGCG
The DNA here is from genome assembly GCF_963518075.1 of uncultured Plantibacter sp. Taxonomy (NCBI): domain Bacteria; kingdom Bacillati; phylum Actinomycetota; class Actinomycetes; order Micrococcales; family Microbacteriaceae; genus Plantibacter; species uncultured Plantibacter sp. Next base: position 36,697 of record NZ_CAUQHZ010000017.1, read on the forward strand.
GGGGATGCTCGACGGCGAGTACCGCTCGGTGTTCCAGGGCAGGAGCCTCGACTTCGACGACCTCCGCGAGTACACGCCGGGCGACGAGATCAAGGACATCGACTGGAAGGCGACGGCCCGACACGGCGCTCCACTCGTGAAGCGCTACATCGCCACGCGGAAACACCAGGTGCTGTTCGTCGTCGACACGGGTCGTGATCTCGCGGCGCTCGCCGAGGGCGGGAGCACCAAACGCGAGGTCGCCGTCCTCGCGGTCGGCATCCTGGGGTACCTCGCGATCCGGCACGGCGACCTCGTCGGTCTCGTCGCCGGTGACGCCGCCGCACCGGAACTCGTCCGACCCGCCGGCACCGAATCGGCACTCGAGCGCCTGCTGCAGCACATCGACCGGCGTGCATCGCTCGCGGCACCCCAGAGCGATCTCGACGAGCTGCTCGGCTATGCGGCACGGTCCGTCAAGCAGCGCTGTCTGCTCGTGATCGTCTCGGACGACGAGGAGATCACGCCGAAGCGGTCGGAGATCCTCCGTCGACTGCACGTCCAGCACGAGGTGCTCTGGATCTCGGTCGGGGACGCCGACCTCATGCGCGCGGAGTACACCGGTCGGGCGATGGTCGACGTCGCCGACGAGCGGTCCCTGCCGGCCTTCATCCGGTCGGACGTCGCGCTCCGTCGCGAGTTCATCGAGGCCGTCACCAGCGCGACCGCCCGACACCTCGACCAGCTCGAGGAACTTGGCATCAGCGGTCAGCGCGTGACCGGGGCCGACGACGTCGTCCCCGTCCTCTTCCACCTCCTCGAGGCCCACCGACATGCCCGGCGATAACGGCTACTACGCTCCGGTCCAGTACACGCTGCTCTGGCCGGTGCTCGGACTCGTGCTCATCGCGCTCGTGATCGGGTGGTACGTCTGGATGCTCGCCCACGTGCGCCGTCGCGCGCGCGGGAGCGCTCCGCGTCCTGCTCCGCAGCCGTCGCCGACCGTCCTGCGCGATCGCTACCTCGCGCTCATCGGCGAGATCGAGCGCGAGCACGGGGACGGCGCCCTGAGCACGCGGCGCGCCCACCAACGGCTCGGCGCGATCCTCCGGATGTACGCGCACGAGTCCAGCGGCGTCCGTGCCCAGGTCATGACGCTCGCAGACCTCGATCGCGCCGGACTCGCGCCACTCAGTCGTGCCGTTTCGGCCTACTACCCGGTCGAGTTCCGCGAGGCCGAGACGGGCAGTGTCGCCGAGGCCGCCACGCTCGCTCGCCAGGTGGTGACGACGTGGAGCTGATCTACTGGTGGATGCCGCTCGTCTGGCTCCTCGCCGTGGCCGCGGTGGTCGCCGTCGTCGTCCTCGTGGCCCGCACCGGGCGGCGCCGGAAGGCGAACGCCGAGCCGCTGTGGGTCGCGCACTCCGAACGGCTCACCGCGCTCCCCGGATACCGCCGCGCACTGTCGCGGTACCGGCGCCTCATCATCGCGACGCTCGCCGCTCTCGGGGTGCTGCTGCTCGCCGGCACGGCCCTCGGGTCCCGCGTGGTGAGCACGACGGTGTTCCAGCCCGAACTGCGCAACCGCGACATCGTGCTCTGCCTCGACGTGTCCGGGTCGATGACGGAGTACGACGCCGCGCTGGTCGGGGTGTTCGAGAAGCTCGTACAGCGGTTCGACGGTGAGCGGATCGCCCTGGTGCTGTTCAACGCGTCCGCGACCACGTACTTCCCGCTGACGAGCGACTACGACTACGTGGCCGCGCAGCTCGACCACCTCGTCGAGGACCTCACCTCGCCGGAGAGCGACTACGAGTACTGGAACGGCACCGATCTCGGGAACGGGTCGTCCCTCATCGGCGACGGTCTCGGGTCCTGCGTCATGCGGTTCGACCAGGTCGGCGAGGAACGGTCGCGCTCGATCGTGCTCGCGACCGACAACTACGTCGCCGGCGAGCCGATCCTCACGCTCAAGGAGGCGGGCGCCTATGCGAAGGCGCAGGACGTGACGGTGTACGGGATCAACCCCGGCGACGTATCCAGCAAGGACTACCTCGACTACCTCGCCGCGGAGATGGACGAGGTCGTGACGTCCACCGGCGGGGACTACTACGCGCTCGCCGACCCCGGCGCGGTCGGCGGCATCGTCCAGCAGATCACGGCGGAGCAGACGAAGACGCTGAAGGGCGCCAAACAGCTGGTGCAGGTCGACGAGCCGTTCGTGTTCGTGCTGGCGGCGTTCGGCGGTCTCGCGGCGCTCATGCTGCTCGCCTGGAGGTTGCGCCGATGACCATCAACCCCGTTCTGCCGATCTGGGCCATCGCCGTGCTCGGCACCGTCCTCGCGGCCTTCGCCGTCTGGCAGTTCCTCGCCGGGGTGCGGCGGCCAGGAGCCTGGCACTGGATCGCCCGACTGGCCATGGTCGTCGTGCTCGTGGTCATCGCCCTCCGACCGACCATCCCCGGCAACCATCGCCCGCCGTCCGCGATGGGCGACCTCGACGTCTACTTCGTCGTGGACACGACGAGCTCGATGGCCGCCGAGGACTGGTCGGACGGGACCGCGTCGGGGACGGACGAGAACGGGGCCCCGAAACCGCCGACCCGACTCGACGGGGCGAAGGCCGACATCACCGGCATCGCCGACCGGCTGGCCGGTGCGCGCTACGCGCTCGTGACGTTCGACGCCGTGGCCGTCCAGCGCATGCCCCTCACGACGGACGCGACGGCGCTCCGGTCGGCCGCGGAGGCGATGACGCAGGAGATCACCACCTACTCCCGCGGCAGCAGCATCGACGCGCCGGTGGAGTTCATGACCACGCTGCTGACCCAGGCCGAGGAGCAGGAACCGGGTCGGAACCGGATCATGTTCTACCTCGGTGACGGCGAGCAGACGAGTGGCGCGGCGCCCGGGTCGTTCGAGAGCATCGCACCGCTCATCGGCGGCGGTGGCGTGCTCGGCTACGGGACCGAGGCCGGCGGGACCATGCGCGAGTTCTCGGGATACCAGGACGGCAGCGTCCGCTACATCCAGGACTACTCGACCGGTGAGCCCGCCGTGTCCCGGCTGGATCCGGGCGCGCTCGAGACGATCGCGTCGCAGCTCGGCGTCGAAGCGGAGATCAGGACCCCGGGTGCGTCGCTCGACGACGCGCTCGACGGCCTCGCCGTCGGCGGCGTCACCGTCGAGGACGAGGTGGACATCCGGCGTACCGATGAGCTGTACTGGGTGTTCGCGCTCGGGTTCGGTGTGCTGCTCCTCACCGAGCTCCCCGGCCTGGTCGGCGCGCTGGGCGAGCTCCGACGGACGAAGGGTGGGCAGGCATGACCCTCTTCGACGACCGGACCCGGACCGACCGGCCCGACGACGCGCCGCGCAGCCCGGAGCCACGGCCACGGTTCGAGGAACCGCGGCGTCCGCCGCTGGCCCCTGCCGAGGTCAGCCGGTTGCGCCGTCGGCTGTTCTGGTGGTCCCTTCCGCTGGTCCTCGTCGCCCTCGTCGTCGGGGTCAAGTTCGTGAGTCTGCCGGTCGTCGCGCAGTCGGCGATCGCCGGGTACCGCGCCGAGGACTACTCCGGGGCGCAGTTGAGCGCGGGGCACCTCTTCACGGCGAACGTCGTCGAGCCGTGGATCGCCTGGTTCGACCGGGGCACCGCAGCCGCGGCCGGACAGGACTGGGTGCAGGGGACCGACGACCTCGGGAAGGCGCTCGAGCTCGCGCCGACGGAGGAGACCGCCTGCATCGTCCGGGTCAACCTGGCGCGCGCGTACGAGACCCAGGCCGACGAGTACGTGAAGGGCCAGTTCTTCCAGGGCGCCATCAACCTCTACGACACCGCGAAGCGCATCGTCGACGAGGGCGAGGGCTGCTTCGAGGGGGAGTCCCAGGAGCAGAACGAGGACCAGCAGGACCAGCAGGACCAGGGTGGCCAGGGGGATGAGGGCGATCAAGGTGGTCAGGGCGGTCAAGACGACCAGGGCGACCAGGGTGAGCAAGGGGAGCAGGGTGACCAAGGCGGCCAGGGGGATCAGGGCGACCAAGGCGGCCAGGGTGACCAAGGGGACCAGGGCGACCAGGGCGGAACCGGGCAGCAGCCCGACGTGATCGATCCGAAGGGTACGCCGGGCGAGAACCTGCAAGACACCGGCGATCGCATCGACCGCAAACGTCAGGATGCGACCGACCAGCGCGACCGGTCCGGCGGGCAGGGCCAGCAGGATCCTTCGAACGGGGGACAGGGCGACGGCGACTCGAGCGGCTCGAGCGGTACCGGTGACAGCGAGGTCGACGGGAAGGTCGACAAGTTGAAGGACGCCGGCCAGGACGCCCAGCAGGACAAGTCGACCGAGGACGCCAAGAACCGCGGTCGGAACAACGACAACGGGAACTTCGCCGATCGCCCCTGGTAGCGGTTCCGGGCTGCCTGCGTGTGACGGACTAGCATGGACAGGTGGTTACGCGCCTTTCGAATTACTTCCTCCGTACGCTCCGTGAAGACCCCTCCGACGCGGAGGTGACGAGTCACCGCCTGCTGGTGCGGGCGGGGTACATCCGACGCCAGGCGCCGGGTGTCTTCGCCTGGTTGCCGCTCGGGTTGCGGGTGAAGAACAAGATCGAGGCCATCGTCCGCGAGGAGATGGCGAACGCCGGCGCGTTCGAGGTGCACTTCCCCGCGCTCCTGCCGCGCGAGCCCTACGAGGTCACCGGCCGGTGGGAGGAGTACGGCGACGCCCTCTTCCGCCTGCACGACCGCAAGGGTGCCGACTACCTGCTGGCGCCGACACACGAGGAGGTCTTCACCCTGCTCGTGAAAGACCTGTACTCCTCCTACAAGGACCTGCCCCTGTCGATCTACCAGATCCAGGACAAGTACCGCGACGAGGCCCGTCCCCGGGCAGGCCTCCTGCGCGGTCGTGAGTTCACGATGAAGGACGCCTACTCGTTCGACGTGTCCGACGCCGGGCTCGACGCGAGCTACCAGGCGCAGCGCGACGCCTATGAGCGCATCTTCACGCGGCTCGGCCTGGAGTACGAGATCGTGCAGGCCGACGCCGGCGCGATGGGCGGTTCGCGCAGCGAGGAGTTCCTGCACCCCACCGCGGTCGGTGAGGACACCTTCGTGCGTTCGGCCGGCGGGTACGCCGCCAATGTCGAGGCCTACACCACCGAGGTCCCGGAGGCCCGCCCCATCGAGGGTCTGGCACCCGCGACGGTCTTCGATTCGCCGAACACCCCGACGATCTCGACGCTCGTCGACCTCGCCAACGAGCGGCACCCGCGCGACGACGGACGGGCCTGGACGGCCGCCGACACGCTCAAGAACGTCGTGCTGGCGCTGCGGCACCTCGACGGCACGCGCGAGATGGTCGTCATCGGCCTGCCGGGCGACCGCGACGTCGACCTCAAGCGCGTCGAGGTGGCCTTCAGCCCCGCGGAGGTGGAGGCCGCGACCGAAGCGGACTTCGCCGCGAACGCCGGGCTCGTCAAGGGCTACATCGGACCGTGGTCCCCGCAGGGGCCCGTCCTCGGTGAGGAGTCGGCGACGGAGATCCGGTACTTCCTCGACCCCCGGGTCGTCGACGGCACCGAGTGGATCACCGGCGCGAACGTCGACCAGCAGCACGTCTTCGGCCTCGTCGCCGGGCGGGACTTCACCGCCGACGGCTTCGTCGAGGCGGCGGAGGTCCGCGCCGGTGACCCCGCGCCCGACGGCTCCGGACCGGTCGAGCTCGCTCGGGGCATGGAGATCGGGCACGTCTTCCAGCTCGGGCGCAAGTACGCCGAGGCGCTCGGACTGAAGGTGCTCGACGAGAACGGCAAGCTCGTCACGGTGACCATGGGCTCCTACGGCATCGGGATCACGCGCATCCTCGCGATCATCGCCGAGGGCAACAACGACGAGCGCGGTCTCATCTGGCCGAAGGCCGTCGCCCCGTTCGACGTGCACGTCGTCGCAGCAGGACGCGACGCGGCGATCTTCGAGGTGGCCGAGGAACTCGTGGCCTCGCTCGAGGCCCGCGGCAAGGACGTCCTCTACGACGACCGCACCGGCAAGGTGTCCCCGGGCGTCAAGTTCGGCGACGCCGAGCTGATCGGCGTGCCCGTCGTGGTGGTCGTCGGTCGCGAGGCCACCGAGGGCTTCGTCGAGCTCTGGGACCGGGCCGCCGGCACGAAGGACCGGGTCGCGATCGCCGACCTCGCCCTCTGAGCCACGAGAGCGCAGTAGCGGTCCTCATCCGGACGGGATGACGACCGCTACTGCGCTCTCGCTGCGTGGAGGTGCCGGATCCGCCTGAGGAACTGCTGTCGGCGGGCGAAGAGGTCGTCGGCGGTGACGCGGATCACCCGCCACCCTGCGTCTTCAAGCAGTTCCCGCCGATGGATGTCGTCCCGGAACCGGTGGCGCTCGGTCCGGTGGAAGTCGCCCTCGTATTCGTACAACAGTCGCGCGCGGGTGTCCGCGAGGTCCGGGTGAAGCGTCAAGCCCCCGTGATCGACGACGACGGGGTGTCCGACGAGCGGCTCGGGAAGCCCCGCTTCGACGACCGCGAGGCGGAGGAGCGACTCGGGACGGGAGTCGACGCCGGTCCTGACGCGTGCTGCGGCCCATCTGAGCGCAGCTGCCCCGCGTCGTCCTCGGTGCTCGAGGGCCGCCTGCCGGAGATCGGCGACGGACGCGAGCACATCGGTCCGATCCGTCCCCGTCCGCACGCCGGACACGATGCGGTCCCCGACGGCGACGAGTTCCTCCTGTGGCAGGACATCCGCGAGCGAACGCCAGGTGTCGAGTGCGGCGGTCACCGGGTGCCCATGGGCGAAGGCGACGACGGTCTCGGGAGCCAGGCGATGGCCGACGATGCCACGCGCTCGGGGAGGCGTCGTCCCGTCGCGTGCACCGACATGGAGCTCCGGCGCGGAGGCGACCCGGGGTGGGAGGGGCAGGTCGAGGAGCAGGGCCGCGGTGACGTGGCTGAAGACCCGCGAGCGTCCGAGGAGCGGTTCGTACGCACGGCACCTTCCGTGCACGGTGTCGAGATCGACGTCAACCGTCCGCACGCCGCGATGCGGGGCCGAGAGATCCCGGCCCCGCAGACGTCCGATCGACTGGCCGTGCAGTCCGACGTCGTCGGTCGTGAACGCACGGCCGACGAGATGCGCGGGCAACGGTCGAGGGGGTCGCATCCCCTCACTCTTGCAATGTGGCGGACCCCGGGTCCGATGTTGTCCACAGCCGCGCGCGAGAGCGCAGTAGCGGTCCTCATCCGGACGGGATGACGACCGCTACTGCGCTCTCGTGCTGAGGCGGTAGCCGGCTCCGCGGACCGTCGCGATGGCGTCCTTGCCGATCTTGTTCCGGAGATACCGCACGTAGACGTCGACGACGTTCGAACCGGGGTCGAAGTCGTAGCCCCAGACCCGGCTGAGGAGTTCCTCACGGCTGAGGATCTGGTCCGGGTGGCGGAAGAACTCCTCGGCGAGGGCGAACTCGCGGGTGGACAGCTCGACCGGCACCCCGTCGACGAGGACGCGTCGTTCGCGTAGCTCGAGCTCCAGATGACCGACCGACAACCGTTCCTGGACGGCGGTGGTCGACGCCGGAGCCCGCTCGGCCAGGCGTCGGCGGATCCTGGCCAGGAGCTCCTCGAACCGGAAGGGCTTCGACATGTAGTCGTTCGCTCCGCCGTCGAGGCCCGCCACGAGGTCCCGCGCGGAATCACGGGCGGTCAGGATGATGACGGGGAGCTCGCTGCCGTCGTCGCGGAGCCGTCTGAGCACCTCGAAGCCGTCGACGCCGGGCAGGCCGATGTCGAGGACGAGCAGGTCGAAGTCGCCGCTCTCCGCCAGCTCGACGACCTGCGAGCCGTCGACCGTCACGTCCGCCGTGTGTCCGGCGGCACGCAGGCCCTTGCTCACGAACGCGGAGATCCGCGTCTCGTCCTCGGCGACCAGGATCCGGCTCATGCGTGGTCCTCCGGCGCACTCCGCCGAGCCGAGGTGTCGACGAGGTCCGGGAAGTCGTCCTCAGGGGACGGTGCTCGCGAGCGTGGTGGTTCGTCGTTCGCGGGGCGTGCGACGCCGGGTGCCGGTCCGGCCTGCATCGCCGCGGTCGTCTGCGCCTCAGCGGCATCCTGAGCCGCCTGCGCCTCTCGCAGCGCGATCGCCTGGGCCATCGCGCTGCGCGGGATCGCCGCAGTCTCGTCCGGGTCGAGGTCGAGGTCAGCGTCGGACCCCTCGTCGTCGTCCGCCACCGCGAGCGGCAGTCGGATGCTGAAGAGGGAGCCGGCCTGCCGCGTGTCCTCGACCTCGGCCCATCCGCCGTGTGCCGCGGCGATCGCCTGCACGATCGACAGGCCGAGGCCGGAGCCGGCGACACCCCGTCCACCGCTCACCCGGGTGAACCGGTCGAAGATGCGTTCGCGGAGTGCCTCCGGTACCCCGGGCCCGTCGTCGGCGACGGAGAGCACGAGCGCCGGGTCGTCCGACTCGTCGAACCGGCTCGAGATCACGATCGTCGACCCGGCCGGGGAGTACTTCGCGGCGTTGTCCGCGAGCTGCAGCCAGGCCTGGGCCAGGCGCCCGGCGTCGACGTCGGCGGTGAGTGCGGCCTGCTCGCCCAGGGTCCACTCGTGTTCGGGCGAGATCGCCGTGGCCTTCTCGTGGACGGAGGCGGTGAACGCCTCGATGTCGACCGGCTCCCGGTCGAGGGTCGACGCGAGTCCGGCCGTCGAGAGCTCCGTGATGTCGGCGACGAGGGAGCTCATCCGGTCGAGTTCGTCGAGGGCGAGGTCCCGGGTGGCGGCCACCTCCGCGGGGTCGGACGGATCGAGGAGCTCGAGGTGTCCGCGCACGATGGTCAGCGGCGTCTTCAGCTCGTGGCCGACGTCGTCGAGCAGCTGGCGTTGACTGGTGAAGGCCTCGTCGAGGCGGTCCAGCATGCCGTTCACGGTCGTGGTGAGCTCCGAGACGTCGTCGCGACCGACGACCGGGATCCGCTCGTCGAGGTCCGACTCGGTGATGCGGGCCGCGGCGTCCCGCAGCAGCCGGATGGGGTGGAGCAGTCCGCCCGCGAGCTGCCAGCCGACGAGGCCGAGCAGGAGCAGGCACACCACGGCGACCACGATCTCGACGGCGAGGATGCCTCGGGACTCCGCGAGCGCCGCGTGCACGTCCGTGGCGATGACGACGTGGGCCACACTCGGGTCGCCGACGACCTGCACCGGGATGATCGCGTACCGCACGGTGCGGTCACCGGTTGCCTCACCCGTGACGACGCCGCGGGACGCGCGGGCCGTGATGGTGTCGAGCAGCCGCGGGTCGTCGTCCAGCCGGAAGGCGGACGGGGCGCTGGGCGCGACCGTCGAGCCGTCGGCACGCACACCGATGGCGGTCTCGTCCTCGGCGAAGATCCAGCGTCGCATCACGGCGTCGACGGCCGCGTCGCTCGTCGCCGGGGCGTCGGCGGAGTCGCCGGAACCGACCACCATGAAGGCGATGAGCTCGGCGCTGTGCTCCAGGCGGGCGTCGATGGTCGCGAGGGTCTGCTGCCGGCCGAGCGTGTAGGTGGAGACGCCCACGAGCGTCATCGCGAGCGTCGTCGCGAGCAGGATCGCGACGAGGATCCTCACCCTCGTGCTCCGCATGACGTTCCGCAGCTCGCCCAAGACCATTGGCCAATCATGTCACCCGCCCCGAGACGCGGTCGAGCCGGGGCGGCGCCCCTCGAGGACGCGCGGCCGCTTCCCAGCTGGGTGGATGACGTACCCCTCGGCATCCGGTACCGTAGACAGACGGGTTCGGCAGCACGGCAGCAGCATGCCCGTCGTGCCGCTGCACGTCTTGCCGCGGCACCACCAGTTGAATAGAGGAGGCCATCGATGGACATCGATCTCGGTTTGTTGAAGTCGATCGAACGCGAGAAGGAGATCCCGCTCGAGGAGCTCGTCGTGATCATCGAGCAGGCCATCCTGAGTGCGTACCTGAAGAGCACCGAGGGTACCGACACCACCGCACGCGGCGACGTCCCGGCGGCCCGCGTCCACCTCGACCGCAAGACCGGCCACGTCGGGGTGTTCGTGCCCGAGTTCGACGACGAGGGCGTCCTTATCGGGGAGGCCGAGAGCACGCCGGACGACTTCGGTCGCATCGCCGCCTTCGCCGCGAAGCAGGTCATCTTCCAGCGGCTCCGCGACATCCAGGACGACGCCGTCCTCGGTGAGTTCAAGGGCCGCGAGGGCGACATCATCGCGGGCGTCATCCAGCAGGGCCCGAACCCGCGCATGATCCACGTCGACCTCGGCACCATCGAGGCGATCCTTCCGCCCGAGGAGCAGGTGGCCGGTGAGGAGTACCCGCACGGTGCGCGCATCCGCGTGTACGTGACGAGCGTGACGAAGGGCCTCAAGGGTCCGCAGATCACCGTCTCGCGCACCCACCCCGGACTCGTACGGAAGCTGTTCGCGTTGGAGGTCCCGGAGATCGCATCCGGCATCGTCGAGATCGTCTCACTCGCTCGCGAGGCCGGACACCGGACCAAGATCGCGGTGAAGGCGAACGACCCGAGCATCAACGCCAAGGGCGCCTGCATCGGTGAGCTCGGGCGTCGCGTCCGCGCGGTCACCGACGAGCTGGGCGCCGAGAAGATCGACATCGTCGACTACTCGCCCGATCTGCCGACGTTCGTCGCGAACGCGCTCTCCCCGGCCAAGGTCACGAGCTCGTACGTCATCGACCAGTCGCTCAAGGCCGTCCGGGCGCTCGTGCCGGACTACCAGCTGTCGCTCGCGATCGGCAAGGAGGGGCAGAACGCCCGTCTCGCCGCCAAGCTCACCGGCGCCAAGATCGACATCCAGCCGGACTCGATCCTCGAATCGGACTGAGCCGGATGGAACCGGTGCGGACCTGCGTCGGCTGTCGCCGTCGCGAGCCGCGCTCGGCACTGCTGCGCGTCGTCGCGGTCGAAGGGGCGCTCGTCCCCGACGCCGCGGCGCGCCTGCCGGGTCGCGGATCCTGGGTGCACCCGACGTCGGCGTGCGTCGACCAGGCGGTGCAGCGTCGGGCGTTCACGAGGGCGCTCAGATTGCATGCGGGACCCGACGCGTCGGCGGTCCAGGCTTTCGTGTCGACGGAACCGGCCACGCCGACGGCTGAATGACGTCGTCGGGCTCGAACGACCCGCTCGGGACCCGGTGGTGAGCCCGCACCCAGGGTCGGGGTGTACGATGGTGAGTGCACGCGAGAGCGCTCCGGCGCACACCGTGCTTCCCACCGCAGGTATCAGGCCCGGATCCCGGGCCTCCATCCTGCTGCCGCCCCACCCGGGTGCGGCATTCCGAGAGAACAGGCTGAACGGCTAATGGACAACTCATGAGCGGCTCGAAATGAGCACCGTCCACCACTAACGCTTGCCCCTGCCTGGGTGCAAGCTCAGACAGGAGAATTGTGGCTGCAAAACCACGTGTACACGAGATCGCATCCGAACTCGGAGTAGACAGCAAGATCGCCATGGCGAAGCTCAAGGAATTGGGCGAGTTCGTCAAGGGACCGTCTTCCAGTATCGAACCACCGGTGGCCCGCAAGCTGCGCGCCGCCCTCGAGGCCGAGGGCGCGAAGGCGTCAGCCGCCCCCGCCGCCCCGGCGAAGCGTCCGGCCACGCCCGGCGCTCCGACCCCGGGCC
>NZ_CAUQHZ010000018.1:0-48110 GCF_963518075.1 uncultured Plantibacter sp.
GACCGCACCGGCCACATGATCCTGCAGACGCTGTTCCAGAACTGCGTCCGCCTCGGCATCAACTTCTTCAACGAGTACTACGCACTCGACCTGATCATGACGAACGTCGACGGCGTCGACAAGCCGTCCGGTGTGGTCGCGTACGAGCTCTCCACCGGCGAGATCCACGTCTTCCAGGCGAAGGCGGTCATCTTCGCCACCGGTGGCTTCGGCAAGATCTACAAGACGACCTCGAACGCCCACACCCTCACGGGCGACGGCGTCGGGATCATCTGGCGCAAGGGTCTCCCGCTCGAGGACATGGAGTTCTTCCAGTTCCACCCCACCGGCCTCGCCGGTCTCGGCATCCTCCTCACCGAGGGAGCCCGAGGCGAGGGTGCGATCCTCCGGAACGCGAGCGGTGAACGCTTCATGGAGCGGTACGCGCCGACCATCAAGGACCTCGCCCCGCGAGACATCGTCGCGCGCTGCATGGTCCAGGAGGTCGCGGAAGGCCGCGGTGCCGGACCGAACAAGGACTACGTTTACCTCGACTGCACCCACCTCGGTGCCGAGGTCCTCGAGACCAAGCTGCCCGACATCACCGAGTTCGCGCGCACCTACCTCGGCGTCGACCCGGTGACGGAGCCCGTCCCGGTCATGCCGACGGCGCACTACGCCATGGGCGGCATCCCGACGAACGTCAAGGCCGAGGTCCTGAGCGACAACAACACCGTCGTCCCCGGCCTGTACGCGGCCGGCGAGTGCGCGTGCGTGTCCGTCCACGGCTCGAACCGACTCGGCACGAACTCCCTCCTCGACATCAACGTGTTCGGCAAGCGCGCCGGCAACAACGCCGTCGAGTACGTCCAGAGCGTCGACTTCACGCCCCTGCCCGAGAACCCCGCCGGTTTCGTCTCCGGCCTCATCGAGCAGATGCGGAACTCCAACGGCACCGAGCGGATCTCCACGATCCGCAAGGAACTCCAGGAGGAGATGGACCGCAACGCCCAGGTGTTCCGGACGGACGAGTCCCTCGCCGGAGTCACCGCCACCATCCACAACCTGCGCGAGCGGTACCAGAACATCGCCGTCCAGGACAAGGGCAAGCGTTTCAACACCGACCTCCTCGAGGCGATCGAGCTGGGCTTCCTGCTCGACCTCGCCGAGGTCGTCGTCTACTCCGCTCGCAACCGTCAGGAGAGCCGCGGCGGTCACATGCGCGACGACTACCCGAAGCGCGACGACGAGAACTACATGAAGCACACGATGGCGTACCTGTCCGGCGACCCGCACTCGTCCGACGCGGCCGACCACATCCGGCTCGACTGGAAGCCCGTGGTCATCACGCGGTACCAGCCGATGGAGAGGAAGTACTAGCGATGAGCACTGCAACGCTCGAGAACCCGCCGGCCGCGGCACCGGAGGAGATCCAGTCCTTCACGGTCACCCTGATCATCCGTCGGTTCGACCCGGACGTGGACGCCGAGCCGCGCTGGGAGGACTTCGACGTCGAGATGTTCCCGACGGACCGCATCCTGGACGCGCTCCACAAGATCAAGTGGGAACAGGACGGGACCCTCACCTTCCGTCGCTCCTGCGCACACGGCATCTGCGGCTCCGACGCCATGCGGATCAACGGCCGGAACCGCCTCGCCTGCAAGACGCTGATCAAGGACCTCGACATCTCGAAGCCGATCTACGTCGAGGCGATCAAGGGTCTGCCGCTCGAGAAGGACCTCGTCGTCGACATGGACCCCTTCTTCGCGTCGTTCCGCGAGGTGCAGCCGTTCCTCATGCCCGGCAAGCCCGCGGAGAAGAACAAGGAGCGCGTGCAGTCGGTCGCCGAGCGTGCCCGCTTCGACGACACCACGAAGTGCATCCTGTGCGCCGCGTGCACCTCGTCGTGCCCCGTCTTCTGGACCGACGGCCAGTACTTCGGCCCGGCGGCGATCGTGAACGCGCACCGCTTCATCTTCGACTCCCGCGACGACGCCTCGCAGGTCCGCCTGGACATCCTCAACGACCAGGAGGGCGTGTGGCGCTGCCGCACCACCTTCAACTGCACCGAGGCGTGCCCCCGCGGCATCCAGGTCACGCAGGCGATCGCCGAGGTCAAGCAGGCCATGATCTCCGGCAAGGTCTCCTAGCCCACACCCGGTTCATCCGTCCGGCCCAGCGCACCGCGCTGGGCCGGACGTGTTCGTGCGGGAGGATCCGTGCATCGAGCGACGTCAGGCCAGCGCGGCAGCTCTCGCTTCAGCAGGCGACGCGGCGCTCAGGGCGTCCATCGCCATGGCGCGAGCTGCCTCGAGCGTGTAGCGGCGCAGCTCGCTCCGGACGTCGCCGAGCGCGGCCGGGGTGACCGAGAGACTCGTCGCCCCGAGGCCGACGAGCACGACCGCGAGGGCCGGATCCGCTGCCGCCTCCCCACAGACGCCGATCGAGCGCCCTGAGGCGAGACCGGCGTCACCGACGAGCTTGACGAGCCGCAGCACGGCCGGGTGCCACGGATCCTGGTACGAGCCGAGGGGCCCGAGGAGACGGTCCGCCGCGAGCGTGTACTGCGTCAGGTCGTTGGTCCCGATGCTCACGAAGTCCGCGACCCCGAGGATCTGCGCGGCGAGCAGCGCACTCGACGGCACCTCGATCATCGCCCCGACCGTGCGCAGCCCGAGCCGCTTGGCGAGCGTCACGAACGCCGCGGCTTCGGGAAGGTCGGCGATCATCGGGGCCATCACCCAGAGGTCCGCCTCGTGGGCGTCCTGTGCGAGCGCGAGCGCCGTGAGCTGGTCTCGGAGCACCTCGTCATGAGCGCGGAGCGCCCGGATGCCCCGCACCCCGAGCGCCGGATTGGGCTCGGCGTCGTCCGGTCGGAGGAAGGCGAGCGGCTTGTCGGCTCCGGCGTCGAACACCCGGACGACGACGCGCTTCCCCGGGAACGCCGCGAGCAACTCGCCGTAGCGGTCAGCCTGTTCGGCGACGCCAGGCGCCTCCGCGCGATCGAGGAAGAGGAGCTCGGTGCGGAACAGCCCGACCCCTTCGGCGCCGAGGGCCAGGGCACCGGGCGCGCCGGCGACGGACCCGAGGTTCGCGAGCAGGGGCACCGGGGTGCCGTCGGCGAGTTCGCCCGGCGAGCGCGGTGAGACCCGCACGCGCTCGGCCGCGGTGGACCGGGCCGACCGCACCTCGCGCTTCGTCGGCGACCCCGTGACGACCCCGGCTCCGGCGTCGACGAGGACGATCTCACCGTCCTCGAACTGCTCGGCTCCGGCGACGCCCACGACGGCGATGAGCGACTGCTCGCGCGCGAGGATGGCCGTGTGCGAGGTCGCCGAGCCGCCACTCGTCACGAGGGCCAGCACCCGATCGAGATCGAGGAGTGCGGCGTCCGCCGGAGCGAGGTCCGCGGCGACGAGGACGAACGGCTCGTCCGACTCGGGCGGACCGGGGACAGGCCGACCGAGCAACCGTGCGATGACCCGTTGCGAGACGTCACCGACGTCGGTCGCGCGCGCCGCCATCGGCTCCCCCAGGTTGAAGAGGACCTGCTGGACCGTCGCCAGGGCCTCGAACACGGCGCGCTCCGCGGAACGCCCCGCTGCGATGCGCGTCGCGACGTCCTCTGCCAGTGCCGGGTCGTCGGCCATGACCGCCTGCGCTTCGAGCACGTCCTGCGCATGTCCGCCGGCTCGTCGAGCCCGCTCCTCCAGGTCGACCCGCGTCGCGCTGAGCGCCGCGACGGCCCTGGCCTGTTCGAGCGTGACGTCCCCGCCGAACGGGTCGGCACTCGGTTCGGGCAACGGCTCCGGCATGCGGAGCACGGGACCGGCCACGACGCCGCGTCCGACGCCGGTGCCGGTGAACGTGCGTTGCCCCTCCGCCTCGCGCATGGTTCGACCCTAGTGCACCGCCTCTCCCCCGGTCCGGCCCGCTTGTAGGCTGGTCCGGTGACCAATCCGCGTGCGCCGAGGAAGGACTCCGCCGACGCGCCGGACGTCAGCACCACCCCCAGGGTGCGGCTCCAGCAGACGCCACCTCCGCTGGTGTTCCAATGGATCCAGAACAGCGAGAACCCGTTCATCCGACGACTCGCGCCCCGCGCGGCGAGAGCGGAGCGCGCCACGACGTGGGTCATGCGGTTGAAGCCCTATCGCGTCATCCATCGGTATCTCGCCATGGACGGCAACCTCCTGGCCGCCGGGATCAGCTTCCAGGCCGTCTTCGCCGTGTTCGCAGCGGTCTACGTCGGATTCGCCATCACCGGCATCTGGCTCGGTAGCAACGCCGAGGTCTTCCAAGCACTGGTGGAGATCATCAACCGCGCCGTCCCCGGCCTCATCGGCACCGACGGCGAAGGCATCATCGCCGAGGAGCAGCTGTCGAGCGCCTCCCTCCTCGGGTGGACCGGGGTCATCGCCGCCGTCGGACTCATCTGGACGGCGATCGGATGGTTGTACTACACCCGGCAGGCGGTCCGGTCGATCTTCGCGCTCCCGAAGGTCGCCGCGAGCTTCTTCCTGCTGAAGGTCGTCGACCTCGTGCTCGCGCTCGCCTTCGGCGTCCTCCTCCTCGTCTCCGCGACGCTGTCGGTCGCCAGCACCCAGGCGCTCAGCTGGCTGCTGTCGCTCGTCGGACTGGAGGGCACGTTCTGGGTGACCGTCGGCAGCCGGGTCGTCGGACTGGTCGTCGCGGTCGTCGTGAACCTCGTCACCCTCGGCGCCATGTACCGCGTGCTCAGCCGGATCCGGATCCCGTGGCGCAACCTCTTCGGCGGCGCGCTCCTCGGCAGTCTGGTGCTCTCGCTCCTGAGCGTCGCGAGCAGTGCGGTGATCGCCGGGGCCTCCCGGAACCCGTTGCTCGCGACCTTCGCGGTGTTCATCGGCCTCATGCTGTGGTTCAACCTCGTGAGCCGCGTCATCCTCGCCTCCGCCGCGTGGATCGCCGTGGGTCTCGACGACCAGGGCATCAGTGTGCACACGACGACACCGGAGGAGCAGGCGGCCGAAGAGCTGGCGGCCAGGAGACTGATCGCCGAGGCGGAACTGCGGGAGGCTCGCGAATCCCTCCGGCGCGCCAAGGGCCCGGCGGTCTGGTTCGCCCGCCGACGCGTGCGGCACGCCGAGGAGGCCTCGGCCGAGCTCATCCGACAGCACGGCGAAGACCCCGAGTCGCCCGTGGCGGACGCGTCGGACACGCCCCATCGCCGACGCCCGGGCGGACGCCGGGGCCAGGGCGTTGTCGGCCCCCGCGACTAAGCTGGAGGCATGTCTGCACCCCTCCGCATCGCCAGTGTCAACGTCAACGGAGTCCGCGCGGCCTTCCGCAAAGGGATGGGCGACTGGCTCGAAGACCGCGGGGTCGACATCCTCGCCCTGCAGGAGGTCCGCGCCGCGACGAGCGACCTCGAGACGCTGTTCGGACCAGAGTGGAACATCCTGCACGATGCCGCGACCGCCAAGGGGCGCGCAGGCGTCGCGATCGTCAGCCGTCGCTCGGCGGGCATCCACCGCGTCGCCCTCGGAGCCGACGACTTCGACAGCGCGGGTCGTTGGATCGAGGCCGACTTCGACATCGACGGCACCCTCGTCACGGTCGTGAGCACCTACGTGCACTCCGGCGAGGTCGACACCCCCAAGCAGGTCGAGAAGTTCCGCTTCCTCGAGGCGATGCTCGAGCGGCTGCCCGCACTGCGCGAGCACAACCCGCTGTCCCTCGTCGTCGGCGACCTCAACGTGGGCCACACCGAGCTCGACATCAAGAACTGGAAGGGCAACGTCAAGCGTGCCGGCTTCCTGCCCGCCGAGCGGTCCTACTTCGACCGCTACCTCGGCCCGGCGGGCGAGCCGGTGACGGGCGTCGACGGCGTGACCGGCACCGGCCTCGGCTGGGTCGACATCGGGCGTCAGTCCGCCGGCCAGGTCCCTGGTCCCTACACCTGGTGGTCCCAGCGCGGCCAGGCCTTCGACACCGACACCGGCTGGCGCATCGACTATCAGCTCGCCACTCCCGAGCTCGCGGCCCTCGCGTCCGGGTACACCATCGACCGCGCTGCGGCATACGACCAGCGATGGTCCGATCACGCCCCCGTCGTCGTCGACTACGCCGTCTGACCACCGGCACCACACCACCAGACCACCCGTGCCCCGGCTCCGGCCGCTCATCCCTCTGCGAGAACCCACATGACCAAGCCACGCCTGTACTCCGGCATGCAGCCCTCCGCCGACTCGCTCCACCTCGGCAACTACATCGGCGCCCTCCTGCAGTGGAAGCAGATGCAGCAGGAGCACGACGCCTTCTTCAGCATCGTCGACCTGCACGCGATCACGGTGCCGCAGGACCCCGCCGAGCTCCGGGAGAAGACCCGTCGCACGGCCGCCCAGTACATCGCCGCAGGCATCGACCCCTCGGCCTCGACCCTGTACGTCCAGTCGCACGTCCCGGCGCACGCACAGCTCGCCTGGGTGCTGAACACGATCACCGGCATGGGTGAGGCCGCGCGCATGACGCAGTTCAAGGACAAGTCGGCCAAGCACGGACGCGACGCCTCGTCGGTCGGACTCTTCGCCTACCCGATCCTCATGGCGGCCGACATCCTGCTCTACCAGACCGACATCGTGCCGGTCGGCGACGACCAGCGGCAGCACATCGAGCTCACGCGCGACCTCGCCGAGCGGTTCAACGCCCGCTTCGGCGACACCTTCGTCGTCCCGAAGGCGCAGATCCAGAAGGACTCCGCACGCATCTACGACCTCCAGAACCCGACGTCGAAGATGTCGAAGTCCGCCGAGACCCCGGCAGGCATCATCTGGTTGCTCGACGAGCCGAAGGTCACGCAGAAGAAGATCATGCGTGCCGTCACCGACAACGACGGCGTCATCGCCTTCGACGCGCAGGAGAAGCCCGGCGTCTCGAACCTGCTGAGCATCTACTCCGCGATCACCGGCTCCCCCATCGAGGCGGTCGTCGGCGAGTTCGAGGGTCGTGGCTACGGCGACCTCAAGAAGGGTCTCGCCGAGGTCGTCGTCGGCGAACTCGAGCCGGTCCGTGCGCGCGCGCTCGAGCTCCTCGACGACCCCGCCGAGCTCGACCGCCTGCTCGCGGTCAACGCCGCGCGCGCGACCGAGGTCGCCGAGCAGACCCTCGCCGAGGTCTACGACCGCGTCGGACTCCTCCGCCCAGCCTGATCCCGCCGTCCGTTCGCAACTCCTGCTCGTCGCTGTCCGCAAGCCCGCGCCCGCCGCATTCAGCGCGCAGCCCGCGAAGTGCCCGCGCGGTGGGCAGGAGTTGTGCGCACCTCCCCGATCAGACCGGTGATGGCCGCCGCAACGAGGCCGGGCTCGTACACCACATGCTGGTAGAGCGGTCGCAACGTCGTCAGCCCGCGCGAGGCGGCTCTGAGGTCACGGGTGCGGTCTGAGACGGCGTGCGACCACCCCTCATGATGGGCTCGACTGTCGACCTCGATCAACAACGACTCAGCCACCAGGAGATCACCGCGTCCACCCTCCGCCAGGCGGGGCTGCACCTCGTACGACAGACCGAGGCTGCGGACGATCAAGCGCAGGAGTGTCTCCGGACCTGACTCGGCGCGTCCATCGATCAACGCCATGAGCGCACGAAAGCGTCCGGGCACCAGGGCGAAGACTCGACGGAGGTCAGGTTCATCGACCAACCCGAGATGGACCGCGCTGTCGAGCGTCGCAAGTGCCATACGCGGCGCCTGGCACCGGATGGACTGGGCCAGTGCGTCGATGATCGACACGTCGCAGTCGAACGTGCCGCACGGCTGGTCAAGCGGTCTCCAGTGGAGGCTGAACTCCCGTCGATCGCTGGTAGCCAGCCGTCGGTCCTCCGCCCGCGGTCCGCGAAGTCGTGAGGCGCTGCGGTCCACATGCACATGGACCCGGGTGGCGTCGAACACGAACACACCACGGGCGGCCAGGGTGGACAGGCACGCTCGCCTCCCCCCGATGCGGACTGCGGCACGGATGTCATCGTGCACTCCGGGGAGCGCGTATCGATCGCGCCGCACGCGAACGATCGTTCCGTCGCGCACCGCCTGGGTGATCGCACGCGGTCGCATCCCTTCCTCGAGAAGCGTCGAGCGGGCGAAGATCGTGTGACCAGAAGATGCGCTGTCCATCCATCGATGGTTGGGGCACCGGTCGAGCGGGCGGTCACAAGCGATGGCTTCACCGTCGGTCGAGGACTGCCGGAACCCTGTGGAGGAGGGTCACGGCCGGGGCTTCACCGTCGCGCATGGTTCACAACTCCTGCTGGCCACTGGCCGACGCTCAGGATCGGCCACGGAGAGGCAACGCAGCAGCGACGAGCAGGAGTTGTGCGCAGATGGGACCCCCATCTCGACGAGATGGGGGTCGGAGCGAGTCTTGCGGGAGCAGTTTGTCTGCGCAGAACTCCTGCGCCTGACAGGACCGGTCGGCGCGGGCAGGCGGAATGGCGCGGTTGTTCCCGTGCCGGTCCTCAAGCTGCAGGAGTTCTGCGCAGATTCACCCTTCAGGAGCCGAGCGAGGACGGACAACAGAACGGCCCGCCCTCCGCGAGGAGGACGGGCCGTTCCGGTCGGTCGGGACTACTGCACGTCGTCGTCGACCCAGTCGAAGGTCTTCGTGACGGCCTTCTTCCAGTTGCGGTAGAGGCGGTCGCGCTCTGCGGAGTCCATGTTGGGCTCCCAGCGCTTGTCCTCCTGCCAGTTCTTCGCGAGGTCGTCGAGGTCGGACCAGAAGCCGACGGCGAGACCGGCCGCGTAGGCCGCGCCGAGCGCCGTGGTCTCCGCGACGACCGGTCGGATGACCGGGACACCGAGGATGTCGGCCTGGAACTGCATGAGCGTGTCGTTGGCGGTCATGCCGCCGTCGACCTTGAGCTCCGTCAGCGGGACACCGGAGTCGGCGTTGACGGCGTCGATGACCTCGGCCGTCTGGAACGCGGTCGACTCGAGGGCGGCCCGGGCGATGTGGCCCTTGTTGACGTACCGGGTGAGCCCGACGAGCGCACCGCGGGCGTCCGGACGCCAGTACGGCGCGAACAGCCCGGAGAACGCCGGCACGAAGTACGCGCCACCGTTGTCCTCGACGGTCTTGGCGAGCGCCTCGACCTCGGGAGCGGAGGAGAACATGCCGAGGTTGTCGCGCAGCCACTGGACGAGCGAACCGGTCACGGCGATCGAACCCTCGAGCGCGTAGTGCGGCTTCGCGTCGCCGAGCTTGTAGCCGAGTGTCGTCAGCAGACCGTTCTCGGAGTGGACGATCTCCTCACCGGTGTTGAAGATGATGAAGTTACCGGTGCCGTAGGTGTTCTTGGCCTCGCCCTGCTGGAACGCAGCCTGACCGAAGGTTGCCGCCTGCTGGTCGCCGAGGATGCCGGCGATCGGCGTCTCGCGGAGGAGGCTGTCGTCGGACGCGTGGCCGTAGACCTCGGAGGAGCTCTTGATCTCCGGGAGCATCGACTTCGGGACACCGAACGCCTTGAGGATCTCGTCGTCCCACTGCAGGGTCTCGAGGTCCATGAAGAGCGTGCGCGAGGCGTTGGTGACGTCCGTGACGTGCACGCCGCCGTTGACACCACCGGTGAGGTTCCAGATGACCCAGCTGTCGGTCGTGCCGAAGAGGAGGTCGCCCGCCTCGGCCTTCTCGCGAGCACCCTCGACGTTCTCGAGGATCCAGACGATCTTGGTGCCGGAGAAGTAGGTCGCCAGCGGCAGGCCGACGGTCTTCTTGAAGCGCTCGACGCCACCGTCCGCAGCGAGGCGGTTCACGATGTCCTGCGTGCGCGTGTCCTGCCAGACGATCGCGTTGTAGACGGGCTGACCGGTGGTCTTGTCCCAGACGACGGCGGTCTCGCGCTGGTTCGTGATACCGATGGCCGCGATGGCGTGCCGGGTGATGTTGGCCTTGCTGAGCGCCTGGCCGATGACCTCGCGGGTGTTGTTCCAGATCTGGTTCGGGTTGTGCTCGACCCAGCCGGCCTTCGGGAAGATCTGCTCGTGCTCGAGCTGGCCCGTCGAGACGATCGATCCGCTCTTGTCGAAGACGATGGCCCGGGAACTCGTCGTCCCCTGGTCGATTGCGATGACGTAGTCCGCCATTGGATACTCCTTCGTTGCGTGCGTTGCGAGGTGAGGCACCGGAACCGGTGCCCCGGGGTGCCGCGGCGGTGATCGTGTCCGGTCACCGCCGCAGCGTCAGGTCAGACGGCCGGGAGCAGCACCATCGAGGCGAGGGCCGCGAGGACACCACCGAGCAGGGGGCCGACGACCGGCACCCAGGCGTAGGACCAGTCGCTCTTGCCCTTGCCCTTGATGGGGAGGAGGGCGTGGGCGATGCGCGGACCGAGGTCACGTGCCGGGTTGATCGCGTAGCCGGTCGGGCCACCGAGGGAGGCGCCGATACCGACGACGAGCAGGGCGACGGGCAGGGCGCCCAGGGCTGCGAGTCCCCCGGGGACGCCCTCGATGACCACCGCGTCGGGGCCGGTCTTGCCGAAGGACATCACGACGAAGACGAGGACGAAGGTCGCGATGACCTCGGTCACGAGGTTCCAGCCGTAGCTGCGGATCTCCGGACCGGTCGAGAAGACACCGAGCTTCTTGCCCGGGTCCTCCTCCTGGTCGAAGTGCTGCTTGAAGGCGAAGTACGTCAGCACGGCACCGATGAAGGCACCGACCATCTGCGCCGCCCAGTAGACGAGCGCCGTACCGAAGTCGATCGACCCCGTGGTGAGGAAGCCGATCGTGACGGCGGGGTTCAGGTGTCCGCCGGAGGCGTAGGACACCGTGACGCCGGCGAAGACCGCGAGGCCCCAACCGAAGTTGATGAGCAGCCAGCCGCCACCGAGGCCCTTGGATTTCGTGAGGATCGCCGTGGCGACCACACCGGTACCGAGCAGGACGAGCATCGCCGTCCCCACGGTCTCGGAGAGGAAGATGGTTCCGAGGTTCATGTCTTCATTGACCTTTCATAGGTGTGGCCGTGTGGGGGCCGACGCCGAGGCGCGAGCCCCCGCTGGGCGAGGTTGCACTGACCAGTTGCTTGTAAGGTAGCCAGCTCCTGTTGCACAGGACAAGGGCCTTGCCTGCACATTCGTGCATTATGAGAACGCCGGGGCCTCCTTGGCGGCGTCGACCCGGAGGTCGACCTGGTGGGCGTCGCGCAGGCGGTCGAGCCCTGCGGAGATCTGCGCGGTCCGTTCGACGTCGTCCCACCCGAGGACACCGCCGACGACGCGGGCGATCTCGTCGACGAGGCCGGCGGTCAGCGATCCGGTGAACGCGAGGCTCGTGCGGCGGTGCAGCACGTCGGAGAGGTGCACGACCTGCTCCTGCTCGACGAGGTACTCCAGCTCCTGCACGCTGTAGTCGGCAGCGCCCTGCAAGCGGTCATCGCCGTGCTCGGACAGGTGCTCGAGGAGTGCGGCGGCCTTCGTGCCGTACCGGCCCAGCAGCTGCTCGGCGCGCTTGGCGCCGGTGCCGTCCTCGTGCGCGGCGACCCAGGTGCGCGTCGCGGCGTCGGTGCGCGGGAAGCCTGCGCCGCCACCGATCGCGAGTCCGAGGGTCTCCACGGGGCGCGGGGCTCCGATGGTGTTGAGCACGTCCGTGCTGAGGTGCTCGGCGAGGGCCCGGAAGGTGGTCCACTTGCCACCGACGAGGCTGAACACGGTGGTGGACGGACGTGCAGCGGCGGCCCGGCGCTCGATCCGGTAGTCGCGCGACACGAAGCCGGGGGCCTCGTCGTCGTGCTTCGGCAGCGGGCGGATGCCGGAGAACCGGTAGACGATCTGCTCACGCGAGGTCGCGATGGTCGGGAAGACGTGCTTCACGAGGTCGAAGAAGTAGTCGACCTCCTCCTCGGTGCAGACGCTCGGGGTGCTCGGGTCGGCGTCGATGTCGGTCGTGCCGACCATGACCTTGCCCTTGAGCGGGTAGATGAGGACGATGCGGCCGTCCTCGTGCTCGAAGAAGATCTCGCGTCCCTTGGTGGCCGCGTAGAGCTCCGGGTTGTCGAGGACGATGTGCGAGCCCTTCGTGCCGCCCATGTAGGTCGTCGGCTCGCCGAGGCCGGCGTTCGTGAGGTCGGTCCAGGGGCCGGAGGTGTTGACCACGACGTCGCTGGTCACGGTGAAGGTCTGGCCGGTGACCGTGTCGCGGAGCTCGACGCCGTCGGCACCCATGCCGACCGCCTCGACGTAGTTGACGGCGCGGGCGTGCGGGCCGGCGGCGAGGCCGTCCATGAGGACGTCGAGCGCGAGGCGCTCCGGGTCGTGCATGGAGGCGTCGTAGTAGGTCGCCGTGTACTTGAGGCCCGGGTTCATCTTCGGCAGGTCGGCGAGGGACTTCTTGCGGCCATGGAAGCGGTGACGCGGCACGCTGCCACCGTCACGGGAGAAGGAGTCGTACGCGGTGAGGCCGACCTTGATGAGCAGCGCGCCACGCTCCTGCGGCTTGCCCTGCTTGTGGGTGAGGAAGCGCAGCGGTGCGGAGAGGATGCCGGAGAAGGTCGAGAAGATCGGGACCGTGGTCTCGAGCGGCTTCACGTAGTGCGGGGCGATCTTGATGAGCCCGTTGCGCTCCTGCACCGACTCCTGGACGAGGCGGAACTCACCGTTCTCGAGGTACCGGATGCCGCCGTGGATCATGTGGCTCGACGCGGCGGAGGCGCCGGAGGCCCAGTCGTTGCGTTCCACGAGCGTGACGTCGACGCCCTGGAGCGCCAGGTCGCGGAAGGTCGCGATGCCGTTGATGCCGCCGCCGATGATGAGCACCGACGCCTGCGGGCGGTCGATGACGGACTGGACGGTGGAACGGGGAGCTGACGACTTGAGGGACATGAGATGCCTCGCTTCTTCGCGGTTGGAACGCGACGCTGCCGGGATTGCGCGCCGCTGAATGATGTGACTGAATACATCGTGACACCCGCTGCAACTCTGAACAGCCCTAGTGAACAAACGTGCAAGGAGACCCGATGTCGCTCGCAGACGCGCTCAGTCAGCCGGACCGGACGGCCGAGGCGCTCCGTGCCGCACAGCTGTATTACGTGCAGGACCTCACCATGGAGGCCATCGCCCAGGAGCTCCACACCTCCCGGTCGTCGGTGTCCCGCCTGCTCGGATATGCGCGGGAAAGCGGGCTCGTCGACATCCAGGTGCGCTCCCCGCACGACATGCCGTCGCGGCTCGAAGCGGAGTTCCGCGACCGGTTCGGCGTGACCGCCCACATCGTCCCGGTCCCCGACCACACGAGCGACATCGACCGCCTGGAGCGGGTCGCCCTCTCGGCTGCACGTTTTCTCGGCTCCGTGTTCGACTCGAACATGACGCTCGGCCTGGCCTGGGGCTCGACCGTGAGTGCGGTGGCGAGGCACCTCACCCCCAAGCGGACCCACAACTCGCAGATCGTCCAGCTGAACGGTGCGGCCAACACGCGCACCTCGGGCATCCTCTACGCGAGTGAGATCCTGCATCGGTACGCGGACGCCTACGGGGCCTACGCGCAGCAGTTCGCGGTGCCGGCCTTCTTCGACGACCCGTCGACCAAGCTCGCCCTGTGGCGGGAGCGCAGCATCCGACGCGTGCTCGAGATCCAACGGCGCATGGACGTCGCGCTGTTCGGTCTCGGTTCGCAGCTCTCCGGCGTACCCAGCCACGTGTACGTCGGCGGCTACCTCGACGACAGCGACTTCGAGGCGCTCGCGCGCGCCGGGGCGGTCGGGGACGTCGCGACCGTCTTCTTCCGCGCCGACGGTTCGTGGCGGGACATCCCCTTCAACAACCGCGCATCCGGACCCGACCTCGACGTGCTGCGCGGGGTCTCCCGTCGGATCTGCGTGGTCGCCGGTGCCGCCAAGGTGCCGCCGCTCCTCGGGGCGTTGGCGGGAGGGCTCATCTCCGACCTCGTGGTCGACGAGGGAACCGCCCGCGCGGCGATCGATCAGCATGACGCCCAGCGCTGACCCGGCCGCTTCAGGCGCTGCAACCGGGCGTCATCCGAACCGGGAATAGGGCACCCACTCAGCCCGTTGACCTAGAATCGACAACACGTAACGTGCTCCGGGGTCGGTGAGAGTCCGAACCGGCGGTGATAGTCCGCGACCCGTGTCTCGCGCAAGCGAGGCCCGGTTGACCTGGTGGAACTCCAGGACCGACGGTTATGAACGCGTCTGCTCGCAGACGGCGTTCGAGTCCGGATGGAAGGAAGCACGGGCGTCGGCCGATGGTCGACGCCGGCGAGCACCTGCCCGCGACCCCGGAACTCGTGTCAGTACCGACCGAGATGACGGACAGATGAGCGCAGGAACCGAGGCACCGCAGGCGAGTGTCCGCGAGGAGCAGGCCATGCTGCGCGCGCTCGAACTCGCCGCCAACGGCCCCGCCCGCGGCGTCAACCCCCGCGTCGGCTGCGTCATCCTCGACAGCGACGGCACCGTGCTCGCCGAGGGCTGGCACCGCGGAGCCGGCACCCCGCACGCGGAGGTCGACGCCCTGTCCCACCTCGCGCCCGGGGCGGCCCGTGGCGCGACCGCCGTCGTCACCCTGGAACCGTGCAACCACACGGGCCGGACCGGTCCGTGTGCCGTCGCCCTCCTCGAGGCCGGCGTCGAGCGCGTCGTGTTCGCCGTGGACGACCCCGGCCACCACTCCGGGGGTGGAGCGGAACGGCTCCGCGACGGCGGCGTGACCGTCATCGGCGGCGTGCTCGCCGGACCGGCGGAGGACCTCCTCGGTGACTGGCTCACCACCGCCCGCCTCGGGCGTCCGCTCGTCACCGTGAAGTGGGCCTCGAGTCTCGACGGGCGGATCGCCGCGAGCGACGGCACGAGCCGCTGGATCACCGGCGATGTCGCGCGCGACGACGTCCACCGTCGGCGGGCCGCCCACGACGCGATCCTCGTCGGCACAGGGACGGTCCTCGCCGACGACCCGAGCCTCACCGCTCGCGACGACCACGGCGACCTCCTGCCCGAGCAGCCCCTGCCCGTCGTCATGGGGGATCGCCCGATCCCCCGGGACGCCGCCGTCCACCGCCACCCCCGGCCGGTCGTCCTCCACCACGGGCATGATCCGGCTGCGCTGCTCGCCGAACTCCGCGCCGCGGGCGTCCGGAGCGTGTTCATCGAGGGCGGCCCGACCATCGCCACGGCGTTCCTCCGCGCAGGACTCGCCGACACGGTCCTCACCTATCTCGCCCCCGTGCTCCTCGGCGGCCCTCGCCTCGCGATCGGCGACCTCGGTGTCGACACCATCGGCGAAGCGATCCGACTCACCACCGTCGGCGTCGAACCACTCGGCGACGACCTCCTCGTCATCACGACACCCGACCGCAGCGCCTCCGCCTCGGCCGCCCACCACCTCACCGCCTGACCCCCAGAGAACGGACCACCCATGTTCACGGGCATCATCGAAGAACTCGGCACCATCGTCGCCATCGACCACGGCGACGACTCGGCACGTTTCACCGTCCGTGGCCCGCTCGCCCTCGAGGGCACCCGGCACGGGGACTCCATCGCCGTGAGCGGTGTCTGCCTCACCGTCGTCGAGCAGACCGGTGAGACGTTCACGGCCGACGTCATGGCCCAGACCCTCGCGATGAGCTCGCTCGACGGCGTCACGGTCGGATCTCCGGTCAACCTCGAACGTGCGGCCCGCGTCGGTGACCGCCTCGGTGGACACATCGTCCAAGGGCACGTCGACGGCACCGGCACCATCCTGGCCACGGTGCCCGGCGAGGCCTGGCGCATCGTGCGTGTCTCGCTCCCCGCGGCACTCGCGCCGCTCGTCGTCGACAAGGGGTCGATCACCGTCGACGGGGTCTCGCTCACCGTCAGCGCCATCAGCGCACCGGACGCACCGGAGGCCTGGTTCGAGGTGTCCCTCATCCCCGAGACGCTGGCCGCGACGACGCTCGGCGATCGGGTCCCCGGCGACCGTGTGAACCTCGAGACCGACATCCTCGCCAGGCACGTCGAGCGCATGCTCGCCTTCAGCCGTCGCGAGTCGGCACTCCCCAGCAGCATCGGCCAGGATCCGCAGTCCGCGGACCCGGTCGGCACCACCGCCACCGGAAGGGGCAACGTATGAGCATCGCCAGCATCCCTGAGGCCCTCGAGGCACTCCGCCAGGGCCGTCCGGTCATCGTGGCCGACGACGAAGGCCGAGAGAACGAGGGCGACGTGATCCTCGCTGCGGAGTCCGCCACCCAGGAGTGGATCGCGTGGACGGTCCGGCACTCCTCCGGATTCATCTGCGCACCGATGACGAACGAGATCGCCGACCGGCTGGCCCTCCCGCCGATGGTCGCGCTCAACGAGGACCCCAGAGGCACCGCGTACACCGTAACGGTCGACGCGGCCGACCGGCTCAGCACCGGTATCAGCGCCGCCGACCGCGCCCACACCCTGCGCGTGCTCGCCGACCCGGCGTCCGTGCCTGCCAGTCTCTCGCGCCCCGGACACATCGTCCCGTTGCGCGCCGTCGACGGCGGGGTGCGCGAGCGCGACGGGCACACGGAGGCGGCCGTCGACCTCATGAAGCTCGCGGGGCTCGTCCCGGTCGGGGCGATCTCCGAGATCGTCGCCGACGACGGCGAGATGATGCGTCTGCCCGGCCTCATCGCCCTCGGCGAGCGGGAGGGCGTGCTCGTCACGACGATCGCCGCGCTCGTCGCGTTCCTCGAGGAGAACCCCGACGCGGCCGCGGTCTGCGCCGAGGAACGCGCCGCCCAGGCGGCCATCCCCGAGTCGTCGAACGTGTCCTTCGAGGTGGAGACGACCGTCCCGACGACGCACGGCTCGTTCCGGTTGCGCGCCTACCGCGACCGCAGGACCGGTGCCGACCACGTCGCCATCATCGCCGGCGACCCGCAGGCCACCGGTGCGCTCGTGCGCGTCCACTCGGAGTGCCTGACCGGCGAGGCGTTCGGCTCGCTCAAGTGCGAGTGCGGTCCGCAGCTCGACAGCGCCCTCGACACCATCCAGCGCCACGGCGGTGTCGTCGTCTACCTGCGCGGGCACGAGGGGCGCGGCATCGGTCTCGTCAACAAGCTGCGTGCGTACCGGTTGCAGGAGGACGGTCTCGACACCCTCGACGCCAACCTCGCGCTCGGGCTGCCGGCCGACGCCCGCGACTACACGGCGGCGAGCGCGATCCTGACGGACCTCGGCATCACCTCCGTGCGCCTGCTCTCGAACAACCCGGAGAAGGAGCGACAGCTCACGAACCACGGCATCGCCGTGAGCGAGCGCGTCCCGCTGGTGGTCGGCGTCGGCCTGTTCAACGAGGGCTACCTCGAGACGAAGCGCGACCGCATGGGCCACAGCATCGGCTTCGAGCTCGCACCGGAACCGCACCCGCACCAGTAGTCCACCACCGCTCCTCGATTCCTTCGAGGAGCGGGAACACCACCAACCCCCGATGCGCTCGGGGGACGAAGACAGGAGACCGCATGAGCGGCGAAGGATCCCCCACCATCAGCGTCGACGGCACCGGCCTCGACATCGTCGTCATCGCCGGCACCTGGCACGAGACCATCACCGACGGTCTCATCGCCGGAGCCGTCAAGGCCCTCGATGCGAGCGGTGCCAACCACCGTCTCGTGCGGGTCCCCGGGAGCTTCGAACTCCCGGTCGTCGCCAAAGCCGCCCTCGAGGCCGGGGCCGATGCGGTCGTCGCCCTCGGGGTCATCATCCGCGGCGGCACGCCGCACTTCGAGTACGTCTCCGACGCCGCGACGAGCGGCCTCACCCAGGTCAGCATCCAGACGGGCAAGCCCGTCGGCTTCGGCGTCCTCACCCTCGACGACGAGAAGCAGGGGCTCGACCGCGCGGGGCTTCCCGGGTCGAAGGAGGACAAGGGGGCGGAGGCCGCCGATGCCGCCGTGGCCACCGCGGTCGTCCTCCGCGAGCTGCGCGGCTGACTCGAGCGCGTCGCATCACGCGGCATTCCGGTATCGGCATCCGCCCTGCTGGGCAACCGAATACCGGAATGCCGCACTTCGGCGTACAGTGTCATGGTCCTGCCACAAGCGGGCGAACCTCTGATCCTGCCGTCGTCGGCGGGCGTGCGCGACCGGTGCTGATGCTTCGACGGCGTCCATTCCCGAACCGAAACGCGCACGCATGTCTCTCGAAGCAACCCCAGTCACCAAGGCCCCGGTCAATCCGCGCTCTCGTGTCGTCCTCGCCAGCCTCATCGGCACGACGATCGAGTTCTACGACTTCTACGTCTACGCGACGGCCGCCGTCCTCGTCTTCCCGCACCTCTTCTTCCCGAGTGAGGACCCGACCGCGGGTCTCCTCGCCTCCTTCGCCGTGTTCGGCGCCGCGATGGTGGCACGCCCCGTCGGTGCCGTCATCTTCGGGCACCTCGGTGACAAGCGCGGTCGGAAGGCGACGCTCGTCGGTGCCCTCCTCACGATGGGGATCGCGACCTTCCTCATCGGCCTCCTGCCCACCTACCAGCTCGTCGGCTGGGTCGCCCCGCTGCTGCTCGTGATCCTCCGCATCGGACAGGGCTTCGCGCTCGGCGGCGAATGGTCGGGTGCCGCCCTCGTGGCGACCGAGAACGCGCCGACCGGCAAGCGTGCCCTGTTCGGCACGTTCCCGCAGCTCGGTGCGCCGATCGGCTTCATCATCGCCAACGGACTCTTCCTGATCATCGCGGCTATCCTGCCGAGCGACGACCCGTCCATGCCGTCCGAGGCGTTCCTCGAGTGGGGTTGGCGCATCCCGTTCCTGTTCTCGGTCGTCATGGTGATCGTCGGCCTCTGGGTCCGACTCCGCCTCGTCGAGAGCAACGCGTTCACGAACGCGAAGGAGCAGGGCAAGGTGCAGCGGTCGCCGCTCGCGAGCGTCGTCAAGCTGCACTGGCGCAAGCTGCTCCTCGGCACCTTCTTCATGCTCGCCACCTACGTCCTCTTCTACCTGATGACGACGTTCTCGCTGAGCTACGGCCGTGCGCCGCTCGACGCACCGGTCGCCGGCCTCGGCTACAGCTACACGACCTTCGTCCTCATGCTCATCGCCGGTGTGGTCTTCTTCGGGATCTTCACGCTCGTGTCCGGCCCCTTCGCCGACAAGTACGGACGCCGGAGGACGCTCATCGTCGTGACGAGCGCGATCCTCGTGTTCGGGCTCGTCTGGGTCCCGCTGCTCGGCGCCGGGTTCACCGGGGTCATGATCTGGCTCATCATCGGGTTCAGCCTCATGGGGTTCACCTTCGGACCGATGGGCGCCCTGCTGCCCGAGCTGTTCCCGACGAACGTGCGGTACACCGGGTCGGGGATCTCGTACAACGTGTCGTCGATCCTCGGCGCAGCGGTCGCACCGTTCATCGCCGTCGCACTGTGGAGTGCCGGCGGCGGCAGCCCGTTCTGGGTCGGCGTCTACCTCTCGGTGATGGCCCTGATCACGCTCGTCGCCCTCATCGTCTCCAAGGAGACCAAGGACGTCGACATCGACGCCTGATCGAGGCGATCACCGAGGGCCGGTGCGTGGAGGACACCTCCGCGCACCGGCCCTTGCTGCGTCGGCGCTCGGCGCGTCGGCTTCGGGCTCGGCGCGTGCGACCGTCGCCTAGAGTTGAACCACGGTGCGCCGTCGCCATGGACGTCTCGGAGCCGCGCACCGCACCTCGGAGGAAGAGCACCATGAGCACCCCAGCGCGCCCGGCACGCAGCCGCAACCCGTTCAGCCGACCGAAGGACGACGGTCCCCGCGCGAGCCTCAAGCAGCTCATGCCGTACATCTTCGAGCACCGCTCGATCCTCATCGTCGTCATCATCCTGAGCGTCATCGGAGCGGCCGCGTCACTCGCCCAGCCGCTCATCGTCAGCCAGGTGATCGGGGTCGTCGAGGCGGGACGGTCGCTCGGCAACCTGGCGTGGCTCCTCGTCGGGCTCGTCGTGGTCTCCGGCGTCATCAGCGGGTATCAGCACTACCTGCTGCAGCGCGCAGGCACCGGGGTCGTCTACTCCTCCCGGCGCCAGCTCATCGCGCGCATCTTCCGGCTGCCGATCAGCCAGTTCGACACGCGCCGCACCGGCGACCTCGTCTCGCGGGTCGGCAGCGACACGACCATGCTCTACGCCGTCCTGACGCAGGGCTTCGTGGACGCCGTCGGCGGTGCCATCACCTTCCTCGGCGCACTCATCGCCATGGCGATCATCGACCCCGTCCTGCTGGGTCTCACCCTCCTCGTCGTCATCGTCTCGGTCGTCGTGGTCGTCGCGCTGAGCGGACGCATCCGCGTCGCCAGCCGCGAGCAGCAGACCAAGGTGGGTGAGCTCGCCGCCGCGGTCGAGCGGGCCATCAGCTCCATCCGCACCATCCGCGCGTCCAACGCGACCGACCGCGAGATCGACGCGGTGGACGGCGTGGCCAAGGAGGTCTACGGCGTGGGCGTGCGGATCGCGAAGATCTCCTCGCTGGTCGTCCCGGTCGCCGGCATCGCCATGCAGACCTCGTTCCTGGTCGTCCTCGGCGTCGGTGGGTTCCGCGTCGCGTCCGGGGCCATCACCATCGCGAGTCTCGTCGCGTTCATCCTCTTCCTGTTCATGATGATCATGCCGCTCGGTCAGGCCTTCGGTGCGATCACGAGCGTCAACCAGGCGCTCGGAGCGCTCGGCCGGATCCAGGAGATCCTCGACCTGCCCGACGAGGGCGACGACGACGCGGCCATCGCCGCGCGGGTCGGACGTCCCGGGGCCGCCTCAGCGTCCGCTCCGGCGATCGAGTTCGACGGGGTCGAGTTCGCCTACCCGGACGCGGCGGTCATCGAGCGCGAACGGGCCGCAGCGGAGGCGCTCGCGACCGAGGCGCTGAGCGAGGGCACCAGCGCACCGGAGGTCGTCGCCGCCGACGCCGCCCGGCTCACCGAGGCGCAGTCGGCGCTCGGTCGTCAGGTGCTCCGTGGGGTGTCCTTCGCCGCGATGCAGGGCAGACGCACGGCGCTCGTCGGACCGTCCGGCGCCGGCAAGAGCACCATCCTCGGGCTCATCGAACGCTTCTACGACCCGACGGCCGGTGCCATCCGGCTGGGCGGCGTCGACATCCGCACGATCCCCCGCGCCGACCTCCGGGACCAGATCGGTTACGTGGAACAGGACGCCCCGGTCCTCGCCGGCACGCTGCGTGACAACCTGCTGTTGTCGTCACCGGATGCGAGCGACGCCGACTGCGAGCGTGTGCTGCATGCGGTCAACCTCGGTGGGGTCCTCGACCGCAACCCGCTCGGTCTCGCCGCTCCGGTCGGCGAGGACGGCATCATGCTGTCGGGTGGCGAGCGGCAACGCCTCGCCATCGCTCGCGCCATCCTCGCGGCTCCCCCGATCCTGTTGTTGGACGAGTCGACCTCGAGCCTCGACGGTGTCAACGAGCAGATGATGCGCGAGGCCATCGACGCGGTCGCGACGGGACGCACGCTCATCGTCATCGCGCACCGGCTCTCGACCGTCGTCGACAGCGATCAGATCGTCGTCCTCGAGGAGGGTCGGGTGGTCGGCGTCGGCACCCACAGCGACCTCGTGACCGAGGTCCCGCTCTACCGCGAACTCGCCAAGCACCAGCTCCTCGTGTGACCCCCGGTTCATTCGCCCATTTTTGGGCGAATGGGTGCTCCGTCGCCCAAAAAAGGGCGAATGAACGGTGTCACGGGCGCCATCCTGCCGCAATGAGGCGCTCGCGTGCTCGGTCGATCGCGACCGCGGCACCCGCTTGCAGGTGGTGTGCGAGGAAGCGGTCGTGGGACCAGCCGAGTCTGGTGACGGCATGGATCCGGTCGACGTCCTTCGCGAACTGCCCCGGGTCGGTGGCGTGCTGGCGCCCGTCGTACTCGAACGCTGCGCGATACGCCGGGTAGGCGAGGTCGAGACGTGCGATGAATCGCCCCCAGCGATCGCGGAGTTCGTGGTTGAGCACCGGCTCCGGGAGGCCGGCACGAACGAAGGCGAGTCGGAGTTCCGTTTCCTTCGGCGATTCGGAACCAGCGCGGATCTGCGGGAGCGCGGCACGGAGTGCCCCCGCGCCGAGACGCCGGGATCCGCTGAGCGCCGCTCCGAGGTCGTCGAGCGAGCAGAGCGCTGGAAGGCGCTGGTTGAGCCACCGACCGGACGCACCACGCTCACGGATCAGATGATCGCCGACCGCGATCAGCTCATCGATGTCGAGAATCGGTCCGAGCTGACACCACATGTCGGCGGGACTCACGACCGCGAGCCTCTCGACGAGGATCGGATCGCCGAAGAGGCCCGCCAAGCGATGGCCGACGACCCCGGCAACCCTGGGCGCTCGGTCCGGCGGCCGGACGCCGACATGCACCTCGTCCCAGCGCAGCCGCGCCGGGAGCGGAGCCTCCAGGAGATGCGCGGCCGACAGGTGCGAGAAGAACTGCGCCGGTGCCATTCGCAAGGCGTACGCACGACACAGCTCCAGGTGCGCGAGATGACGCTGTTCGGGAGGCAGGTCCGCGCCCCTGCGCGGTGCAGCGAAGCTCCGAACCCCCGGGAACGGTGCCGGGACGCGCGTCGTGCGGAGGCGCTCCGGCGAGACGCCCTGCTCCAGCGCCGAGCGGACGGAGAAGGCGTGGTGATCGGGTAGATCGGTCGGCGTCATGCTTCGATCGCCGCGCGATCGGTCGATCCGCGACCGGCGTACCCTCCTCGTATCGACAAGCCGCCGCGGTCTCCAGCCTGTGGAGCGCCCTCGTCACCGGTTCATTCGCCCATCTTTGGGCACCCGAACCTCCATTCGCCCAAAATAGGGCGAATGGAGGACGAGGATCAGGATCGGAGGCGGTAGCGCAGGGCGGCGAGTTCCGCACGGAGGGCGGCCGGGACGCGGCTGCCGAAGGTGTCGAAGAAGGACTCGGTGAGGTCGCACTCGACGAGCCAGGACTCGCGGTCGACGGCGAACAGGGCGTCGAGGTCGGCCTCGGGCACGTCGATGCCGTCGAGGTTCAGCTCGTCGAGGAGCGGCAACCGGCCGATCGCCGACTCCCGTGCGTCGACCTCGTGCTCGAGCCGCCGCACGATCCACTCGACGACCCGGGAATTCTCGCCGAAGCCAGGCCACAGGAAGGAGCCGTCGGCGTCCTTCCGGAACCAGTTGACCTGGAAGATCCGCGGCGCCTTGCCGTGCTCGAGTGCACCGCCCACTCGGAGCCAGTGACTCCAGTAGTCCGCCATGTTGTAGCCGCAGAACGGGAGCATCGCGAAGGGGTCGCGACGAAGCTCCCCGACCGTGCCCTCGGCGGCCGCGGTCTGCTCGGAGGAGATCGTCGCCCCCATGAACACGCCGTGCTCCCAGCTGCTGGCCTCGACCACGAGCGGGACGTTCGTGGCGCGACGCCCGCCGAAGAGGATCGCGTCGAGCGGGACGCCGTCGGCCGCGTCCCAGTCGTCGGCGATCGACGGGCACTGCGCCGCCGCGACGGTGAACCGCGAGTTCGGGTGGGCCGCCGGGCGCCCCGACTCGGGCGTCCAGTCCTGCCCCTGCCAGTCGACGAGGTGGGCGGGCGGCTCGGGGGTCAGTCCCTCCCACCAGACGTCTCCGTCGTCGCGGAGCGCGACGTTCGTGAAGATCGTGTTGCCCCACAAGGTGTCGACGGCCGTCGCGTTCGTGCCGGCGCCCGTGCCGGGCGCGACCCCGAAGAAGCCGGCCTCCGGGTTGATGGCGTACAGACGGCCGTCGTCGCCGGGTCGGATCCACGCGATGTCGTCGCCGAGGGTCTCGACCGTCCACCCGGGGATCGTCGGACGCAGCATCGCCAGGTTGGTCTTGCCACAGGCCGAGGGGAACGCGGCGGCGATGTGGAACGCCCGGCCCTCCGGCGAGACGACCCGGACCAGCAGCATGTGCTCGGCCAACCAACCCTCGTCGCGTCCGATGACCGAGGCGATCCGCAGTGCGAAGCACTTCTTCGCGAGGAGTGCGTTACCGCCGTAGCCGGAGCCGAAGGACCACACTTCGCGCGTCTCCGGGAACTGGACGATGTACTTGGTGTCGTTGCACGGCCAGACCACGTCGGCCTGCCCCGCGTCGAGCGGGGCGCCGACCGAGTGGACGGTCCTGACCCACGGTTGTCCGTCGGCGATGAGCTCCAGCACGCGGTCACCCATCCGCGTCATGATCCCCATGCTGAGCACCGCGTACGCCGAGTCGGTGATCTGCACGCCGAGCTGCGAAAGCGGCCCGCCGACCGCGCCCATCGAGAACGGCACGACGTACATCGTGCGACCGCGCATGCTGCCGGCGAAGACCCCGTGCAGTTCGTCACGCATCACTGCGGGATCCCGCCAGTTGTTGGTCGGGCCGGCGTCCTCCTCCTGCTCGGAGCAGATGAAGGTGCGGTCCTCGACGCGCGCGACGTCGCGCGGATCGCTGCGGGCGAGGAAACTGTTCGGCCGCCACTCGGGGTTGAGCTTGATCAGCTTCCTCTCCTCGACGAGCTGGTGGGTGAGCCGGTGCGACTCGCTCGCGGAGCCGTCGACCCAGTGGATCGCGGACGGCCCCAGGAGGGCCGCGAGGTCGTCGACCCAGGCGTGCAGCTCGGCGAGGCCGGTCCGCTTCGGGCGCGGCACCGCTCGGAGCTCCGCGCGGGCGGCGAGGGCGGGTGCGGTATCGGGAATCAGTTCGGCGATGGACATGCGTTCCTCCGGCGTTGGTGGGACGGTCAAGAAGTGGTCGTAGAGCCACCATGCTTCTGATTGTGTCGATCTTCACGGGTATT
Organism: uncultured Plantibacter sp.; assembly: GCF_963518075.1. Taxonomy (NCBI): domain Bacteria; kingdom Bacillati; phylum Actinomycetota; class Actinomycetes; order Micrococcales; family Microbacteriaceae; genus Plantibacter; species uncultured Plantibacter sp. The sequence continues at coordinate 24,718 of NZ_CAUQHZ010000018.1, forward strand.
CACCCTTCAAGAATTGCGGTTCTTTCGATACGGTGAAGGAATGACGCCGACTCCCACATCGACCGCCGCTGCCGAACTTCTCACGCTCGGCCATCGGATCCGGCACTTCCGGACCCGGCGAGGCCTCACCCTCGACGACCTCGGCGAACGGGTCGGGCTGGCGGCGAGCCAGCTCTCCCTCATCGAGAACGGGAAACGCGAGCCGAAGCTGTCGGTCCTGCAGGAGCTGACGACCGCGCTCGGGGTCGACCTGACCGACCTGCTGTCGAAGGAGGCACCGAACCCCCGCGCGGCACTGGAGATCGAGCTGGACCGCCTCCAGCGCAGTGCCCTCTACGGCGAGTTGACCCTGCCGATCGTCAAGCCGTCGAAAGGCATCCCCGACGAGGCCCTCCGCGCACTCGTGGGCCTGCACCGCGAACTGCAGCGGCACGCGAGCGAGGCGATCGCGACCCCGGAGGAGGCGCGGCGTGCCAACACCGAGTTGCGGGAGTGGATGCGGGAGCGCGACAACCACCTGCCCGAGATCGAGGAACTCGCGGAGTCGCGCGTGCTGCGCGCCGGGCACAGCACCGGCGCACTCACCCACCGCACGGTGAGCATCATGGCGGAACAGCTCGGCTTCGACCTCATCTACGTCAACGACCTGCCGCACTCCGCCCGCAGCGTCACCGATCTCGAGAACGGGCGCATCTACCTGCCACCGGCCTCGATCCCCGGCGGACACGGCCTGCGGTCCATGGCCCTGCAGGCGATGGCGCACCGCCTGCTCGGGCACCAGCGTCCGACGAGTTACGCCGAGTTCCTCCGGCAACGGCTCGAGATCAACTACTTCGCTGCGGCGGCGCTCATGCCGCAGACGGCCGCGGTGTCGTTCCTGCAACAGGCCAAGCGCGACCGCAACCTGGCCGTCGAGGACTTCCGCGACGCCTTCGGGGTCACCCATGAGGCCGCGGCGCTGCGCCTGACGAACCTGGCGACCGCCCGGCTCGACATGCGCCTGCACTTCCTGCGGGTCTCCGAGGACGGGGCGATCTCGAAGGCCTATGAGAACGATGCGCTGCCGCTGCCCGTCGACGTGACTGGCGCGGTGGAGGGCCAGATCGTGTGCCGGAAGTGGAGCGCACGGAACGCCTTCGCGCGGACGAACCGCACCACGGAGCTCTACCAGTACACCGACACCCCGGCCGGTACCTTCTGGTGCGCGACGCAGACCGGCACGACCGAGGCCGGGGAGTTCTCGATCTCGGTCGGCGTGCCCTGGGGCGAGGCGAAGTGGTTCCGCGGACGGGAGACCACGACGCGTGCGGTCTCCACCTGCCCGGACCCGACCTGCTGCCGTCGACCGCCGTCGGACCTCGCCGACAAGTGGCGGGAGCAGGCCTGGCCGAGCGCCCGGTTGCACACCCATATCCTCTCCCCGCTGCCGAGCGGCACCTTCCCGGGCGTCGACGACTCCGAGGTCTACGACTTCCTGGAGCGTCACGCGGCGGGCTGATCGCTGGGGGCGGCCACGCCGTCGCGTGTTCCCGGGGTGCTGCAGAACGCCCAGGCCGGGAGGTGCCCCTGGCGGATCAGCGACCCGACGGTCGCCGCCAGCGGGTGGTCCAGCTCCTCGTCGACCAGCTCGGCGAGGAAGGCGGTCGCGCGCGTGCTCTGGCCGAGCGCCCACGACAGCCAGGCGAGCATGGCGAGCGGCGCGACGCGTGCGGACTCCGACGCTCGCGCCGCGACGCCGAGGAGCAGGCTGCTCGCTGCACGGATGCGTTGGACGTCGGGATGCGGTCCGTCGCCGACCAGCAGGTGGGCGACCCGGTGGAACACCTCCGGGTCGTCCGTCCCGACCGGCAGATGCCCGTACGCGCGTTCGGCGTCGTCGAGTTCCTCGCCCAGCTCGCGCCCGAACGCCCACTGCATGAGTGCGAGATCGCTCGCCCAAGGGCGTGAGAGGCTCAGCAACAGGAAGGCCACTTCCCGGGCGGTCATCCCCTCGACGCCGCGGGCGAGCGCGTCCTCGAAGACCGCAGGAAGGCCGTCGAGTCGTTCCACGGCGTCTCCGACGTCGATCCGCCAGGTCGTGCGGGCGCGATCGACGGCCTCGTCGAGCATGGAGGCCAGTCGAGCGCAGAGCACCCGGTACTCGAGGTCGACGGCTGCGAACGTCGCCACGTCCACCGACGGGACCTCGGTCGTGACGAGCTCCCAGGGGAGCGGTGGGACCGGCGGGACCGCCGCCGAGGCCACGATCGCCGGCGGACGCCCTCCGGCGGGGAGTCCGGGGTCGAGGTAGGAGCCCCAGCCGTCAGCGGCCGAGCAGAGGGCGTCTTTGACCGTGAACCCCTGCGCGGTCGCCAGCTCGAGGACGGCGTCGGCGATCGTCCTTCCCGGCGGCTCCGCCCCGGCTCCGAACGCGTCGTCCGTGTAGACCACGGGCACGATGGCGTCGACACCCGGGGCCCGGCAGGCGAACCCGAGTGCTCGCTCCGCGGCGGCGTCCGCCACCTGCCGGTCGACGTCCGTTCCGGCAGGCAGGTGCACCTGGAGTGCGCCGCGGCTGTGACGGCCCGCGAACAGGACGACGACGAGACTCGATCTCGGAGTGCTTCCGACGAGTCCGGGGATGAGGGCGAGGAGGTCTTCGGCCGCGTTGGCCTGCACGATGTGGTTCATGGAGCCAGCCTCCGTCGAACCCGGGTCCGACTGTCCGGCAGGCGTCACGGATGTGGAGCGGATGCTGTCGCTGCCGCACTGTGCAGCGCGGTCGCCGCGGAGTAGAGTGTGCTCGTCAGACTCCGCAGCACGGGGGTCGTTGCTCGAAAAAAGGGCGATAGCGCGGCCAGCACCGGCGAGACACACACGGAATCCCATCCGTCCACGTTCTCGAAGGTCTCCCATGTCCGAACACGCTTCGTCGACCGTTCCCACGTCGACCCGCTCCTCCACCGTCTCCGCCCGGGTGGCACAGGCACTCAGCCGCCATGTCTCCGAGGTGTTCGGCGTCATGGGCAACGGCAACGCGCACCTCCTCGACGCACTCGCCACGACCAGGACCCGCTTCACCGCCATGCGTCACGAGGCCGGGGGCGTCGCCGCAGCCGACGCCTACGCCCGTGCCGGCGGCGGTCTCGCTGCCGCGACCGCGACCTACGGAGCCGGATTCACCAACACCCTGACGCCCCTCGCGGAGGCGGTGATGGCCCAGATCCCGCTGATCCTCGTCGTCGGTGACGCCCCGACCACCGGGGCCCGCCCCTGGGACGTCGACCAGTTCCAGATCGCCGCCGGGCTCGGTGCACCGACCTTCACCGTCGGTCGTGACGACGCCACCGCGACCACGCTCCGCGCCATCGAGCACGCCGTCCACCGCCGGACCGCGGTCGTGCTCGCGATCCCCTACGACCTCGCCGCCGTGGCGTCCGACGAGCCGCTGCGGGCGGACGGCACACCGCACCACCCGGCGCTCGTCCGGCCGTCCCGCGTGGAGCCCGTCGCGCGGCGCCTGGACACCGCCGCCGCCGCTCTGCGCGGCGCACATCGTCCGCTCATCCTGGCCGGGCGTGGAGCCTGGCTGGCCGACGCCGGCCCCGTCCTCGGTGAGCTCGCGGAGCTGCTCGACGCCCACACCGCGACCACGGCGCTCGGACGCGGGCTCTTCGGTTCCAGCCCCCGTGATCTCGGGGTGGCCGGCGGCTTCGCGACGGAGCACGCCGCGAGTCGCATCGCCGAGGCGGACGTCGTGCTCGTCGTCGGCGCCGGCCTCAACCAGTTCACGATGCGGTTCGGCGAGGCCTTCTCCCCCGCTGCCCACGTCATCCAGGTCGACCTCGCCGACGCCCCGACGAACGCCAGGGTCGACGAGCTCGTCCACGGTGACGCGGCCCTCGCAGCCGCAGGTCTCCTGGAACGGCTCTCCGACGGCGCGGGGTCCGGATGGGTCGCGTCGGCCGGTCACGCCCGCCCAGCACCGCACCTCGACCGCGACCTGGGTGACGGCTCCTCCGGCGACGGACTGTGCGCCGACGGGCGCCTCGACCCCCGGAACCTCGCGCACCGACTCAATGAGCTGCTCCCGGCCGACCGCACGGTCGTGCAGGACGGCGGCCACTTCATCGGCTGGGCGCCGATGTACTTCGACATCCCCTCCCCCGACCGCCTCGTCATGGTCGGGACGGCCTACCAGTCGATCGGGCTCGGGTTCCCGAGCGCGGTCGGTGCCGCGGCGGCCGGGCACACGGGCACCACCGTCCTCTGCACCGGCGACGGCGGCGGCCTCATGGCGCTCCCCGACCTCGACACCGTCATCCGCACGGTGCCGAGCGGCGTGATCGTGGTCTTCAACGACGCCGCCTACGGAGCCGAGGTCCACCAGTACGGCTCACGTGGACTCGACCAGACCCCGATGCTCATCGACGAGGTCGACTTCGCCGCCCTCGCGCGGGCGTTGGGTGGCCAGGGCGTGACGATCGACACGCTCGCGGACCTCGACGGACTCACCGACTGGGTCCACGCCGGGGCGCAGGGCGTCCTGCTGCTCGACTGCCGCATCTCCACGAGCGTCGTCGCCCCGTACCTCTCCGAGATGATGCACCAGGGACCACGACCGGTGGCCGTCGACTGAGCCTACGCCGCGCCACCGCGGGTATCGTTGACGGGTGCTTCCTCAGCCTGCCCCGACCAAACCCACCTACGTCATGTCGACGGACGGCATCCGGATCGCGACGTACCTCCACGAACCGGCTCCCGGCACAGGCGACCTCGGCACGATCGTCGCGGTGCACGGCTTCGCCTCGAGCGCCGGCCTCAACTGGGACCTCGCCGGGTGGACGCGCACACTGACGCGTGCCGGGTACCGCCTGCTGAGCCTCGACCAACGCGGTCACGGAGCCTCCGACAAACCGACGGATCCGGCCGCATACCGACTCGACATCCTCGTCGACGACGTCCTGTCCGTCCTCGACGGCTACGGCCTCGACGAGCCGCACTACCTCGGGTACTCGCTGGGCTCCCGGGTGGGTTGGCGGCTGGGTGTCCGACACCCGGACCGTGTGCGTTCCCTCAGCCTCGGCGGTCTCCCCGAGGGCGACTCGCTCCGCGACTTCGACCTGGAGTCTGCCCGTCACCATGTCAGGACCGGGACGACGATCGCGCACGCCCTGACCGACACCTACGTCACGATGGCAGAGGGCGTCCCGGGCAACGACGTGGAGGCGCTCATCGCCCTGGTGGAAGGCCTCCGCGGAGGACCCCAACCGAGCACGGCCGAGGTGCCGCCGCTGCCGATGCTGCTCGTGACCGGAGACGACGACGCGGTCGCCGCCGGCAGTCGGCGGCTCGCCGAAGCCGCCGGTGCCCGCTACGTGGGGCTGCCCGGCCGCGAGCACTTCAACGCGGTCTCGTCGCGGGCGTTCAAGGACGCCGTGCTGGCGTTCCTCACTGAGCAGGGGTAGTCGGTCGCGACCGCCTCGGTCAGGCCGCGTGCCGGTGCTCGACCCGATCCTTCGCGAGCTTCGACGGCCACCAGATGGCGCTCCCGATGTCGTGGCTGAGGGCCGGGACGAGCAGCGTCCGGACGATGATCGTGTCGAGGAGGACCCCGAACGCCACGATGAACGCGATCTGCGCGAGGAAGAGGATCGGGATGACGCCCAGCGCCGCGAACGTGGCCGCGAGCACGAGTCCGGCCGAGGTGATCACGCCACCCGTGATCGCCAGCCCCCGCAGCACGCCGGCCCTCGTCCCGACCCGCAGCGACTCCTCGCGGACCCTCGTCATGAGGAAGATGTTGTAGTCGATCCCGAGCGCCACGAGGAAGACGAAGCCGTAGAGCGGCACACTCGGGTCCGCGCCCGGGAACCCGAGCACGTGGTCGAACACGAGCGCGGAGACCCCGAGGGCCGCACCGAAGGACACCACCACGCTGAGGATCAGCAGGACCGGGGCGAGCACCGAGCGGAGCAGCAGCATGAGGATGAGGAGGATGACGGCGAGCACCACGGGGATGATGAGGTTCCGGTCGTGGATGGACGCGTCGTTCGAGTCGATGGCGGTCGCCGTGACGCCGCCGACCGGCGTGTGGGTGCCGACCTCGGCGTCGAGGGTCGAGCGCAGCTGTCGCACGCTCTCCTCCGCCGTCACGGAGTCCGGTGCCGCGTCGAGCGTCGCCTGGAGGAGGATGCGGCCGTCGTCGACCGTCGGTTCGGCGGACGCCACCGGGGTCCCCGGCGGCCCCGCGGCGGGAGCCGTGAAGACCGCCTCCCCGTCGCTCACCGTCGCATCCGCGGTGCCCGTCGCGGCGTCGCTCGACAGCACCTGGACGCTGTCGAGACCGTCAGCATCCTCGAGGATCCCGATGACCTGCGCGGCATCGCCCTCCTGCGTGAGGACGTACACGGGGCTCGCCGAGCCGGCCGGGAAGTGCTCACCGAGGGCGGCCTGACCGTCACGGGCCTCGGACGTGCCGAGGATGAGGTCGCTCTGGGCGACACCGTCCGCCTTGAGCTGGAAGACCCCGAGGCTCGCGACCAGGAGGAGCAGGGTGCTCCCGATCCAGACGACGCGGGCGTGGCGGGAGATCAGACGGGCGATCCCACCCCACAGACCGGTGGTCGGCACGGCGGTGTCGTCGGTCGATGAGGCGCGCACCCGGTGCTCGCTCCCGACCTTCGGGCGCAGCGGCCAGAACGAGGTGCGACCGCAGGCCAGCAGGAGCGCGGGGAGGAAGGTGAGCGCCGCGAGGACCGAGAAGACGATCCCGATCGAGGCGACCGGCCCGAGCGCCTTGTTCGAGTTCAGGTCGCTGAGCAGCAGGCAGAGCAGTCCGGCGATGACGGTGCCGCCCGACGCGACGATCGGCTCGAACGATCCACGGAGCGCAGCCCATGTCGCATCCCACCGCCGCTCATGGTCGCGGAGCGCCTCCCGGTACCGCGAGACGTACAGCAGCGAGTAATCGGTCGCCGCGCCGATCACGAGGATGAAGAGGATGCCCTGCACCTGGCCGTTCAGCAGGACGACGCCGGCCTTCGCGAGCCACCACACGGTGAGGAGTGCGGTGCAGAGGGCGAACAGCGAGGTGCCGAGCACGAGGAACGGGAGGACCGGCGAGCGGTACACGACGATGAGGATGAGGAAGACGGCGCCGAGCGCGGTCAGGAGGAGGATGCCGTCGATGCCGGCGAAGGCGTCGGTGAGGTCGGCGGTGAACCCCGCCGGTCCGGTGACGAAGACGTCGAGGCCGGCCGGGGCCGCTTCGGCGAGCTGTGCACGGATGGCCTCGACGACGTCGCCGACCTCTGCGTCACCGCTGATCGGGACGAAGACCTCGACCGCGGCGCCGTCCTCGGAGGGGATGGCCGGAGAGACGCCGTCGGCGACGCCCTCCGTCGAGGACAGCGCTGACAGCTCGTCGTCGATCGCCGCCCGGTCCTCGTCGGTGATCCCGCCGTCGCGGACGAACAGCACGAGGGCCGGGATGTCGTCGCCCTCCCGGAACCCGTCGAGTGCCGTCTGGACCTCGGTCGCGTCCGCGCTCGCGGGGAGGAAGCTCGTCTGGTCGTTGGTCGCGACCTCGCTCACCTTCCCGAAGTACGGACCGCCGACGCCGGCGGCCGTGAGCCAGAGGAGGATGAGGACCGCGGGGAGCACGACCCGCAGCCACCGCGGCGCACCCGCACGGTCCCGCTGCTGCGTCCGGGTGTCCGCGTCCGTCCGCGTTCCGCCGTGTCGTCCGTGCGTCATGCGCGCGCCCCGTCCTCGCCCTGCTCGAAATAATATGCAGCTAGCTTACTATCTGCATCGGGTACCCGGCGACGGAGTTCAGGCGGGGACGACGACTCCCCCGGCCTCGGCGATCTCGGCGAGCGCCGCATCCCCGGCGGCCCGGTCGACGGGCGCGACGAGACCGGCGAGGACGCGGACCTGCAGGCCATGCTCGATGGCGTCGAGGGCGCTGACCCGGACGCAGTAGTCCGTCGCGAGGCCGACGACGTCGACGTCGGTGATGCCCGCCTCGGCGAGGACCTCCCCCAGGCTCCGACCCTCCGGCGTCACGCCCTCGAAGATCGAGTATCCGTGGGCGCCCTGGCCCTTGCGGATGTGGGTGTCGACGCTCTTGGTGTCGAGCGCGTGGTGGTACTCGGCGCCTGCACTCCCCGCGACGCAGTGCACCGGCCAGTTCGTCTCGTAGTCGGGCTCACCCGTCGCGAAGTGACCGTCGTTGTCGCCCTCGGCGTCGTGCCAGTCGCGTGAGGCGAACACGTGCACGTATTCGTCCCCGTGCTCGGCCAGCAGCCGCGTGACCCCCGCGGCGACGGCCTCGCCGCCGTCCACACCGAGCGCACCGCCCTCGGTGAAGTCGTTCTGTACGTCGATGATGAAGAGCGCGCGCGCCACGATGCCTCCGGGTTGTCGTCGTCCCGCCTCGGTGAAGATGGGTTCCATCGAGGGTAACGCCGGGACCCCGACCGGGTCGGTTGGTTACGCCGCGGTGACTCAGAGGCGACGCGCGCGTTCCTTGCGGCGATCGAAGAACTGCAGACCGATGTTGACACCCATCAGGACGGTGCCGAGCAGCATGGACACGAGCCCGGCGATGCGGAACCCGACGGGCAGCTCCAGGAGCAGCGCGAAGACGATCCCGAGCACGATGAGCGCGGCACCCGCGGAGAACAACACCAGATACTTCATGCCCCAACGGTACCGGCTGAGCGACGACCCCCGGACGGGACCGCGACCTAGGGTGGAGACATGAACCGTCTCCGTCCTCGCGCGCAGCTGCTCATCGCGGCGGGCGCCGCCGTCCTGCTCGCGGTCACCGCCGCCGGCTGCTCCACCTTCCCGAGTGGTGCGAGCTCCGACACCGGACCGACCCATTCAGCGGGCGGGTTCCCCACGGACGTCGTCTTCGACTACCAGCTCGGTGGCGGCTACGAACCGGCGGCAGGGGTGGGAGGCGTCGCGCGCGACAGCACCGACTCCCCCGACCCCGACCGGTACTCCATCTGCTACGTCAACGGGTTCCAGAGCCAGCCGGCCGATCGCGAGGCCTGGCTGGCCGAGCCCGACCTGGTCCTCACCGACGACACCGGTGAACCGATCATCGACGAGAACTGGCCCGACGAACTCATCTTCGACCTCTCCACCGACGACCGTCGCGCGCGGATCGCCGAGCGGGTCGGTGCGAGCATCACCCGCTGCGCTGAGGCAGGCTTCGACGCCGTCGAGATCGACAACCTCGACTCGTACACCCGGTCCGACGGTCGACTCACCGTGGAGGACGCGATCGCCCTCGCCACCCGGTACGCCGACCTCGCCCACGACGCCGGCCTCCTCATCGGGCAGAAGAACGCCGCCGAGCTCGGCACACGTGGTCGGGACGACGTCGGGTTCGACTTCGCCGTCACGGAGGAGTGCCACCGCTTCGACGAGTGCGCCACCTACACCGAGGTGTACGGAGGCGCCGTGCTGGACATCGAGTACACCGACGACCTGCGCGGCACCTTCGACGAGGTGTGCGCCGATCCGCAGGTCCCGTTCTCCACGATCCTGCGGGACCGCGACCTCACGCCGTCGGACGACCCCGACCACGTGTTCGAGGCCTGCGCTCCGTAGGCACCGACCGGGCATCCGCTCTGTGGGGATCCCCGGCGCTCAGGCATATCCAGCAGGTGTCGGTACCGTGGAGGCATGATCCGGATCCACGACGCATGAACCTGGAGCAGCTGGAGGCGGTCGTCGCCGTCGTCGACTACGGCTCGTACGCCGCAGCGGCCGACGTCCTCCGCATCTCGCAGCCCTCGCTCACGAGACGCATCCAACGCTGCGAGACGGACCTCGGGCTCGCGCTCTTCACCCGGGTGGGTCGGCGCATGCAGGTCACCGATGCAGGCCGGTCCGTGCTCGGTCCGGCGAGACGGATGCTCCAGGAGGCGAAGGGGCTCCGCGCGCTCGCCGACGCGCAGCAGGCGCTCACCGCCGGCACGCTCCGGATCGGTGCGCTTCCCTCGCTCGTCGCGACCCACGTCCCGGAACTCGTCGCCCGGTTCCACGCCGCGCACCCAGACGTCCGCATCGAGGTCACGGGTTCCGTCGACTCCGCCGAACTGCTCGAAGCCGTCGACCTCGGGCGCATCGACCTCGGTGTCGCCGATGTGGCCACCGCCGGCCCCGGTGTCGAGGTGCGGCTCCTGGAGGAACAGCGGTTCGCGATCGTCCTCCCCGGCCTGATGACCGTCGCCGAGCGCGAGGCCGGCCACACGCCGCCGACCATCACCGGCGACGAGCTGGCTGCGCACACCCTGGTGACCCTCCCGCGCGGGACGTCGATGCGCGCTGTGACCGACGAGGCCTACGCCCGCTTCGGCGTGCAGCCACCGCGGGTGATCGTGACCACCCAGCGCGACGCGCTCACGCGGTTCGCGACCGCCGGTGTCGGGCTGACCGTGGTCCCCGAGCGGCTCGCCGACTGGGCGGCGGCGAACGGCGCCCGGGTACGCCGGTTCCCGACACCGGTCACGAGGGACATCGGCCTGCTCGTCCGCCACGACAGCCTCGGGACACCCGCAGTGAGTGCCTTCCTCCGCTTGGCGGAGCGGGTCCCACCCGGGGTCTGACGACGCCCCGCGTCAGCCGCAGAGGTCCGCGGCGGCGTTGCGGGACTCGACCTCGACGGGCGCCGGCGCGGCAGGCGGGGTCAGCGAGCCGAAGTCGTCACCGATGACGAGCACGACGTCCTCCTCGTCCGGCCCCGGTTCGCCGCTCACGACCACCGTGATCCCCAGCTCCTGGGCGAGGGAGGCGGCCGTCGCCCGAGCCGCGTCCGAGTCGCGCGCGAGCAGGACCGTCACCGGGGTGTCCGTCTCCGCGTCGCCGATCGACGCGACGGTGTAGCCGAGGGCGGTCAGGCGGTCGGCCGTCGCCGTCGCGACCCCGTTCGTCTGCGAGCCGTTGAGGACGCTGACCGCCTCGACCCGCACCGGTTCGACCGGGGCGACCGGCTCCGCCGGGGACGCGTCAGCGACTCCCGCGATCGGCACCGGGACATCGGTGGCGAGGCTCGAGAAGACGATCGCCGCGTCATCGCTCGGGACGACCCGGTTGGCGTCCGACGGTGCCTCGGTCCACGGCATCGTCAGGAAGGTGATGGCCGACGCAGGCACCTGTGAGACCCGGTGCGCGAGCGAGGTCAGGCTCGCGAGGTCGCCGAGCGCGGTGTCGACGGTGAGCGAGGAGGTGACCGCGTCCAGGAAGCGGATGAGGCGGTCCGGCCGGGTGAACACCTCGGCACTCAGCGCCCGCTGCACGATCGCGGACATCACCATCTGCTGGTTGCCGAGGCGCGAGATGTCACTGCCGTCACCCACCGCGTGCCGGGTGCGGGCGAGCGCGAGCGCCTGCGTTCCGTCGATGACCTGTGCTCCGGCGGGCAGCGCGAGGTTCGAATAGGGGTCCTCCATGTCCGCCGGCAGACACACGGCCAGCCCGTCCATGCCGTTGACGATCGCCTGGAAGCCGCTGAAGTCGAGCTCGATGAAATGGTCGATCGGCACACCGGTCATCGCTTGCACCGCGGCGACCGAGCAGGCGGCCCCCGAGTTCAACGCCGCGTTCACCATCCCGTAGTCGTCGGGCGTCCCCCGCCCGGTGTCCGTGCACATCGACAGGTCGGTCAGCGTGTCACGCGGGATCTGCATCGCGTCGATCCGCGTGTTGCCCTCGGACACATGCACGAGCACCATCGCGTCGCTGCGCTTGGTACCGGTGTCCTCGCCGTAGTCGCCGATCTCGAGGTCACGACTGTCGGAGCCGAGGAGGAGGACGTTGATCGCCGGGTCCGGTGCGCCTGGCTCCGCAGGCTCGGTCGAACGTCCGGTCGGGGCGGCGATGGCCTCGGAGCTGAGATTGCCCTGCAGCCGCAGCGCGAGCGCACCGACACCTCCGAGGAGCGCGAGCACGAGGCCGCCTGCGATGCCGACGATGAGGCGCCGGCGGCGGACCCGCGCGCTCACCCCACCGCCGTGACGGCGAGCGTGGGCGGCACGTGGGCGGACGGGTGCCTCGGGGAGATCGGGTCTGCGCATCGTCCCAGTGCACCAAGCGTCGAAGCGGCGGACAAGCAGCCTGCCCGGTGCGACTCATACGCGGCGCGCATGCGTCGGAGAATCAGCTCACGGGCGAGGCGACCTCCGAGCCACGCAGTCCGGGCACCGCACGCTTCCCGAACTGGCCGGTGACGACCAGGATGAGCGCCGTCGCTGCGAGGAGGATCCAGCCCGGCCAGCCGAGCAGGGTGCCGAACACACTGCCGGTGTCCTGCATCGACGTCGGGCTGGCGAACAGCAGCAGTGCCCCGACGGCGGCGTTCACCGCGCCGTGGGCGATCACCGCCGGCCACACCGAGGCGGAGCGGAGCCGCAACCAGCCGATGAGGACGCCGAGCAGCATGCACCAGCCCACCATCAGGAGCAGGCCGACCAGGTCGGTCCGCTGGTAGTTGTAGCCGAGGAGGATGAGCGGTGCGTGCCACACGCCCCAGACCGCCCCGGACAGCAGGAGGGCGGGCCAGGTGCCGAGCGGCAGGAGGTTCGGCAGCAACCAGCCGCGCCAGCCGAGTTCCTCCCCGAACGCGGACAGCGATGCCACCAGGACGCCGAGGGGCAGGGTGAGGAGCTGGACCAGGGCGACCGTGGTGAGGTCGTCCCGCCCGAGTTCGCCGGCGCCCGAGGCGGTCATGATGGCGGCCAGACCGGACAGGCCGACGAGGTCGAGCTCGATGAGCCCCATGGCCTGCCCGAGCAGCATGGAGCAGAACGCGAGGACGGGGAACCCGACGAGCGCCGCCGCGCAGAGCCCGAGGGTCCGGCCGAGGGGGCGCAGCGGCGCGAGTCCGAGCAGCCGCGGGATGCTCCTCGGACGGGCGACGAACAGCACCACGACGAGCGCGGCGATGGTCGGGGTGTACATCATGCCGAGGGCGATGAGCTGGAACCAGGGGTTCGCGAGTCCCTCACCTGACAGCCACAGCGGTGCGGCGATGAGCCAGGCGAGGCCCACGGCGAGCACGGTGAAGACCGTGACGGCGACCCACGGGACCCTGGTGGGCAGGATCGGGGCCAGCTCGCGGTTGCGCCGGCGCTGGCGGTCCGCCGCCGACTCCGGCTGCTGCGCGAGCACGGCGCGCCCGGCGGCACCGATCACCGGAGCCGCGGCCGGTGCCGGTGCTGGTGCCGGCGATCCGTCGGCGAGCGTCGTCCGGTTCGGTCCAGGCGCGGGCTGTCCGATCGGCGCCCAGCCGCCCTCGGTCGGTGTGTCGTCCGGTCGCTGCATGTGATCCCCCGTGGTCGCGAACAGCTTCCCACGCTACGGAGCGACGGCGCGGGGCGCATCCGCCGACCGGGGGATCACGCGGTGAGGTGACAGCCGCAGGACTCCCGCAGGAGGAGCCCGACGGGGACGACGGTGCTGCGCTCGTGCTCACCGTCCGCGTCACCGAAGCGGGCGAGCGCCCGGGTGGCGGCCAGGCGGCCCAGTCGTGCCGGGTCCTGTTCGATGACGCTGACCGCCGGATCGAGCTGGTCGGCCATCGGGAAGTCGCCGAAGCCGAGCGAGGCGATCCCCCGCGAGCGCAGCGCTGGGACGAGCGCCATCGTCACACGCGCGTTCGCCGAGAACAGGGCCGTCGGCGGGGAGGCGAGGGCGAGAAGGCCGTCGACCACGGCGGCGGCCGGTTCGCGGTCCGTCGCGTCGAGGCTGACGAGGGCGTCGTCGAGGTCGATCCCGCTCTCGGCGAGCGCCGAACGGTAGCCCTCGAGTCGGCGACGGGTGCTCGGCGGGTGTGCCGAGTCGGCGATGAAGGCGACCCGGGTGTGCCCGTGCTCGAGCAGGTGCCTCGTCGCGAGGTAGGCGCCGCGGTGGTCGTCCTCGACGAAGCTGTCGGCGTCGAGCCCACCGGGGGCCCGGTCGACGAACACGATGGGTGTGTGCTCGGCCCACGGCGCGAGCCACGACTGATCCTCCGCGACGGGCGCGAGGACGAGCCCCATGAGCTGTGAGCGGAGCAGGGAGTCGAGCACGGCACGCTCGCGCGCCGGGTCGTCGCCGATGCTCGTGACGAGGGTGGTGATGCCCGAGACGGAGCAGACCTCCTCGACGGCTCGGACGACCGCGGCGAAGAAGGGGTCGACGACGTCCGGGACCGCGACGCCGACGGAGGAGGACCGCCCGGCGCGGAAGGTGCGCGCCAGGACGTTCGGGACGTAGTTCAGCTCCCGCATGGCCGATTCGACCCGCGACCGCGTCTCGGGGAGCACGTGCGGGTCGTCGTTGAACACGCGGGAGACCGTCTTCGAGCTCACTCCGGCGAGGGACGCCACGTCCTGCATCGTGGCCATGGCTGCTCCTCGGGTGGTTCCACCTGCGTGGCGTGGTCGGATCGGGCTGGTTCGCGGGCGGCGACCGAGGACGCCGCCCGCGATCCGTCAGCGACCGGCGAGCGCGGTCTCGATGACCTGCTCGAGCTCACGGAGGCGAGGCAGCGCACGGTTCGTGAGCAGTTCCTCACGCTTCGCCGACGAGATCGAAAGGCTATCCTTCCACAGCGAACGACCGGCCATCGCGCCGCCGGCACCGTTCTCGACCGCGGTGCGGACCTGGCCGACGAAGGTCTCGTGGTCGACGCCGGCGGACAGCACGGCCCACGGCACACCGGCGGCGGCCTCGGTCACGGCTGCGGCGGCCTCGGCGGAGCCCGGGTACTGGAGCTTCAGGACCTTGGAACCGGCGGCGACGGAGATCTCCGCGGCGCCGCGCACGAGCTCGGGGAAGATCTCGGCGTAGGCTTCGTCGCTCTCGCCGTCGAGCTGGTAGACGAGGATCTCGACGATGAGCAGCACGCCCTCGGCGGTGCACTCCTCCACGAGGCGGGCGATCTCGTCGATGACGACCTGCTCGGCCTCCCGCTGGTCGGAGCGCAGGTAGAAGAGCATCTTGGCGGCGTCGCCACCGAGTTCGCGGACCCGGCGGGCGTCCATGCCGGGGACGTACTTCGTCCGGCGCAGACCGTTCTCGGTGTCGAATCCCGAGGAGTCCATGCCGACGACGAGACCGGTCGTGCGGGAGAGGGTGCGCTCGTCGACGACGAGCGGGAGGGCGACCTCCGGGTCGAGGAGGATGGCGGGTGCGTGGTTGCCGAGGAACCGGACGAGGTCGCTCTTGGCCTCGGCGAGTTCGTCACGGCTGATGCCGGCCGCGCCGTTCGGGGCGTCGGTCATGACGGCCTTCATGCCGTTGCGCTGGTCGCCGGCGACGATGAGCATGCCACCGCCCGGGGTGCTGATCGTGGCCATGGCGCGGCGTTCGAGCGTCGTCAGCTCGTTGGTCCTGGTGGCTACTGCGTTCATGAGGTGCTCCTTGTGCTTCGGATGGGGTCTGGTCCCGGCAGCGGTCGCGCCGGGGAGGATCGGTCTGAGTGGTCGGGTGGTCGGTCAGGGATGTGATCGGGATGTGGCGGGTTCGAGGAGGGCCCCGGCGAAGACGGCTGCGCCGTATGCCGTGTCCTGAGACCGGTGCGACACCTGCACGCCGGGCAGGACGGCCGCTCGGGCGCGTTGCACGGACCGCATGCCGGCCCAGCCGCCGGTGAGCAGCGCCGAGGTGGCCGGGGCGACCTCGCGGTCCATCGCCGCGATGAGCACGGCGAGTTCGTCGTTGCCGTGCCGGAGCACCGCTTCGAAGATCTCGGCCGGTCCCGCACCGTCGGCACGGACCGTGAGCTTGAGGACGCCGTCGTCGTTCCGGGCGCCCGCGACCGAGACGTCGCCGTCGCCGAGCAGCCCGCCCGCCGGGAGCGCCATGACCTCGTCGTCCAGGCGGTCGCGCCCTGCGCGGTCGGTCACCCCGACGAGCTGGAGGGTGCGACGCATGAGCAGACCGGTCTTGACGCCGGCGACGAGCACCCAGGTGCCCGGCACGACGTGACGGACGCAGTTGATGAACACCTCGGCGAGCCGCTCGCGGGCGGCGAACGGGAGTGGTTCGTCGAGGCGTCGCAGCAGGACCTCGGCCGTGCCCATCGACACGTGGTAGCGCTCGGCGGGGAACGAGCCGGTGGAGACGGCCGACACGAGGTGGTCGTGGCCGGCGACGGTCAAGGCCGCACCGGAGAAGACCGCCGGCACCCACTGGCTGCTCGCGGCGCCGAGCGGGGCACCGGCGTCGGTGAACGGCGGGAGGAACGACGCGTCGACGCCGAGGTGGTCGAGCAGCTCGGGCCACGGCTCACCGGTGTCCTGATCGAGCAGGCCGGTGCGCGACGAGAGCGAGTACTCGGCTGCCTCCTCGCCGCCGAGGGCCGCGACGAGGTACTCCGGCAGGTTGAGCCAGCGCGTTCCGGCGAGGTCGAGTCCGGCGTCACGGAGGTGGAGGAGCTTTATGACCGAGACCTGCACGCCGAGCGGCAGGCCGGTCCGACCGGCGAACTGCTCCGCGATCTCGGCGGGGAGGGCCGCGAGCTGTTCGGCGCCGCGCGGATCGAACCAGGCGATGGCGGGCGCGACGGGCCGGCCGACGGCGTCGAGGACGATCCCGGACTCCCCCATGCCGGAGACGGCGAGCGCCCGGACCCGCGCGGCCGGCCCGAACCGGTCGACGAGTTCCGCACCGACGTGGTCGAGGAGCTCCCGGACGGTGGCGATGAGGGACGCCGCCTCCATCACGGTCGTGCCGCCTGGACCGGCGAGCCACGGGGTGGGCAGCTGGTGGATGAGGACCTCGGCGCCGTCGGCGTCGGTCACGAGGATCTTGACGCCGGTGCTGCCGAGGTCGAGGCCGGCGACGAGTCGATCCGAGGCCACGGAGGTGACGGCGGTCGAGTCGAGGTTCGCAGCAGGGTGCACGGCGGTGTCCGTTCAGGTTCCGACGTCCGTGTCGGCTTCCGACGATGACTCCATGTCATCGATGTCATGGCGAGCATACCTCGTTCATGTCATCGATGACATACCCCAGCGCGAATTCTTCGGAATCCGGGAACCGGATGGTGACGGAGGCCGGTGGGCTCAGTCGCCGAAGTCGTCGGCCGCCGGCTCGAACACGATCTCGAGGTCGACCTCGAACGACTCCCCGGGCTCCACGGTCCGGCCCGCCTTCCCGCGATCCGGACCGGCCGCGTGACTCGGCCAGCAGGTGCCGGGTTCGATGCCGAGGGCGTATGACCCCGCGGCCGTGCTCCGCCACACCGTGAGGAACGGCAACTGCTCCGGTCGGAACCGGACCGTGACCGTGCCGGCCTCGCCCGACAGGGTCGCGATGGACCAGCCGTCGGGCCCGGCGACCGCGTCGAGGGCGTCGACCTGCTCGTCGGCCGCCGGCTCGGGCTCGCCGATCACCCGCCGCCAGCCACCGGGGTCCGTGCGTTCGGACCCCGCCCCGCCGGGGACGTCGGCCTCGGCCGCCACGACGGCACCGCCGTGCAGCAGCGGCCAGCCGAGGTTCACGTGGTAGAGCAGGCGCACCGGCTCGGCGACGAACCCCTCGTTCCGGACGACGTCGTGCAGACGGATCCGCGCGACGCCGACCTCCGCTCGGATGCTGCGGGTCACCGTGAGGTTCTGCTGGAACACGGCGCCCTCGCGGAGCAGGCCGTCGACGAGGAGCTCGTAGCGGCCCGCCGCGGTCCATCGCCCCTCGCGGCGGGTCACGGTCGCCGGGATGCGATGCGCCCGACCGTGCATCCCACCGTCCGCCTCCGCGGCCAGGCCGACCGCGGTGAGCCCGCAGGTCGTCAGCAGGCCGCCCTGCCAGCGGCGGGCCCAGCTCTCGGCCTGCGGAGCGGTCGTCGGTGCGACGAACGACACGACCTCGCCGTTCCAGGAGGCCTCGCCGAGGTCGAGGAACTGGTCGACCTCGACCGTTACCTCGAGTCCGCCGAGGTGGCGCAGTTCGACCTGGCGCCGGCCCGTCGACGGCCCGTCGTCGACGCGGACTGCACGCGGAGCCCACGCACGCTCGACGGCACCGGATCGGGCCTCGACGAAGCGTCGACGCCTGGCGCCCCACACGGCGTCGCGGTCGGCCTGGTCGTCAGGCGTCTGTTCGGGCGGCGTCGTCGTCATTGCGGGTCCTCGGGTCGGTGCGGTCGGGTCGGTGTGGTCGGGTCGAACGGTTCGGCGGGTGGGGCCGGCTCAGAGGGCGGTGTAGCCGCCGTCGATGACGAGGCTCTGGCCCGTGAGGTACGAGGAGGCGTCGGATGCGAGCAGCAGGACGAGCCCGTGGAGGTCCTCGGGCTGACCCATCCGGCCCGCCGGGATGGCCGCGGTCCACTCGGCGGCCAGGTCGGGGTTCGCCTCGGTGAACTCACGGGTCATGTCTGAGAGGAAGTACCCGGGGGCGATCGCGTTGACGCGGACACCGGAGGGTGCCCACTCGACCGCGAGCGACGACGCGAGGTGACTGACCGCCGCCTTCGACGCGTTGTAGGAGGCCTGGAACTGCGGCTGGTTCACGATGAACGCCGACATCGACGAGATGAAGACCGCCGAGGCGGGCCGGCCCGCGGCGATGGCTCGACGGGCGAAGGACTGCGCGGCGAAGAAGGTGCCGTCGAGGTTCACGGCGAGCACCTTCCGCCAGGTGTCCGCCGGCACGTCGACGCTGTCGCCCCAGATGGTGATGCCCGCCGCGGTCACGAGCAGCGACGGCGCGCCGAGCTCGGCCTCGGCAGCGGCGAAGGCGGCCTCGACGGCGGTGGCGTCGGTGACGTCGACCGCATGCGCAGAGGTGTGGACGCCGTACTCGGACGCCAACCGCTCGGCCGACTCGTGGACGGTCGGCAAGAGGTCGAGCAACGCCACCTGGACGCCCTGCGCGGCGAGCGCCGTGGCGATCGAGTAGCCGAGCCCGCGGGCCCCGCCGGTGATGACGGCCGTACGGCCGTGGAGGTCAGAGAACATGTGTGGTCCTTCGATCGGGGCGGGCTGATGGAGGTGTCGTCGGGCGACGCGAGTCGCTCAGATCTCCTGGTCGGTGGGCAGGATGACGAGGTCGCGGATGGTGACGTGTCGGGGTCTGGTGAGCATGAAGAGCACGGCGTCGGCGACGTCCTCGGAGCGGATGCCGGTGCGTGCGGCAATCTGGTCCTCCACGCCTGAGGCCCCCTCGGCGATCCCCCACAGCTCGTTGAGCACGACGCCGGGGGCGACCGCGCCCATCCGCACCCCGGATCCGACGAGGTTCCGCCGGGTGGTGTGGACGAACGACTGCATGGCGTGTTTCGTCGCGGAGTAGACGGGCTCCCAGTGGATGTCCTGGTGACCGGACACCGAGCTCGTCACCAGGACGTCGCCCGCACCCTGCTCGACGAGGTGCGGCAGCGCTGCGCGAACCGTCGCCATCGCTCCGAGGACGTTGACGCCGACGAGCTCCTCGATCGCGGTCATCGGGGTGTCGACGACATCACCACCGACGTAGAGGCCCGCGTTGGCGAGGACGATGTCGAGGCGTCCGAAGGCGGCGAGCGCCAGCGCGACGGCCTGCTCGGACACGGCGGGGTCGGCGAGGTCGCCCGCCAGGAAGACGCTCGGTGTCGGCAGGGCGTCGGCGACGGCCGAGAGTCGCTCGGTGGAGCGTCCCACGAGGACCGTGCGCACCCCGGCGGCGGCGAGCGCCTGGGCGTACGAGCGGCCGATGCCCGAGGACGCTCCGGTGATGATCGCGACCTGCCCGGTGAGGTCGGTGGCGCTGGTCGGCTGGCTCATGTCGTGGTCCTTCCGTGCGCCGTCCCGGCGCGGTGGGTCGTGGATTCCTGTGCGGCGAGCGCGGCTCGACGCAGCAGTTCGTCGGGTCTCGTGTCGATGCGTGCGACGGCCTCGTCGCTCAGGTACACCGGCCCGCCCGCGGCGAGCGTTCCGAGGAGCACCTGGGCGACCTTCACGGCCATCTCGGTGATCCGGAGGACCTCGGCCGCACTGGAACCGAGGGCGAACATCCCGTGGTTCTGCAGGTACACGACCTTCGGCACCCGGCCGGTCGTGGCGAGCTGCCCACGGAGCATCCGGCGGACCGTGCGGGCGAGTTCGAGCCCGGGGTCGACGTACGGCACGAGCACCGGATCGGTGCCGAGGACCACGATCTGGTCGGGGAAGAGCGAACCGCGGGTCAGGGTGTCGGCCGACGGCGAGCAGAGCAGGGCGTTGACCGGCACGGGGTGGGTGTGGCCGACCGCGACGACGCCGGGCAGGTCGAGGCAGACGGCGTGGAGGATCGCCTCCACCGAGGGGCGCCGACCGTTCCCCGCGAGCGCCGCGGCATCGAACAGCGCAGCCACCTCGGCGTCCCCGCCCGCGTGCGAGTCGACGAGGTCGAGCACCGGTCCGATCGCGAGACGGACCGCGTCGTCGGCGGTCGCCACGGCCATGGATGCGCCGCTCGCCTTCACGAGCATCGCCCGAGCACCGTCCTCTGGCAGGAGCAGGGAGGTGTTGCCCTCCGCCAGGAGCGCCCACGCCCGATCGGGGCGGCCGAGGTCGTGCGAGAAGGCGACGAAGCGGTCGAGGAGGTCCGTCTCGGTCTCAGGCTGGTCGGTGCGCTCGGTCATGTCGGTGTCCGCTCATGGTCGTTGTCATGGTCGTGATCGTCCTGGCCGTGCCGGTAGACCGCGTCGAGCGACGGCGCGTGACGGGCCGCGACGAGTTGCACGGCCAGGTTGCCGAGCGCCGAAGCCTCCGCCGGGCCGACGGTGACCGGAAGACCGGTCCGTGCCGCCGTGCGGGCACACAGGAGCCGGTTGCGCGATCCGCCGCCGACGATGCGGACCGAACGGATCGTCACCCCGGTGATCGTCTCGCAGGCCCGGACCGTCTCGGCGTAGGCGACCGCGAGGCTCTCGACCACGCTGCGCACGGTGTCGCTCCGTCCGCCCGGTGGACGCTGTCCGGTCTCCCGGCAAAGCGTCGCGATGCGTTCCGGCATGTCCCCCGGCACGAGCAGGCGTGGGTCGGCGACGTCGAACACGGCGGGCGTGACGTCCGTGGCCGCGTCTGTTTCTGCCTCCGACACGGCCGCCACGAGTTCGACGAGGTCGAGCGCCCTCCCGTCCTCGGCGGACCAGGCGCGGGCGCACTCCGTGAGCAGCCACATCCCCGCCAGGTTGCGGAGGAGCAGGGAGGATCCGGCGGCACCGGCCTCGTTCGTGAAGCCGGCGTCCCGCGCGTGCTCCGTGAGCACCGGCGCCGGCAGGCACACCCCGACGAGGGACCAGCTGCCGCTCGAGACGAGGAGCTCCGCGCCGTCCGGGCGGGCGAAGGCGAGTGCGGACGCGGTGTCGTGCTCCGCGACGCGGTGGACGGGGATCGGCACGCTCGACCCGAGACGCGCGGTGACCTCCGGCGTCGTCGGGCCGGCGACCGTCCCCGGTGCGACCACCGGCGGGAAGTCGAAGCCGTCGAGACCCCAGCGACGGATGAGCTCCGCCGCCCAGTCGCCGGTGCCCTGATCGAGCAGCTGCGTCGTCGAGGCGATCGTGCGCTCCGCTCCGACGACGCCTGTGAGCAGCCACACCCAGAGGTCCGGGACGAGCAACACGGTCGGGCGATCGCCGTCGGCTCGGCGGACGTCGAGCTCCTCGGCGCGGGACCGCAGCTGGTATGAGGTGTTGATGGTCTGCTCCAGCACGCCGGTCACCGCGTAGGCCGTCGCGGCGTCGACGAGCACGGCGGCACGGGCCGGACCGTCGGCGTCGGCGCCGCGGTGATGCGACACGGTCGGGAACGCGGTACCGGTGCCGACGCCCACGAGTGCGACGTCGACGCCCCAGCTGTCGACCCCGATCCCGTCGAGCACACCGCCCGCGGCCGCTGCGATCCGGACGGCCTCCGCGAGCCCGACGAGGGTCTCCTCGAACAGGCGCTCCGCATCCCACCGGAGTCGACCGTCCTGCGTGATCGGGCCGTTGGGGAACCGGTGCACCTCGGTGAGCGCCAAGCGGCCGTCGGCCCAGCGACCGAGCATGACGCGACCGCTCGACGCACCGAGGTCCACGGCGGCGTGGAAGCGTGGAACGGCCTGATCGATCATGGCGTCGCCGTCTCGTCGCGTGGCGGCGTGGCCGGCTCGCTCAGCGGTGTCGTCGGGTCGGGGTCCTGGACGGCGACCGGTGTGGTCAGCGCCTCGAGGGAGGTGAGGATGGTCGTCGCGCTCGACACGGCGAGCGCACCCCAGGCGGCGGCCGACGCGACCGCGGCCGCCGGGTCGTCTCGGCCGTCCTCGCCATGGAGTCCGACGAGGAATCCGGCCAACGAGGCGTCGCCGGCTCCGGCCGTGTTCACGACCGTGGCTGCGACATGCGCGTGCCACAGCCCCGCCGCGGTGCGGAGGAGCGCCCCGTCGGCGCCCATACTCACGTAGACGAGGTCGCAGCCGGCACGGTGCAGTTCGTCGGCGGCGGAGGCGACGTCGCCGATCGTCAGCAGCTCACGGCCGGTGAGCTCGGCGAGCTCGTGCGCGTTCGGTTTGAGCAGGTGGACGAGGTCGAGGTTCGCGACGGCGGTCTCGAGCGCCGCACCCGCGGTGTCGACGGCCACGCGCGCTCCCCGCTCACCCGCCTGCCGGAGCAACTGGAGGATGTCGACGGGGCCGGTGCCGCCCTGGACCGTCGGGATCGTGCCGGAGAGGACGAGCCAGTCCGCGCCGATCCGGTCGATCTCCGCGCCGGAGGTGGCGACGACGGCGGCCCAGTCCTCGGCACGCAGCGGGATCGCCGGTTCGTTGACCTTGGTCGTCCCGGTCGCGGCGTCGAGGATGGTCGTGTTCACCCGCGTCCGACCGTCGGTCGGGACGACGGCGAGCAACGTCCGGAGCGCCGGGTCGTCGGCGAGGATCCGTCCGTCCGCACCCATCGGCACCACCGCACGGACCGGGAGCGGCGAGAGGGTGACCGCCCGCGCGACGTTGACGCCCTTCCCGCTCAGCTCGGTGGACACGCCCACCGCCCGGTTGACGTCGCCGAGTCGGAGCCCGTCGACGCGATAGGTCTGGTCGATCGCGGCCGCCGGCGTGACCGTCACGATGCCGCTCATGCGTCCGCCCCGGCCGTCTCGACGCGGACGCCGGTCGAGCGGAGGCTGTCGAGGGTCGGTTCGTCGACGCCCTGGTGCACCACCGCCACGTCGAGGCGGGCGGCCGGGACGGAGGCCGCGAGGCCGTGAGCGCCGAACGTCGCCGGGTCGGCCAGGAGGATCGCCGCGGAGGCGAGTTCGACCGCGGCCGCGACGACCGCCGCCTCCTCCGGCGAGGCGTGGAGCAGTCGGCCGTCCGCGGAGACACCGAGCGCCTCGACGACCGCGACGTCGAGGCGGAGGCCGGCGAGCTGCTCGCGCGCCCAGGCGCCGGTGAGGACGCCGCGCCCG
>NZ_CAUQHZ010000019.1:0-46068 GCF_963518075.1 uncultured Plantibacter sp.
AGGTGTAACACTCGTCCGGCCGCATGAGGCTGCAGACCGTCCGCTCACCGTTGGGACCGTCCGTCACCCCGGGTGGCAACACGGCCGAACCGCCGCCACCGCCGCCCCCTCCGCCCGTCCCGCCGCCGGAACCACGGCCTCCACCCGATCCGGGTTGCTCGATCGTGCCCCCGATGTCGACCGAACCGTTACCGATGTCGACGCAGCCGTTGCTCCATTGATTGTCATCACTGCAACCGCTAGCAACCGCCTGCTGCACAGGAGCAACGGCGAGCATCAGGGCGGCCAGCGCGAACACGGCCACCACGTTGATTTTCAGCTTGCGCATGCTTCACCCTCGTGCACTGCATCGTGTTCGATGAGAACAAAAGTGGCTTGGCCGGCCTCACCTGGGCCGATCTTCACCGACCAGGTCCGCGTTCGGGGGCGGTCGGGTGCAACGACTGAATTGCCGTTGCTATCGAGAACATCAACTGGAGTGAGATCCATGCACGCCGTTCCAACCGCAATCACCCCAGCGGCATCGGGCTGGGCATACCAATCCGAGACGGAGGTGGCGAGGAGAAGGGGTGCGCCCACGAGAGTCTTTCCCGCAGTAGCGAGTTCGATGAGGCTGCCGTGCTCGAACTCAGCCAACTCGTCTCCGACGATGACGTCGATTCGATCAACCTCGACGCCCCCTTCGACGAGGATCGTGTTCGAGATCCGCATGAACTCCTGATACGTCTCCGTCACTGCAGCCAGGGCCTGTTCCTCGTTCTCGAAGACCGGCGGAGTGCTCTTCGGAGGGGGTGCCGGCGCGGCTTCAGTGCACGCGGTGAGCGCGAGGAGCCCTATCGTGACAGCGAGTGCAGAGGCGGTTCGAGGCAGGGGGGTCGTTGGCATTCCTCGACGCTACGGCCGGTCGAGGAGGCCCTTCGGGTTATCCACAGAGCAGATATGCCTACACCGACATATGTCGCGAATGAGGCCTTCGCGTCAGCGCGGTGCGCTGACGCGAGCACACCCCGGGGGACGTGAGCGCGGGTCTCCGGAGGGGCGCGCCCACGTCAGTGGCCCGCGCTCGCGTCAGCGCACCGCGCCGGCGTCAGGCCCAGGCGACGGGGTCAGGCGCGGCCGAGCCACCAGGCGGGGGAGGCGGCGATGACCGTGCGGGCCGCCGCGTCGATGTCGTCGAGGTCACCGGATCGCAGCCACTCCTCGATCGCCGCGACGGTGCCGGCACCGGCGTAGGCCACGAGCATCCGGACGTGTCGCTCGGGCGTGATGCCGTCCTCGCGGGGTGGAGCGATGTGCGGGTGTCGGTCGAGGTGGTGCGCGAGCGCCTGCTCGATCCGCTCGGTGAGGGCATCGCGCAGGGGTCCGATGAGCCGGGGGTGCATGGCGTTGCGGTAGATCGTCGCGTGCTCGGCGACGTGACGCAGGAGGTCGCGCTCGGACTCGTCGAAGACGCTCAGCGTCGAGTCGCTGTGCGCCGGCAGATCGGCGTGCGCCCGGAGCGTCTCATCCAGTTCCTCGCCGAGCACGTCAGCGAGCAGGTGGACGGGCGTCGCGGCGTGACGGTAGAAGGTGTCGCGCGTGATACCCGCCACCCGGGACACCTCCGCCACGGTCACCTGATCGATGCGCTTCGCCGCCGCGAGGGTGTGGATCGCGTCGCGGAGGGCACTGCGGGTTCGTGCCTGACGAGGGTCCATGCGTTCACTCTAGTGAGGCCCGACTGGGCGCCTCATGCCGCAAGTTGCACCCCGGCTCGGAGAGTGCAATACTGCACTTCGTGATGCAGAGTGCAACTTCGACGAACCGGCTGTCCGACCGGATGGCTGCCACCGCTGCGCGCCTGACGACCGTTTCGCGTCGGCTCACGGCCACCCACGGGCTCAACGGCTTCACCATCGAGGAACTCTGCGAGGAGGTCGGCGTCTCGCGTCGCACCTTCTTCAACTACTTCCCGAGCAAGGAGGACGCCGTCCTCGGCGTCGACGAGACCGAGGAGACCGAGCGGTTCGCCACCGAGTTCCTCGCCCTCGGCTCGCGGGGGTGGCGCGCCGTGCTCGACGACTTCATGCTCATCGCGGCCGGTCATGCGGAGAGATCCGGGTTCGGTCTGGCCGAGCACGTCGACTTCCACGCCGCCCTCGAGCGCGAACCCAAGCTGCTGGTCCGCTTCATGGGCCTCAACCGTGAGCGCGAGCAACTGCTCGTCGAGCTCATCGCCACGCGGGAAGGCGTCCCGGCAGACGACCCGCGTGCCCGCGCCTGCGCCGACCTCTTCGGGATGGCGATCAAGACCACGATGACGCGCGTCTTCGGCAGCGGCGTCGCCGAGCTCGGCCAGAGCGGCGAGTTCGACATCGTCGGCTCCATCCGCGACTGCCTGGCGACCTATCGCACCATCCTCGAGCCCGACGACCCCGACGCCGGACCTCCCGCCGCCGCGCCCCAGAACCCCCACACGAACCCCACTCCCCGAAAGGACCTCCCGTGACCGCCGCCACCGCCGCACCCACCGAGGGCCCGATGCTGCTCACCAAGCGCCGCATCTGGATCATCTTCGCCGCCCTCATCGCGGGCATGCTGCTCTCCAGCCTCGACCAGACGATCGTCTCCACCGCCATGCCGACGATCGTCGGACAGCTGGGCGGCGTCGACCACCAGGTCTGGCTCACCACCGCCTACCTCCTGGCGACCACCATCGTCATGCCCGTGTACGGCAAGTTCGGCGACGTCCTCGGCCGTCGTCGGCTCTTCCTCGTCGCGATCGCCCTGTTCACGATCGCCTCCGTCGGCTGTGCGTTCGCGGGCGACTTCACGCAGCTCATCGTCTGGCGTGCCGTCCAGGGCCTCGGTGGCGGTGGCCTCATGATCCTGTCGCAGGCGATCATCGCCGACATCGTTCCCGCCTCCGAGCGCGGCAAGTACCTCGGCCCGCTCGGCGCGGTGTTCGGTCTCTCCGCCGTCGGTGGACCGCTTCTCGGTGGCTTCTTCGTCGACCACCTCACCTGGCAGTGGGCGTTCTACATCAACATCCCGGTCGGCATCGCGGCCTTCGCGATCGCGTTCTTCACGCTGAAGCTGCCGAACAAGAAGGCGACCGCGCCGATCGACCTCCTCGGCGTCATCTTCCTTTCGGCGTTCACCACCTGCCTCATCTTCTTCACCGACTTCGGTGGCGACGCCGCCCACGGTTGGGGCGCCATCGAGACGTGGATGTTCGGCATCGGCATGCTGCTCGCCGCGCTGCTCTTCGTCATCACCGAGGCACGCGCCAAGGATCCGATCATCCCGCTGTCGCTCTTCAAGAACCCGACGTTCATCAACGCGACCGCGATCGGCCTCACGCTCGGCCTCGGCATGTTCTCGGCGATCGGCTTCGTGCCGACCTTCCTCCAGATGTCGTCCGGCACCTCGGCAGCCGCATCGGGCCTCCTCATGATCCCGATGATGGTCGGCCTCATCGGTACCTCGATCGTCTCGGGGAACCTGATCACCAGGACCGGTCGCTACCGGATGTTCCCGGTCATCGGCACGCTCATCACCGCCGCCTCCATGGTCGCGTTCACGACGCTCACGGCGGACACCCCGATCTGGCTGATCTGCGTCTTCCTGTTCTTCTTCGGCGCCGGTCTCGGCCTGATCATGCAGGTCGTCGTGCTCGTCGCCCAGAACTCAGTGGACGCGTCGATGGTCGGAACCGCGACCAGCACGAACAACTACTTCCGCGAGGTCGGTGCGTCGCTCGGTGTCGCCGTGTTCGGCACGATCTTCACCACGCGGCTCACCGCGAACCTCAAGGACGTCTTCGCGAGTTCGGGAGCCAGTGCCGGGGACGCCTCCAACGCGGCGGCGACGATCGACCCGCAGACGCTCAGCCAGCTCCCGCCAGGCATCCGCGACGGTGTGGTCACCGCTTACGCCGACGCCCTCGCTCCGGTGTTCTGGTACCTCCTGCCGTTCATCGGCGCGGCCTTCCTGCTGTCGTTGTTCCTCAAGCAGATCCCGCTGTCCGACGTCGCCGGGCTGGTCGCCCGCGGTGAGGCCGTCGGCGGAGACGAGGCCGAGTCGCTCGAGGCTGCAGCGCGCGGCAAGGTGCCTGCCTCGACCACCGGGGCGCCCTCGCTCGACCGGACTTCGGGTGGCGACGGCGTCGGGCCGGACGCCGATCGCGAGCAGTCGCCGCGGTAGGCCTCAGCGCCACCTGACGCCGGCCCTGGGACACTTCGTCCCGGGGTCGGCGTCGTCATGCTGAGGGCCACCTGGAACTATCTGACACGTGACTGATAGATGCGTATGCTGGAGACGCTCGCCAGAGCCGGTGAGCAGAACGGAGTGGCATCATGTCGAATGCATCAATCCAGGGCCGGTTCGCCGGCAAGGTCGCGATCGTCACCGGGGGCGTGTCCGGCATCGGGGCGACGATCACCGAGCGGCTGGTCGCGGAGGGCGCCTCGGTGGTCGTCGCGGACATCAACGCCGAGCTGATCGCGAGCGCCACCGAGACCTTCGGTGAGCGCGTGTGGGGTCGGCGCACCGACGTCACAGACGAGGCGGACTTCTCCGCGCTGGTCGCCGAGACCGTCGAACGTTTCGGCACGCTCGACGCGCTCTTCAACGTCGCCGGTGGATCACGTGCCGGGACGATCACCGACATCTCCTTCGAGGACTGGGACTTCACGGTCCGGCTGAACCTCTACAGCGCCTTCAACGGCACGCGTCTCGCCGCCCGCCAGTTCCTCGCCGAGGGCAAGGCCGGCGCGATCGTCAACATCGCCTCCCTCAACTCGCTCGTTCCGATGCACTTCGGCGTCGGATACACGGCGGCGAAGGCCGGCGCGGTGATGCTCACGAAGCAGGCGGCACTCGAGCTCGGCGAGCACGGGATCCGCGTGAACGCGGTGTCACCGGGCCTCGTCGCGACGCCGTTGACGAAGTCGCTGACCGACATCCCCGGTGTGCAGGCCGCGTACGACGAGCGCATCCCGCTCCGTCGTGCCGCAGCCCCCGAGGAGATCGCCGCTGCCGCACTGTTCCTCGCGAGCGACGACGCCTCGTACATCTCGGGCGACAACCTCGTCGTGGACGGGGCCTGGCAGACCACCGGCTATCCGGACCTGCGGCCGTTCATGAGCTGATCGGTCGCGCTCGCGGCCGTCATCTACCCGCTCGGGGAGACGACCTTGACGCGGGAGTGGCCCGAGGGCCCTCCGGTGGACTCGATGTAGGTCTTGAACGCCTGGAGGGTCCCACGCACGACCCGCCCGGCGAGGCCGAGCGCGGCCGCGGTGCGTTCCATCGCGTTGACCGGCTTCCAGTGCACCGTGACGTCCACGCGGGTCTGCTGCTTGTCGATCGCCTCGAACGCGGCGTCGCCGCTGAACCAGACGTCGCCCTCGATGGTGCGCCAGACCAGGCGCTCCTCCGGGAGTTGCTCCAGAATCTCGGCGAGGAACTGACGCGAGAGCTTGCCGATCGCGACGGTCCAGCGACTGTAGACCTCGCCGGTCAGCTTCACCTCGCGCACAGCCGGCAAGAACTCCGGGTACGACTCGAAGTCGACCCACTGCTTGTAGACGGCCGCGATCGGCAGGTCGACGACGATGCTGTGCTGCACGGTCGAGACGCCGTCCTCCGCCGCCCGGGTCCGCTTCGTCGTCTCGTCGGTCTGGGGCTCGTTCGATCCGTCGTCGGGCCCGGCCGCGGTGCTTCCTCGTCGCTTCATTTATCCTTCTTGCCGTTGCCGTTGCCGTTGCCGTTGCCGTTGCCGTTGCCGTTGCCGTTGCCGTTGTCGCCGTTCTTCCCCTTGTCCCCATTCTTCCCGGAGTCGTCCCCGTTCCCGTCATCCGTCGGCGTCACCGGTTCGACGGGGGTGGCGGGATCGACCGAGCTGGGCTCGGCGGTCGGGGTCGGGGTCGGGGTGGGGGTGGCCGGTGTGAGATCGGCTCGCACCGCCGAGATGGCGGCTCGGATGGTCGTCGCGCGGGCCGCCGAGACAGCCCCGGACGCCTCCGCCTCAGCCAGCTTCGCTTCGAGTGCGTCGAGTGCGCTCAGTGCACCCGTCGTGTCGCCGGCGGCGGCCGCGTTCGCCACCCCGAGCACGCTGCTCTGCAACTGCTGACCGGTCGCGGGCTCGAGGTCGGCTGGCGCCCCGGCGCAACCGCTCAGCAGTGCGACGACGATGAGGGGTGTGGCGATCAACCCGAGTCCAGACCTCCGTCGGAGCGTCATGGCGTCACCTCCCGCATGAGTTCATCCAGATGCGTCGACAACGGCTCGGGCAGGGTGGGCAGCGTCGGGGCGGGCGGCTGCGCCTGGGACATGAGGATCCAGACGACCGCGACGGTGATCACCAGCAGCACGGCCGCGAGGATCAGCCAGCGTCGAAGGCGCCGCGGCTGGCGCATCGCGGCCTGGCGCCGTGCACCGCCGTCGAGACGTCGCTCCGAGCGGCGAGCGCCGTCGAGCACCGCGGTCGGGCCGGTCTCGGCGGGCGTGTCCGCCGTCGGCGCGAGCGGTGTCGTCGCCGTCAGGAGCCCCGTCGATCCCTCCGGTGCGGTGGCGGGCGGTGTCGCCGAGTCGAGCCGTTCGGTCGCAGCCGTGGGTTCCGGGTCTGCGGTCACCAGCGGTGCCGAGGTCGCGACGGTCGCATCCGCCGGGTCCAGCGCGGGATCCATGCCACGGACGGCCATCGCCACCTCGAGGGCGGTGGGGCGCTGGGCCGGTTCGGACGCGGTCATCGCGGTGAGGAGCGACTTCCACTGGTACCCGAGCTCGCCGGGGATCGTCGGCGGCGCGTTCAGCCGCGCCATGAGGGAATCGTGCGTGGTGGTCTGCGGGTAGGCGCGGCGACCGGTCAGTGCTTCGAGGAGCACGAGTCCCAACGCGTACACGTCGGCTGGCGTCGCCGGGTCCGCACCACGGACCAGCTCTGGGCTGAGATAGGCGACTGTGCCCATCAACCAGCCAGGCGCGGTCATCCGGGTGCTGTCGATGAGGTACGCGATGCCGAAGTCCGCAAGCTTCGCGCGATACTCCTGGTGGGGCAGGATCGTCGGTCGCAGCAACACGTTCGACGGCTTGATGTCGCGGTGGACGACCCGCGCCGCGTGCACGGTGTGGAGCGCCTCTGCGAGGTCGACGGCCATCGCGGCGACCTCGGACGGCGGAAGCGGCGACCGGGCGATGCGTTGGGACAGCGTCGGACCGTCGACGTGCTCCATGACGAGGTACGAACCGTCGCCGGCGACGACCCTGGCATCGAACAGGGTGACGAGGGCGGGGTGGTTCAGCGACGCCAGCAGGCGCGTCTCCGAAGTGGTCCTGGCGCCGTCGGTCGCATCGGTCGTGCCCGGGCGGAACAGCTTGACCGCCACCTTGCGCCCGAGCACCTCGTCGGTCGCCAGATGGACGGTCGCCATCCCGCCGGCACCGATCGGTCGCTCGAGTCGGTACCGACCATCCAGGAGCTCGCCGGTGCGAGGCGGCGCGGTAGCCGGGTCGGTCATGGCTGGCGCGGTCGGTCCGGTCGTCAGAGGACGGGGCCGTCGTTGTCGGTCGTGCTTCGGCGGGTGACGCGCTCGCCGCTACCGGGGTCGACGGCTGAGCGCGTGGTCGAGGAGACCTGTCGACGGCGGAGCACGAGCACGAGCGAGATGAGGAACACCACTGCGCCGGCGGCCATGAGGATGTACCCGATGAGCGTGAGGTCCACAGCGGGGACGTCGACGTTCACGGCGAAGGCGAGGATGGCGCCGATGACGATCAGGGCGATTCCGGTTCCGAGACCCATGAGTAGCTCCTCTTCTCGACGACCGTGAGTTCGAGCGGATCGCTCAAGGGATGTTCACGGACGACTCAGCCTATTATTGAGTCAATCACGGTTGAGTCAACGGGGGTTGTGTCGGTGGAGTCGCTGGCGGTAAGGGCGTCGAAGTTCGCCGCGCTCTCGGAGCCTGCGCGGCTGCGCATCGTCGATCTCCTGGCGCTCGGCGACCTCTCGCCGACCGAGATCCAGCTCGCCCTCGGGATGGGCTCGAACCTCGTCGCCCATCATCTGAACGTCCTGCAGCGGGCCGGGATCCTCTCGCGGTCGCGGTCAGAGTCCGACGGTCGCCGCAACTACGTGCGGCTCGTGCCCGGGGCGTTCGACCGGCTCGCGCCGGCGCCGATCCCCGCCCCGGCGCGGGTCGTCTTCGTCTGCACGGCGAACTCCGCGCGGTCGCAGATAGCGGAGGCGCTCTGGCAGGACCGCAGCTCCGTCCCCGTCGCATCGGCGGGTAGTCGGCCAGTGAGCGAGGTCAACCCGGGCGCCGTTCGGGCCGCGGCTCGCCACGGCGTCCGGATCCGTCCGAGGGTCCCACGCGCGACCTCGGAGGTCCTCCGGCACGGCGACTTCGTCATCACCGTGTGCAACCGGGCGCACGAGGAACTCGAGGGGAGGGACGACCTGCACTGGTCGATCCCCGACCCTGCCGCGCCCGCGACGGACGAGGCGTTCGACGAAGCGTTCCGGGACATCCGTCTGCGCGTCGACGAGTTCGTCAGTCGGCTGGCGCCGGCCGCCGGGTAGGAGCGGGACGCCCTGCGGTGGCAGCTGGTCGCGGCACCGACCTCATCCGGCGTCGGGCAGGAGTTCCGGGCACTCGCCGCCGGGGACGGTCGCCAACTCGAAGTGCCAGATCTCGTTCGCGTAGGTCTGGCAGAGGCCGTAGTCGGCGCCGTGCTCGATGAGCCAGTAGTCCGCGTCCGTCGCGCCGATGTCGACGGCCGCCCCGCGCGTGTGCGAGGAGCCGTCCGGCGTGGCGACGTACTGCCGGGCGGCCGACTCGCTGCCGTACTGGAGGATCGCCTCGTCGAGCAGGTGCTGCTGGTACGCCATGCTTCGCCAGCCGGAGCTCACGTACAGCGCGATGTCGTCCTGCGCCGCCGCGTCGGTCGCCTGCTGGACGGCCTCGAGGAGGTCCGCATCGAGGTTCGCGATGGCCGGGAGATCGGTGTCGTAGGCCGAGTAGCGGTTCTCGTCCAGCACGCCGTCGTCGGCCCCGAACGCGCCATCCGTCGTGGTCGCGGTTCCAGCATGCGCGTCTCCGGACGGGTGCTCGGCCAGTGCGGTGATCCCGCGGGTGATGGTCGGCGCGACGCCCGTGCACGCGACCAGGGCGATCGCGGCGGTGAGGGCGACGGCCGTGGCGGCGAGGATGACGACGGCTCGGTCGGAGCCTCTGCGGGCGACGGTGCTCCGTCGGCCCGGGCGCCGGTGCGGCTGCTGCTGGATGTCGTGCTGCATGGTTCCTCCTCGGTCGGTCGTCGGTGTTCGGCACGCGACGACCAGGCCCCCAGTCCAGCTCGACCGCGGTTGCGCGGGCGTCGGATGATCACCAGACGGTTCCGAAACACGGTGCCGCCTACGATCGACACGACGCCCATCGCGGGCGCCGGAGTGACGCCATCGACGCGTCGTCCGTCACGAACACCGGAGGTCCCATGCGTGTCCTGATCGCCGAGGACGAGCAGTACCTCGCCGAGAGCATCCTCGAGGGCCTGCAGCATGAGGGGCTCGCCGCGGACCTCGTGTTCGACGGCGACACCGCGCTCGAACGACTCGCCGTCAACGCCTACGACGTCGTCGTCCTCGACCGCGACCTCCCTGGCACGCACGGCGACGACGTGTGCCGCTGGATCATCGCCCAGGAGCTGCCCTGCCGGGTGCTCATGCTCACCGCGGCCGCCGACCTCGACGACAAGGAGAGCGGCTTCGAGATCGGCGCCGACGACTACCTGACCAAGCCGTTCGAGCTGCGTGAGCTCGTCCTCCGGCTCCGGTCGCTGGCGCGTCGACCCAAGGCGTCGCTCCCGCCCGTCCTCGAATACGCCGGTGTGCGGCTCGACCCGTTCCGCCGCGAGGTGTACCGCAACGGCCGGTACGTGCGCCTGGCGAAGAAGCAGTTCGCGGTGCTGGAGATCCTGCTTGCGGCCAAGGGCGGCGTCGTGAGTGCCGAAGAGCTCCTCGAGCGCGCCTGGGACGAGCACGCCGACCCGTTCACGAACGCGGTGCGGGTGACGATGTCCACGCTCCGGAAGGTGCTCGGCGAGCCGTGGATCATCCACACCGTGCCGGCCGTCGGCTACCGGGTCCTGCCGCCGGGTGAGGCTCCCGCCGAAGCGAGCGGTGCGGACATCGACGACGAGGACGACGAGGTGGGCGCATGACCGCCGCTCCGGCCGTCGGTGACGACGCCCGGCCGACGTGGATGACCGCTCGCGTCAAACTCACCGCGACCTATGCGGCCTTCACCGTCGTGACGGGACTCATCGCGCTCATCGTCATCAACGTGATCATCTGGCGGTTTCCCGACTACCCGCTCGCACTGGCGAGCGATCCGAGGCAGTTGTCCGGCATCACGCGCGGTGAGATCCGCGATTCGCTCATCAACTACTCGATGCTCGCGCTCCTCGCGATGGCCGTGATCGGCACCGGCGTCGGCTGGATCGTGGCCGGACGGGTGCTGCGGCCGCTGCGGGACCTCAACGCGGCCGTTCGCGCGGCGGCGGAGGGCTCGCTCGACCACCGCATCGCGATGACGGGTCGCCGCGACGAGTTCCGCGAGCTCGCCGACCGCTTCGACGACATGCTCGCACGCCTCGAGCAGTCGTTCCTGACGCAGAAACGGTTCGCGGCCAACGCCTCGCACGAACTGCGGACACCGCTCGCGACGATGAAGATGCTCATCGAGGTCGCCCAGGCCGACCCGGAGGGCCGTGACGTCGACCGAGCGTTGCGGCGGCTGCACGAGACGAACGAGCGGGGGATCGCGATCGTCGAGGCGCTCCTGCAGCTGAACCAGCTCGACCGCCGACCACTCGTCACCTCGCCCGTCGACTTGGCGGCGGCGGCCCGCGACGCGTCGCAGCTCATCTCGCCGGAGGCCGCGGACGCCGGGGTCACGATCTCGTCGACCGTCCGGAGCGCATCCGTGCGCGGTAACCGCGTGCTCCTCCAACAGCTGTTCACGAACCTGCTGTCGAACGCCGTGCGATACAACAGCGGCCCGGACGGGTGGGTTTCGGTGTGGGTCGGACCCGACCCGCAGGCGCCGGGACGCGCCGTCGTCGTGGTCAGCAACTCGGGGCCGCTGCTCGACGAGGCCGAGGTGGCGCGGTTCGTGGAGCCCTTCGACCGGCGGGACGCGCGGATGGCGCGGGCTGCCGGTCGCGATCGGGGGAACGGTCTCGGGCTGACCCTGGGTGCCCGCATCGTCGAGCTGCACGGTGGGTCGCTGCGGCTCGCACCGCTGCCGGCGGGCGGGCTCGAGGCGACGGTGCTGTTGCCGGCTCACGACGCCGACCAGGCCGGAGCCTGACCGCGGAACGAGGGAACCTGGAACGATGGAACGGCCGACCGATCACGGGATCGGTCGGCCGCTCAGGCTGGTGTGCCGGTCACTGCACGGCGCAGGCCCTGGCCTCATCGAACAGGTCCTCCGGCAGGTCCCACGCTCCGTTCGCATCGGGGTCCGGGACGTCGAACCCCTGGTCACGCAGGCACTGGGCGCGGAGCCGGAGCTCGTCGGAGATCTCAGCCTTGCTGGGCTGGTCGGGGTTCACCGGCGGCGGGCCGAGTTCATCGGCGCAGGCGTCGTAGGCCGTGTTCATCGCCTCGCCACCGTCGAGGGTGATCGCGGTACCGGGTTCCGGGTCCGGGACGTCGAACCCCTGGTCACGCAGGCAGCCGGCGAGGGAGATCGTGTAGTCGTCGAACGCCTCGGCGTACGAATCGGCGGTCGAGGGC
Organism: uncultured Plantibacter sp.; assembly: GCF_963518075.1. NCBI lineage: Bacteria > Bacillati > Actinomycetota > Actinomycetes > Micrococcales > Microbacteriaceae > Plantibacter > uncultured Plantibacter sp. The sequence goes on from NZ_CAUQHZ010000019.1 coordinate 11,786, forward strand.
GATGCACCACTCGACGGGGCCTCCGCGGATCCGGAGCAGGCGGTGAGCCCGAGCATGAGGGCGAGGACGGGGACGGCGAAGCCGATGGCTGTGGGTCGGCGCATGGGTGGTCCTTTCTGACGGGCGACCGGTGTCGGTCACCTGGCCATCCCATCAACCGGCCTGTTCCGTCCTCGTCTCCCGATCACCAGACGTTCCCAACACCCCACCCCTGCCCGCGAACTGTCACCAACAGCTCGTCGGGGCGGCCCGGACTGGCAGCACGTGACAGTTCGCGGGCAAGGGAGGGTCAGTTCATGCGTGTGACGATCCAGACGATCAGCGTTCCGACGACGAAGGCGACGGGGATCCACCTCCCGGATCGTCGCAACCTGCGGCCGGATGAAGCGACACCCGGCGGCGGGGTGAGCAGCCCGATCGCGGGTGGGCCGGCCTGAGCGCCGGGTGCAAGCGGGTGCTCCGGAGCTCCGGACGTCTGCGGCTGCAAGCGGTCGTCCCGCCACCGAGCCCACTGGTCCAACTTCGTCATCAGCGCGTCGACGATGCCGAACAGCCAGGCCCAGGTGTCGGGATCGAGGGTCGACACCTCCCGTTTCGTGTAGAGGAACAGCCAGTCGTCGATGATCTCCACGTCGAGCTCGGCGGCGTGGTCGATGAACCTCGCCATGATGTCCGGCGTGAACAGGTAGAGCGCGTCGCGTTCGTAGCCTTCGGGGCAGTAGAGCGTGAAGTGCCGGTCGAAGTCGCCTTCCAGGGAGAGTCGCTGGGCCCGTTGAAACGCTGCCGGGAGGTTCGAGCCGAACCCGTTGTTGCCGATCGCATCGAGCACGATGTTCGGCAGGGGGACGTCGAGCTTCACCGCGACGTATCCCCAGTGGTGGGTCGTCGAACTCTTCCCGTGACGGACCGTGTACCGGTAGTTGCCGAACTCCACGGCGCGGGGACGACCACCCCGCAGCACGTCGGTCGACTGCCGCGACGATCCGATCCCGAAGATCATGCCGGGGAACGGAGGGTAGCTGAGGTCTGCGGTGTAGGTCATCCCGTTGGCCGCGGCGAATCGGGAGAGGCGGAAGCGCTTGATGCGCCTCGTACGCCAGGAGAGGACTGCGAACACCGCGACGGCGGCGGCCGCGAGGAGCCCGATCCCGAGCAGCGGCGTCGGGCCGGAGCCGCCTCGAGAGGGCGAGGGCAGCGTTCCCAACAAGACGAACCCGGCGACGGTGACCACGACGATCGCCGCGAGCAGGCCGATGAACAGCCGGGCGGACGGCGCGCGATGGAACGAGGGCGCTTTCGCCATGGCGTCACGGTCGATGGGGTCGATGAGCGCGCGGGTGTCGATCGTGCCGTCCATCCCCTCACGCTACCTGCCCGCGAACTGTCACCAACGGCCAGTCCGAGCGGCCCGGACGAGCAGCACGTGACAGTTCACGGGCAGGGGGAGGGGACTACATCGAGCGGCGGAGCCAGCTTTCGACGCCGGAGACATGGACCGTCACAAGAGCACGGGTGAGTTCGGTGTCGCGCTTCTCGAGGGCGTCGACGATCGCGTGGTGCTCCTGCAGGGTGCGGGCGACGGCCTTCTCCTCGGTGAGGCCGCGCCAGATGCGGGCCCGGACCGTCTTGCTGCCGAGGGCGGCGAGCAGACTCGCGAGGTAGGCGTTGCCACTCAGCTCGATCACGCGGGCGTGGAACTGCAGGTCGTGCGCGACGAGGTCCTCGACCGTCGTGGACTCGTCGACCTCGTCGACCATGCTGCGCAGCTCGGCGATCCGCTCGTCGTCGAGGTGCTGGATCGCCATCACCGACGCGGAGGGTTCGAGGATGCGGCGCACCTCGAACATCTCGATGAGGGAGGCGTCGGCGTGCATGTCGATGACGAACGACATCGCCTCGTGCAACAGACTCGGCTCCAGCGTCGTGACGTAGGTGCCGTCGCCGCGACGGACGTCGAGCACGCGGATGAGCTCCAACGCCTTCACCGCCTCGCGGAGGGAGCTGCGGGAGAGTCCCAGGGTCTCGCTGAGCTCCTTCTCCGGAGGGAGGCGCTGACCGGGGGTGAGGTCGCCGGCGACGATCATCGCCTGGATCCGCGCGATCGCCTCGTCCGTGACTGCCATGCGACCCCCTGCTCGAGCGAGACGGTCACGTGGAACACCGCCTCGCGCCATGATACATCCGACGTTTCCGCGGGCCGCGCCCCGACCTGCCTCCACGCACCGCCGACACCGGGCACCTTGTGTTACGTCAGGTTGAGCGCCCTCTCGCGGCCCGTCCGATCACTCCCTACTGTTGCTGCAACCCGACGTCCCGGTGCGCCCCGACCGCACCGACAGCGGACGCCGGCACGCCCCACCACCCCCTGCACCGTCCCGCACCCCACCGTCATCTGGAGTCCCCATGCGTCGTCGATCGCGCCTCGCGCTGTCTCTTGTCACCCTGGCCGTCGTGGCCGGCCTCGCCACCGGCTGTTCCCTCAAGCAGTCCTCGTCCAGCGAGTCGACGAGCGGCGCCGCTGCCAGCTCCGCCGCCTCCGACGTCGACGTCCCCTCGCTCGAGGGCAAGACCGTCGGCGTCGCCGCCAAGGACGTCGTCCGAGACTTCGGCCGCCTCACCTACCAGGGCGTGCAGGACCGCCTGGAGGAGCTCGGCGCCAAGGTCGTCGCCACCCAGGCCGACGCACAGGACGACAAGCACCTGGCCAACGTCGAGAACCTCGTCTCGCAGAAGGTCGACGCGATCGTCGTCATCCTCGGCGACGCGACCACCCTCGCCCCGGCGTTGCAGCAGGCGAAGGACGCCGGTATCCCGGTCTTCACGATCGACCACGCCAGCGAGAACTCGGTGAACAACATCGGTTCGGACAACTGGCAGATCGGCTCCACCCTCGCCCGCACGCTCGCCGAGGACATCGGCGGGAAGGGCAAGGTGCTCGTCTTCAACGGCTTCTACGACGTCACCCCCTGCCAGATCCGTTACGACGAGTTCAAGCTCGTGCTGAAGAACTACCCGAACATCGAGATCATCGAGCCCGAGCTGCAGGACATCTACGAGGGCACCATCGAGGACGCCAAGCAGAAGACGAACGACGCGCTCACCCGCTACCCCAAGGGCGAGATCTCGGCCGTGTGGTCGTGCTGGGACCTCCCCGCGATCGGAGCCTCGCAGGCCATCGACGCGGCGGGCCGCGATGAGATCAAGGTCTACGGCGTCGACGCCGAGCCCGGAGCGCTCGACCTGATCCAGGACCCCGACTCGGTGTACCAGTTCACGGTCGCGCAGCAGCCGACCCTGTTCGGGACGACGAGCGCGAACAACGTCGCCCTGTACCTCGGTGGCAAGCAGGACGAGGTACCGCTGAGCACCTACCTCGACGCCGTGTTCATCGACAAGGCGAACGTCGCCGACGAGCGCAAGCGACTCGGCCTGGAATGACGCACGACACCTCGATCGACGGTCAGACCGCCCAGCGCTCGCTGGGCGGTCTGACCGGTGCCGCCACGACCGAAGCCTCAGCTCCCGCCGTGAGCATGCGTGGCATCGCGAAGGACTTCGGCGGCGTCCGGGTGCTGGACGACGTCGACCTCGAGGTGCACCCCGGCGAGGTCGTCGCACTCGTCGGCGAGAACGGCGCGGGCAAGTCGACACTCATCAAGATCCTCACCGGCCTCTACACGGCGAGCGAGGGCACCATCGAGATCGACGGCGAACCGGTCGTCATCCGCAACCCGGGTGACGCCGAACGCCTCGGTGTCCGCGTCATCCACCAGGACCGCCACCTGGCCGGTCGACTCACGGTCGCGGAGCAGCTCTTCCTCGGCTCGCGCACCGCGTTCCTCACCGGCCGGCAGCTCGACCGCCGCGCCGAGCGGGAGCTGCTCGACCTCGTCGGGCTCGACGTACCGGGCAAGACCCTCGTCGACGAGCTGAGCGTCGCCGAGCAGCAACTCCTGCAGCTCGCGATCGCGACGATCACGCGCCCACGGGTCCTCGTGCTCGACGAACCCACCGCGCCGCTCGCCGCCGGCGACGTCGAGCGACTGTTCCGCACCGTCCGGACCCTGCAGAGCCAGGGCGTCGCCGTCATCTACATCTCGCACTACCTGCAGGAGGTGCGCGACATCGCGTCCCGCGTCGTCGTGCTCCGCAACGGTGAGCGCGTCGGTGCCCTCGACCTCGCCGATCCCGAGGCGACCCTCGACGCCATCGTCCAGCTCATGGTGGGGCGGAGCGTCGAGGAGTTCGGCGACCGCGAACGGATCGTCGCCGACGCCGGCGCCGAACCGGCGCTCGCGATCGACGGACTGACGGTCCCCGAACGCCTGCACGGCGTCTCGATCGCCGTCCGTCCGGGCGAGATCGTGGGCGTCACGGGCCTCGTCGGCTCGGGCCTCGAGGAGCTGGCCGACGCGGTCACCGGCTTGCGTGCGCACGGCGGAACCGTGCGGCTCGGCCGGGCGACGATCCGCTCGCCGCGCGCCTTCGTCCGGGCGGGCGGGGCGTACGTCCCGGCGAACCGCCACCGCGACGGCATCCTGAACCGTCAGTCCGTCCGCGAGAACCTCACGCTCGCCGCGCTCGACCGCATCACCGGGCTCGGCGGGATCCTGCGGGGTCGACGCGAGCGGGAGATCGCCGCAGACCTCGTCACGAGACTCGACGTCCGGCCCGCGAACGACACCGCGGTGGCCGGGAGCCTCTCCGGCGGCAACCAGCAGAAGGTCGTGCTCGGTCGGTGGCTCGCGGCCGGGTCGACCGTGTTCGTGCTCGACCAGCCGACCTCCGGCGTCGACATCGGGTCGCGTCAGCAGATCTACGCGGAGATCGACGCGCTCGTCGCGCAGGGCGCCGGCGTCCTGCTCGTGAGCGTCGACCTCGAGGAACTGATCGGGCTCGCCGACCGCGTCCTCGTGCTGTACCGCGGGACGATCCGGACCGAGCTGCCCCGATCGCAGGCGACCGCCGACACGATCCTCGCCTGGTCGACGGGCGCCGCCTCGTCGTCCGCCGACGCCTCGACCGGCTCCGAGACCGAGCCGTCACCCACCCGAGGAGCCTCCGCATGACCGCCCTCTCCGCTCCACCCGTCGTCCCCGGCCAGGCGCCGTCGGCCGCGGCCGAGTCCACGACGAAGCGTCGTCCGGTCTCCCGGTTGGGACTCATCGGCTACGCGATCGTCGTCATCGAGGTCGTCGTCTTCGCGGTCGCCTCGCCCGGCTTCCTCGACCCGGCCAACCTCGCGACGATCCTCACCCAGTCCGCGGTCTACGCGATCGCGGCCTTCGGCCTGTCCATCGTCGTCGTCACGGGTGGTGAGGACGTCGTCCGCGGCGGCATCGACCTCTCCATCGGCGCCGTCCTCGGCTTCTCCGGCGCGCTCGTCGCGGTGCTCCTGCAGGCCGAGCTCGGTCTGCCGCTCGCGCTGCTCATCGGGCTCGGAGCCACGGCGGTCATCGGGCTCGTGAACGGTCTCGTCGTCGTCGCCGGGATCCGCCCGCTCCTCGTCACCCTCGCGATGATGAGCATCGTCACGAGTCTCACGATCGTCATCACGAACAACGTCAAGGTGCCCGTCTCCGACGCCGGGCTGGTCTGGTTGCGGGGCGGACATGTCGTCGGTGTCCCTGCCGCGGTCGTCGTGCTGCTCGTCGTCTTCGCGGTCGCCGCCTTCGCCACCGGGCGGACCAGCTGGGGCGTGAAGAACGCCGCGGTCGGGCAGAACCCGACGGCCGCGCGGGTGGCCGGGATCGACGTCAACCGCCACATCGTCGTCAGCTACGTCCTCGCGGCGGTCCTCGCGGGGATCGCTGGCGTCCTCATGACCAGTCGGTTGTCCGCTGCCCTGCCGGGGATCGGCGAGCAGTCGCTCATCGACATCCTCCTCGCGACATTCCTGTCCATCGCGTTCTCCCGTCGGCTGGTCGTCACGATCACGGGGACCCTGTTCAGTGCCGTGTTCGTCGCGATCCTCACCAACGGCTTCAGTCAGCTCGGCGTCCCGAGCCAGTGGATCGGCATCACCAAGGGTGTGCTGATCCTGCTGGTCCTCGCGGTCGCCGCGATCCGCGAACGGAGCGTCAAGCGATGAGTGTCGACACGCGCACGCAATCCTGCGCCACCACCGGCGTCTCCGTCCCGAACGCCGGATCGGCTGGACCGGGAGGCGGTGATGACCAGCGTCCCGGCGGCCCGCTCTCGAGGCTGACGGTCCGTGGCCTCGGTGCCGCGGTCCCGCAGGCGCTCGCCCCCGCCGTGCTGGCGGTGTTGCTCATCGTGTTCGCGGTGCTGTCGCCGTCGTTCCTGACCGCCGACAACCTGCTCGGGGTGCTCAACCAGAACGCGCTGCTCCTCCTCGCGGCCGTCGCGATGACGGTCGTCGTCCGCGCCGGTGGAATCGACCTCTCGATCGGTGTCGCCATCGACCTCGCGGCGCTCACCGCGTCGGCGCTCCTGGCCGACGACTACGTGGCATGGGTGGCGATCGTCGGTGGTCTGGTCGTCGGTCTGCTCGTCGGGGCCGTGAACGCGTTCCTCATCGTGGTGCTCCGCATCCGACCGTTCCTCGCGACGCTGAGCGTCTGGTTCATCGGTGGTGGCGTGCAGCAGGTCGCGACCGACGGCGGGTCGCCCATCTATCTGTCGCGGAGCAGCGTGCCGGACGAGTTCGCGTGGTTGGGTGCCGGCACCGTGCTCGGCGTCGCCGCACCGATCGTCGTCGCCGTGCTCGTGCTGATCATCGTCTGGGCTGCGCTCGAACGGAGTCGCTGGGGTCGGGTGCTGACCGCGGCGGGGGAGCAGCCGACGGCGACCCGGATCTCCGGGCGGTTGGCTGGGACGTCGATGGCGACGGCGTTCATCTTCGCCGCCGGGATCGCGGCCATCGCCGGGCTGATCCTGGCCTCGCGGAGCCAGGGCTTCGTCGCCAACAGCGGCCAGCTCTACGTGCTCGACTCCATCGGGGCGGTGTTCATCGGGACGACGCTGAGTCGGACCGGGCGGCCGAACCTCTTCGGGACGCTCGTCGGTGTGCTCATCTTCGCGCTGCTGACGAACGGGATGAACCTCATCGGGCTGTCCTTCTACTGGCAGGGCCTCGCCCGTGGTGTCGTCCTGATCCTGATCCTGCTCCTCGGCGTCCTCCTGGCGCGCGACCGGTCCCGCAAACCCCTCACGTGACGCCCACCCGACCCTCGCTGTAGTGGTGTGGTTGCGCCAGCGCGGTGCGCTGACGCGAGCGCACCCCATAGGCGTGAGCGCGGGTCTCTGGAGACCCGCGCTCACGCACATGACCCGCGGCGAGGCCCAGCGCACCGCGCTGGCATCGGGTCCCCCTGAGCGGGCCTCACCCCGCGCTCGGACCAGCGCGGTGCGCTGACGCGAGGAGGAGCGACTCGGCGTGGGCGCGCCCCACACGCGTGAGCGCGGGTCTCTGGAGACCCGCGCTCACGCCCATGCCCCGCGGTGACGTCAGCGCACCGCGCTGGCATCACCCGAAGGGACGGATCAGACTCGGAGGTCGAGCCAGGCGACCTGCTCTGGGGTCAGCTTCAGGGACAGGGCGTCGGTCGACGAACGCGTCTCCTCGATGGACCGCGGCCCGATGAGGGCGAAGGTCGGGAAGTCCTGCGCCAGCACGTAGGCCAGGGCGATCGCGGTCGGCGCGACACCCAGCTCGGTGCCGAGCTGACGGGCACGGGCCAAGCGCTCGAAGTTGTCGTCGCTGTAGTAGCAGCGCACGAGATCCGGGTCCGACAGATCCTCGGGTTCGGCACGCCCGGTGAAGAAGCCGCGCGCCTGCGACGACCACGGCAGCAGCGGCGTCTTCGTCTCCTCGAGCCACGCGCGGCTCGTCGGGTCCGTCACCTCCACGCACCCGGCCCACGGTACGTCGAGTGCGCGGGCGAGACCGAAGTGGTTGCTCAGCGCCGCGAAGCCCCGCTTCCCGTTCGCCGCCGCATAGGCGTTCGCCGCCTCGAACCGCTCGATCGACCAGTTGGAGCCACCGAACGCACGGATTCGACCGGCCTCGGCGTGCTCGTTCAGCACGTCGACGAACTCGCCCACCGGCACCTCGACGTTGTCGCGGTGCATCAGGTACAGGTCGAGGTGGTCGGTGCCCAGCCGGTCGAGGCTCTCGAACAGCTGACGCGAGATCGACTCCGGGTCGCAGAACGGCGTGTGCGCACCCTTGCCGATCACCACGACGTCGTCCCGGAGGCCACGGTTGACGAGCCAGCGTCCGAGCAGCTGCTCCTGCAGGCCGTCGCCGTACAGCCAGGCCGTGTCGAAGGCGTTGCCGCCGCGCTCGAAGAAGTCGTCGAACATCGCCGACGCGTGCGACAGGGTCTGCTGGTTGTCGACACCCATCACGAGCCGGGAGATGTCGTGGTCGATGCCCGCGATGCGGCCGGTCGGCATCGGGAGTTCGGCGCGCACGGCGAGCGGCCGGCCGGAACCGGTCGGGATGTCGGTGTCGATCGACTCGAACGGGTACTCGAGGCCGACCGCCTCGCGCCAGCGGTCGAGGGTCGCCGCGTTGCCGAGCGAGTCCGCCCAGCGCATCTGCGGTGCCTGACCGGCCTCGGCGAACGCAGCGACCGCGTCGGCCTGGATCGCGTACTGCGGCGCCCCGGGGATGTGGATCGACTCCGTGCCCGAGATGGTGCGGACCTCGATCGTCGACCCGTCCTCGACCGACGGCAACCACGGGTCGGACACGATGATCTGGCCCGTCGAACCCGTGACGACGACGCGGTTGTCGTCCTGCATGCGCACGCCGCTCGTGACGTGCGCCGTGATGCCTGACGGGAACACGAGCGACGCGCTGGCCCACTCGTCGACGCCGGTCGAGCCGATGGTGCCGTTCCCGGTGACCTCCGTCGGGTCGGCGAACGGTGCACCCACGGCGGCACCGGCGACGAGCCTCGCGATGGAGACCGGGTAGCCACCGACGTCGAGGATCCCGCCGCCCGCCAGCTCCGGGTTCATGAGTCGGTGCTCGGCCGGGAGGTCCGCGGCGAACGCGAACGACGCCTCGATGTGCTCGACCTCGCCGACGGCCCCGGACGACACGAGTTCGACGAGCTTGGCGGTCTGCGGGTGGAAGCGGTACATGAACGCCTCGGCGAGGTACACGCCGGCACGACGGGTGGCCTCGATCGCGAGCATCGCACCGGCGCGGTTGACCGAGAGCGGCTTCTCGCTGACGATGTGCTTGCCCGCTTCCGCCGCTTCGATCACCAGCCGGACGTGTTCCGTGTGCGGGGTCGCGATGTAGACCGCGTCGACGCCGGGGTCGGCCAGCAACTCGGCGACGGAGCCGTACCCGCGGACGGGAGCCGTGCCGTCCCCGAAGCGCTCGCCGAACTCCTCGGCACGCGACGCGTCACGACTGGCGACGGCGGCGAGTCGACCGGTGCGACTCGCGTGCAGCTCGGTCGCGAACCGTTCGGCGATCGTTCCGGGTCCGATGATGCCCCAGGCGACGTGTTCCATATGGTGGTGCTCCTCAACGTTGATCGGCGGTGCGATGGTCTGTGGTGAACGTCTCCGTGAACGTTCACGGTGTGAGCGTATCAGTACGATGTGACCATGACCAGGCCCCGCGACGATCACGCCCCAGCGCGAGCGACGATCATCGACGTCGCCCGGGTCGCCGGTGTCTCCCGCCAGACCGTGACCCGAGCGCTCAACGGGATGCGCGACGTCAGCGACGCCACCAGGCAACGGGTCGTCGAGGTCGCAGCCTCGCTCAACTACCGGCCGAACCGCGCCGCGCAGCACCTGGTGAGCGGCCGGACGACGACGCTCGGACTGGTCGTCGACGACCTGCGGAACCCCTACTACCCGGAGCTCGCGGCCGCCCTCGTGCAGCAGGCGGCCGAGCGGGGATGGACCGTGTTGGTCGCCGAGGTCGGGGGAGCGGCGAACGCCTCGGGCGACCGGCCCGCCGCCGCGGATCGTGGACCGGACCTCCCCGACGCGGAACGTGCGCAGCTCGCCGAACTCGCGCGGCAGGTCGATGCGGTCGTCGGGCGCAACGGCGCCGACCACGGAGCACTCCAGGGCGCCTTCGCCACCATCCCGTTCGTCTCCCTCGGTGACCATCGGCCAGAGGAGTCCGAGGCCGGAGCGGACCCGTCCGACGCGCAGCCCGCGCTGCAGGTGGCGGGCGTCGACATCGACTTCGAGGACGGCATCCGACAGGCGCTCGCCCACTTCGTCGCGACCGGGCGCCGATCGATCGCGATGATCGACGCCTCGGCGGAACCGTCCGGACGGCGTCTCGCGTACCGGGCGTTCCTCGACGAGCACGGCCTGCCGTGGTCGGAGGCGTCGGAGACCTGGGCGGAGGACACCCACCAGGGCGGGGTCTCGGCCGCCCTGCGTTGCCGCGCCGCGATGCCCGACGTCGACGCCGTACTCGTCTTCAACGACGTCATGGCGGTCGGCGTGCTCAAGGGCCTCGCCCGTGCCGGGGTCGGCGTGCCGGAGGACGTCGCCGTCATCGGCATCGACGGACTCGACCTCGGTCGCTTCGTCACCCCTGAGCTGACGAGCGTCGCCGTCGACAAGGGTGACATCGCCCGGCACAGCCTGGAGTTGCTCGACGGCATGATGTCCGGCACGCTCCCGCTCTCGGGGCCGTCCGTCCGACGCTCGGTGGGTGTCTCGCTCGTCGTCCGCGAGTCCGCCTGAGCTGATCCACTGTGCCACTCCGCCTGAGCCGCACCGGCCCCGTCGTCCGGACGGTCGCGGACGACACGGCAGACTGGTCACATGTCTGAACTCCTCGCCCTCTGTCGCGTCGAAGCCCTCCGGGCGGACGACGGGTCGATCGGTGTCACCGCGATCGACAAGCGCCCGGTCGACGAGCCGCTGCACGTGCGGCCGATGGGGCTGTACGGCGACGTGCAGGCCGATCGCAAACACCACGGCGGCCTGACGAAGGCGCTCTACGCCTACGCCGAGGAGGACGCGCGGTTCTGGGAGGGCGAGCTCGGTCGGGAGATCACGCCGGGCCTGTTCGGGGAGAACCTCCGTACGCAGGGGCTCGACGTGAACGGTGCCGAGATCGGTGAACGCTGGCGGATCGGCGACACCCTCGTCGTCGAGGTGACCTGTCCGCGCACCCCGTGCGGCACCTTCCAGCGGCGCCTGGGCGAGCCACGGTGGGTGAAGCGCTTCGCCGACGCCGCACGGCCCGGCGCCTACCTCAAGGTGGTCAAGAGCGGGACGGTGCAGGCGGGCGACCCGATCGAGATCGTCCGACAGCCCGGCCACGGCGTGACCATCGCCTCCTGGTTCGCCGCGGCGGACGAGGCGCAGGCCGTCACCCTCGAGCAGTCGGAGCGGTCCGGCGCCGTGGTGCTGGCCCCGGAGATCCATGAGTCGATCAAGCAACTCCGCCGCAAGCGGCCCGTCTGAGCTTCGCTGTCGCGTCCTCGCACCTGTGCGACCGCTGAGTGCAAGCCCCGCCCGGAACAGTCCGGAAGCGGACGCTGTTGCATACCATGGAGCCGAAGACCGGAGCACGCGGGGACCCCGCACGGTGCTCGGCACGAAGGAGGAGTCACGATGAGTGCAGCAGACGAGCAGAGCACGACGACCGAGCGCGCGGTGCTGGCCGGCGGATGCTTCTGGGGCATGGAAGACCTCGTCCGGAAGATGCCGGGCGTGAAGTCGACGCGCGTGGGCTACAGCGGTGGCGATGTCGCCAACGCGACCTACCGCAACCATGGCACCCACGCGGAGGCCCTCGAGGTCGTCTTCGACCCGAGCAAGCTGTCCTTCCGCGAGCTGTTGGAGTTCTTCTTCCAGATCCACGACCCGTCGACGAAGAACCGCCAGGGCAACGACGTCGGCCTGAGCTACCGCTCGGCGATCTTCTTCACCTCGCCCGAGCAGGAACGCGTCGCGCGCGACACGATCGCCGACGTCGACGCCTCAGGGCTTTGGCCCGGCAAGGTCGTCACCGAGGTCGAGCCGGTCTCCGAATTCTGGGAGGCCGAGCCGGAGCACCAGGACTACCTGGAGCGCATCCCGTGGGGCTACACCTGCCACTTCGTGCGCCCGGGCTGGAAGCTCCCGCGCCGCGCCGAGGTCGCGGAGCAGGCCACCGCGTAAGTACCTTCGCAGCGCCCGTCACCTCGGTGTCGGGCGCTGTGCCGTGCATGGACCGGCGGGCTCAGACCGGCAGGCTCAGACGCCGTCGGCGCGCGAGGAGTTGACGGCGTCAGAGGCCAGTCGTGGCGCGAATCGCGGGTCGAACTGCAGCGGTGGATCGTCGGGTGACGCGAGCGACGGTTTGCCGAGGCGGACCCACTCGAGGTACTGGAGGTAGGGGTCGGACCCGGCATCGACCGGCGCATCGACGATGCGCTTGCGTCCCCACGGCCACTTCCACCCCACGATCAGCATCCTACGGACGGTTCCTGAGGATCCGCGGACCATCACGGCACGATCTCGCAACGATGCCACCGCCTCGTGCTCGTTTCGTCTGACGGATAGGGGAGTTGTCCATCCCACGGCCGTGCTGTCATGATGAAGCACGGCGGAGATAGCTAGACAGCCGAGATACTTCGACGGTTGTCCGGACCCGGTCGTCGCACCCGCCGAGAGAGGTCGTTCCATGGGCTCCACCGGTAGCGAGACGTCTGAACTCCGCCGTGCGTGGGTGGAGCAGCTCACGGCAGACCGCTTCGGCGTCTTCGTGGGCGACCGGCGCGTCGGGTTCATCGACGTGGACTGGCCACTGCACGTCGCCCTGCGCGGAACCGACTACGAGACGGCGGTCGAGGTCGATCGCGCGATCCGGTTCGATCAGGCGCTGCGTGCCGTCCTCGCCGCCTGAGTGGCCTCCGGTGTCCGGCGGCTATGATCGCAGCACGATTCGGGTGGACGATCGGCCGGGTGATCGTCGTTCGGGCCCGCGAGGCGGAGGGGGACTGACATGACCGACTCCTTCAGTGCCGAGCCGTGGGCATCCGGCCTCCCGGTCCTCGAGCTGCCGATGTTCCCACTCGGCTCCGTGCTGTTCCCACACATGCCGCTCGCCCTGCGGCTCTTCGAGGAGCGCTACCTCACCATGTTGGCGCACCTGCTCGAAGCCGAGGACCCGGCGTTCGGCGTCGTGCTCATCGAGCGCGGCCGTGAGACGGGAGGCGGTGAGCACCGCTTCCGCACCGGGACCGTGGCGGAGATCGTCGAGGTCGACGGCGGCGAGGGCTTCGTCGCGGTGATCGCCGAGGGCGGTCAGCGCTTCGAGGTGACCGACTGGCTGCCGGACGACCCATATCCACGCGCGGAGATCCGAACGCTCGACGACCTGGAGTGGGACGATCGCTGGGAGCCGTTGCGGGATGAGACCGAGGCGGCGGTGCGGCGTTCGCTCGCGGTGGCCAGCGAGTTCAGTGAGCAGCAGTGGGCCTCGGTCGTGGAGCTCGCCGACGACCCGCTGGAGTCGTCCTGGCAGCTGGCGGGCATCGCGCCGGTGAGCGAGATCGACCAGATGCGGTTCCTGTCGGCCGGTTCGTTCGAAGAGCTGCTGGTCGGCGTGCGCGATCGCGCCACCGAGGCCGGCGAGGCCTTCATCGCGGGTGGCATCACCGACGCGGACGACGAGGACTGGGGCATCCTCGGCGACTGAGCCCCGACGCCGCACCTCGACAGGCTCGGTGACCGGAGTGCTCGTGACGGGGCGCGCTCGGCCTCTGGAGGAGTGACTCTCCCTCCGCCGGTCACTGAGCCTGTCGAAGTGCCCTTGCGCATTCGTGGAAACGCTTTACTATTTCCTATAGGATCTTTTTGACCGGGAGCACCAGCCCCGAGCAGTCCCTGAGCGCAATGGAGCATCATGACGGATACGACCGCGACCGCGTCGACCCCCCGATGGACCGCCGAAACCTGGCCCATCGCCACCTGCCTGCACGGCATCCCACCCGTCGACCGCAACGGCGTCTCCCTGCACGACGCGGAACCCGAAGCGTGGGACGACCTCTTCGCGCAGGTCGCCGGCGTCGGTTTCACCCTCGCCGAACTGCCCGACAGCCATGTCCGGCCCGCCGACCTCGAACCGTCCCGTCGCGACGAGTTCCTCGCCATCGCGAAGTCGCACGGCGTCGGCGTCCCGTCCGTCCACCTGCAGCGGCAGAGCGTGATCATGCCGGGCCACGAGGAGCGCAACCTCGAGTACGCGCACCGCACGATCGACGCCGCGGCGGAGTGGGGGATGCAGGTCTTCTCCACCGGCCTGCACCAACCGTTCAACGACGCGCAGCGCAAGGCGCTGTGGTTCTGGACCGCGCAGGGCCCGAAGGACCCCGACGACCCCGAGGTCTGGAACGTCGCCGTCAGTCGCATCCGTGAGCTCGGCAAGCACGCGGCCGAAGTCGGCCTGCCGCTCGCACTCGAGCTCTACGAGGACACCTACCTCGGCACCGCCGACAGCGCGGTCCGGTTCGTGGAGGAGGTCGGGCTCGACAACGTCGGCCTGAACCCCGACGTCGCGAACCTCATCCGCCTGCACCGCCCGGTGGAGGACTGGCGCGAGCTGTTCGCCAAGACCCTGCCCTACGCCAACTACATGCACGTGAAGAACTACACCCGCGACGAGGCGGCCGACGGCAGCTGGGCGACGTCCGTGCCCTCCACCATGGAGGCCGGGCTCATCAACTACCGCCAGGTCTTCCGCGACGCCGTCGAGCTCGGCTTCAACGGCATCATCCTGGCCGAGCACTACGGCGGCGACAGCCTCGGCATGTGCTCCACCAACCAGAAGTACATCAGGACCCTGCTGCCGCAGGCCTGATCCAGACGACCACAGGAGAGCCTCATCATGACCACACACACCATCGCCGTCGTCGGATCGGGGTACATGGGCGGCGGCATCGCCCAGGTGCTCGCGCTGTCCGGCGCCACCGTCCGCATCGCCGACATCTCCGAGGAGATCGCGCGCAAGAACTACGACCGCCTCATCGCCGAGGCCGAGCAGTTCGTCGCCGACGGACTCTTCCCGGCCGACGCCGTGGAGCGGATCCGCGCCAACGTCTCGCCCGCCGCGTCCATCGAGGAGGCGGTCACCGGAGCCGACTTCATCGAGGAGGCCGTCCCCGAGAAGATCGAGATCAAGCACGAGACCCTCCGTCGCATCAGCGCCGCAGCCTCACCCGACGCCATCATCGGCTCGAACACCTCGACCATCCTCATCGGTTCACTCGCCGAGGCCGTCACGAACCCGGAGCGGTTCCTCGGCGTCCACTTCTCGAACCCTGCCCCGTTCATCCCCGGCGTCGAACTCATCCCGCACGAGACCACAGCCGATGCGGCGATCGCCACCGTCGAGGAGATCGTCGCGGCGACCGGCAAGGAGACCGCCCGCGTCAAGGACGCCACCGGCTTCGTGCTGAACCGCCTGCAGTACGCGCTGTTCCACGAGGCGACGCAGCTCGTCGAGGAGGGCGTCGCGACGCCCGAGGACATCGACACGATCGTCCGCACCACCTTCGGCTTCCGGCTCCCCGTCTTCGGTCCCTTCGCGATCGCCGACATGGCCGGACTCGACGTGTACTCGTTCTGCTACGCCTCGCTCCAGACCCGGTGGCCCGAGCGGTTCGCCACACCGGACTCCCTCAAGGAACTCGTCGAGGCCGGCAAGTTCGGCACCAAGTCGGGTGCCGGCTACCTCGACGTCCCGGCCGACCGCACCCCCGAGCTGATCGCCTACCGCAACAAGGCGTACGTCGCGATCAAGCGGCTCATGGACGAGCTCGGCCCCGCACCCATCAACTGAGCGCGGCGCCGACCGAACGCAACGTCCGACTCGATCGGACACCGACGTCACCACTCCCACGCAGAAAGGCCGGCCATGACCGCCACCACCTTCCCCGAATCCAAGACCGTCGTCCTCACCGGCGCAGCCTCCCCGCGCGGCATCGGTCGCGCCTCAGCCCATCACCTCGCCGAACTCGGCTGGAACATCGGGATCATCGATCTCGACGAGGCTGCGGCCCAGGCGGTCGCCGCCGAGATCGCGGAGCAGCACGGGGTGCAGGCGGCCGGCGCTGGCGCGAACGTCGCCGACGAGGCGCAGGTTCGTGCCGCGTTCGACGCACTCGAAGCGTCCCTCCCGCAGCTCGTCGCCCTCGTGAACCTCGCGGGCGTCGCCTCACCGGTGCCCTACCTCGAGGTGAGCGCCGACGAGTGGCAGCGCGTCATCGACATCAACCTCAACGGCGTCCACTACACGACCCGCCGTGCGGTCGAGTCGATGGTGTCGAACGGCGTCGGTCGTGTCGTCAGCCTGTCGTCCGTCTCCGCCCAGCGCGGCGGCGGCACCTTCAGCAAGACGGCCTACTCAGCGGCGAAGGCCGGCGTGATCGGCTTCACCCGCAGCGTCGCCCGCGAGCTCGGCCACGACGGCATCACGGTCAACGCCATCTCGCCCGGACCCATCGACACCGACATCATGGGCGGCACCCTCACCGAGGAGCGCAAGACGGCCATGGCCGCCGACGGCGTCCTGCCGCGCATCGGCACCCCGCGCGACATCGCGGCCGCCATCGCCTACCTCATCAGTGAGGACGCCGGCTTCGTCACCGGTCAGACGCTGAACGTCGACGGCGGCCTCTACATGCACTGATCCACCACACCCACCACGAGCGAACGGAGCAGCACCATGCAGCACCTCACCGGTCAGTGGACCAAATCCCGGTTGATCTTCCTCGGTCTCGGCGTCGTCTTCGTCGGCATCGGCCTCTGGATGATCATCCCCTCGATGGTCTCCTGACCACCGCCAGCAGCAGCAGCAGTAACGCCAGTAGCACCCACCCGCACCAGTCATCTCAAAGGAGAGTGTCTTGTCCACACCCAATCCGCCGGCGATCGGATCGACCAACGATCCGGCGCTGAAGTCGGCGATCCGCAAGGCGTCGAAGCACCTCATGCCGATGCTCGTCATCCTGTACTTCGTCGCGTTCCTGGATCGCACGAACGTCGGCTTCGCCGAGGAGGCGCTCAGCGTCGACCGCGGCATCTCGAACGGTGCCTTCGCCCTCGGCGCCGGCATCTTCTTCATCGGCTACGCGATCTTCGAGATCCCGAGCAACCTGCTGCTGAAGAAGTTCGGCGCCCGGTTCTGGCTCGCCCGCATCGCAGTGACCTGGGGCATCGTCGCCGCCCTGTTCGCCTTCACGACGAACGACACGATGTTCATCGTCCTGCGCTTCCTGCTCGGCGTGACCGAGGCCGGGCTCTTCCCCGGCGTCATCATGTTCCTGTCGGAGTGGTTCCCGAACAAGGTCCGCGTCCAGATGTTCTCGATCTTCTACCTGGCACAGCCCTTCTCGCAGATGCTCGGCGCCCCGCTGAGCGGTGGCCTCATCAGCTTCGGTGACGCCCTGACCCCGTGGCACGGCTGGCAGGTGATGTTCTTCGCCGAGGGCATGCTCGCGGTCCTCGCCGGTTTCGCCGCGCTCTACTTCCTCACCAACTCGCCGCAACAGGCGAAGTGGCTGGACCAACAGGAGAAGGACTCGTTGACGGCCGCGATGGAACGCGAGGACACCGTCCGGCAGTCGGACGGCCCGACCGGTATCGCGAAGGCGATGACGAGTTGGAAGGTGTGGTACTTCACCATCATCTACTTCTGCCTGCAGATCGCGGTGTACGGCACGACGTTCTACCTCCCGCAGCAGGTGTCGAACCTCATCGGCCAGGACGTCGGCTGGCAGGTCGGTCTCGTGGCGGCCATCCCGTGGCTCGTGGGTCTGTTCGCCTGCTACTACGTGGGGCGGAACGCGAACACGGTCGTCCGGCGCCGCACCTGGGGCACGTGGTTCTACATCTCCACCGGCGTGTTCATCCTGGCCTCGGCCTGGGCGGGCGCGAACAACCAGCCGATCCTCGGCATCCTGTTCATCACCATCGCGGTGGCGAGCTTCCTCTCGGTCGGGCCGATCACGTGGGCCTACCCGACGGCGTTCCTCACCGGAACGGCTGCGGCGGCGGGCATCGGCCTCATCAACTCGCTCGGTAACCTCGGCGGCTTCGTCGCCCCGATCATGCGCACCGGGATCAACGAGAGCGTGCCGACCGACAGCGGCGTGTGGGGTGTGGTCTCGCTCGGCGTGTTCGCCTTCCTCGCGGCCGCGATGCTCTACTGCACCCGGTTCTTCCGTGGGGCGAAGGCGGACGAGCTGCTCGAGACGACGGCGACCCGCACGGCGCACTAGTCACGACGCAACTCCCGGACGGGGTTGATCGCTCAGGCGGTCGGCCCCGTTCTTGTACTGAGGAGTATTGCTCCTGCGCGCCTCTACCGGGCGAAGCCGGATGCCCAGTCGGCCAGTGTGCCTGTCAGTGATCGCGCCCACACCCGCCCTCGGTTCTGAGGAGCTTCCGTTGAGGCGCGGAGATCCTCGGCCAGTCGGTCGAATTCATCGGCAGATCTCCCGAATGCGTCGGCTCTGTCGCGCATCCAGTGCCCGATCATCAGCAGCGTGAGGGTGGTCGACAGGAGCGGCACCGCCGCGAGGGCCGGTTCCAGTGCTCGTGTCAGACCCAAGCCGAACCCAGCAGTCGCGATGAGCAGGATGAACGCCGATGCATAGCTGCGGTTCCGTCCCATGGATCTGGCCAGGCGAGCGTACCGGTTCGCCTCGTCATGGTCTGCAACGGCATCAAGTCTGGCGAGCGCGTTCGGTCGGTGGGAGAAGGTCGCAGGCTGCAGTCTGAGGCACTCCTTCGCGGAGAGCCCGGCGAAATACGGTTCCCGTCGATTGAGGCGCCAGATTCGTACGAGGCCTGTGAGTGCTGGCCAGAAGGTGATGAGTGACAGCACCGGGGTTGCGACCAATGCACCCACACTGAAGCCGCCGTACCGTTCGTAGCCAGCGACAACCATGAGCGTCATGCTCCCTGAGGCCCACCACGAAGCGAACCACCATGCGGTTCGCGAACCGAAGACGAGCTTGAGATGCGCCAGAATGCTCCGCTCTGTTGCGCCAGTCGAGCCCAGGAGCATCCAACCGATGAAACCCACCAGGACGAAGTTGAACGCAAGAGCACACGCGTAGACGGCCGTGACAACCTCGTTGAGGTCTGGGTACGGTTCGCCGAAGAGGCCGAGGATCCATCCAGCGCACTGCACGCTGAAGGCCAATCCGATGCTGAGCCCGGCTTGGACGGCGACGAGAGTCCAGATGGCGGACCCGATGAGCGACGACGGAACAGAGATTCGTTTGGACACGGTTTTTCGCTTCACGATGAACGACACGCCCCAGCTTCACACACAGTCACTGAAATAGAAGATTTCAGAATGAAATGAGGCCAGGGCGCTTTTCGTCGTCAAACGAGCGGCGAAAGCCCCGATGAACTCGTGGCGGATTCCCCACGCAGCTCCGATGCCCAGTCCATGAAACGTTGCTTCAACGCAACAATCTGCTCGAGCGCGTGCCCGTACTCCGTGAATCTGTCATCCGTGACGCGACGGATCTGCTGCAGCTGGTCGGCGAACATGGTGCGTTCGAAGCCGGCATCACGCTCAGCGACCGCGGCGAGCAATTGGTCATCGGTGAATCGCCCAGAGAGACGGATCGCGTCGACGTCGATGAAGTCTCGTGCCTCGAGACGGGTGTACAAGGCACCGACCTTACTCGCCACAGCGTCAGTCACGCTCAAGACCGGGCCGACGGACAGTTTCACCGGTTCGAGCTCGCGCCAATCCACGGCGAGGTCGATCTCGACGGCCCGACCGTCCTCGGTGGAGACATGGAGCTGGGCGAACTGCCGGTGGCGGCGCACTTCATCGACCCCATGGCCTGTCCGACGCAGTTCGACGGCGAGTCGATCGACCGCGAGTTCGAACGCCGCAGGATCGACATTGTTCGTGAAGAGGTCGACGTCGTGAGTCAGCCGGTCGACGAGACCGTGCTCGCGGATGGCTCCTGAACCGGCAAGGGCGAACCCGTCGCTCCCGACGGCGTCGAGGGCGATCCTGGTCAACTCACGCTGGAGCGCTTCGTTGTCGTTCACGCGGCCGTGGAGAGTGGAGGGAAACGGGTCTCCCAGAGTTCGCGGACGCGGGTGGGGAGCAGGAGCTCGGGCCAGACCTGGACGAGACGCCGCTGATTGAGCAGCGTGATTTGGTCGGAGACGCGACCCTCCCGCAGGACCGCTTGATAGGCCTTTGCTATGCCGCCAGGCGTATCGAGGTCGACGATGCTCGCGGGGCCCCAGTAGACCGTGATTGGTAGATCGAGGAGACCATGCTCGGGCCCGTGAAGCTCGTCGAGGCTCGCCGGAACGTCGTACGGCTTGATGTCTTCGTAGAAGACTCGAGCCTCACGCGCGGATGCTGCCGAGGTGGACATGGCGCGATTCTACAGCGTCGGTCCGGGATGCCGAGAGGTGCTGCTGGGCACTTCGACAGGCTCAGCGACCCAGACAAACGGAGGTGACTGGCGCTGTCGCTCACCGGACGTGAGGCGGCTCAGTGCTCGGCGTCGCTGCGGGCGCGGGTGCGCACGAGCTCGATGTGCGAGCGCATGGCCGCCGCGGCGGCCTCGGGGCCGTCGGAGAACGCGTCGAGGATGGCTCGGTGCTCGACGACGGCCTGGTCGGCGTCGGTGACACCCGTCTCGACCGTCTGGCGCATGCGGTGCACGCGGGTGGAGATGCCCTCGGACATGTCGAGGAGGAAGGGGTTGCGGGTGCCCTCGAAGATGAGGTGGTGGAAGTTCCAGTCCACCGCGAAGTACTCGCGGAGGAGTGCGACGGGGATCTCGCCGGCCGACGCCGCGGCGCGCACCCTGGCGGTCATCTCGACGTGCTGCGCGAGGGCCACCTCGAGGGCCGGGACGAGCTCGTCGGCGTGGGCGGCGGCCAGCGCGGTGGCGCCGCTCTCGAGCACGATGCGGGCGTCGAACAGCGACTCGAGCTGGTCGTCGGCGAGCGGTGGTGCCACCCGGTAGCCCTTGTGGGTGACCCGGGTGACGAGCCCGGTGCGTTCCAGCTGGACGAGTGCCTCGCGGACCGGCGTCGGGGAGACGTCGAGGTCACGGGCGATGGCGTCGATCGAGAGGCGGGCACCCGGTTCGATGCCGGAACTCAGGAGCATGTCGAGCACCAGCTCGTAGACGCGGTCGCGCAGACCACGGCGTTCGAGCGAAGAGGAGGCGCCGAGCGGGAACACGGCATCAACCACGGCAGGCTCCGAAGGGTGTGCTCGAGGCGTCGTCACGGAGGGGGACCTCCGGTCGAGCGGCCGCGATGATCGTCGATGACCAGTTTACGGGGCCTCCGGCTGTCATCGCGGCAGGTCGGAGCCCGCGCGGTCGAGGCCGGCCACCTCGTCGAGCACCAGCGCGAGGGCTGCCGGATCGTGGGCGAAGCGGCCGAGGAAGACCCCGTCGACCGCGTCGCCGATCGTGGTGAGCAGGCCGGGTCCGGCGCTCCCGCCGTAGATGACGGCCGAGGAGGTGTCGACCAGACCCCTCGTGTCGAGGACGTCGAGGTGACCACGCAGCCGGAGGCACACCGCGCGGATGTGGGCTGGACTCGCGGCCTCGGAGGCACCGATGGCCCAGTGCGGTTCGTAGGCGACGATGACGCGGCCCACGATCCCGGCGGCGACCGCCCCCGCCAGGGCGTCGTCGAGCTGTGCGACGCATTCCTCAGCCGCCGTCTCGGCGTCTCCGCGTTCGGTTTCTCCGATGCACAGCACCGGTGCGAGGCCGTTGCGGAGCGCGGCGGTCGTCTTCGCGCGGACGACGTCGGGCGTCTCGCCGAACAGTCGGCGTCGCTCCGCGTGTCCGACCTCGACGACCTCGCAGCCGACCTCGCGGAGCTCCGCACCGCTCACCTCGCCGGTGAACGCCCCGGTGTCCTCGGTCGCGAGGTCCTGAGCCCCCACGGACGCGACGCCGTGGAGCCGCTCGACCGCGCCGGTCACCGAGAGGTACCCGGGGATGACGAACAGCTCAGCCGCGCCGGATCGGAGTGCGTGGTGCTCGGCCGACACCCCCGCGACGACCGAGCACCAGTCGAGCGTCTGCGCGTGCCCGAAGTACATCTTCAGGCTCACGCCGACGAGTCTGGGGCGTCCTGACATCAGGACGCTTCGTACGCGCTGATCTCCTGCACCTTGTCGTTCGACGCGCTCGAGGCGTCGAACTCGTAGGTGAGCCACTCGCGCACGTTGCGGCGGGCGAGTTCGATGCCGACGACGCGCTGGCCCATGCAGAGCACCTGGGCGTCGTTCGACAGCACCCCGCGTTCGACGGAGAATCCGTCGTGCGCGGTGACGGCTCGGATGCCCTGGACCTTGTTCGCCGCGATCGCGACACCGAGGCCCGTGCCGCAGATGAGCAGCGCGCGGTCGGCCTCGCCGCGGGCGACGATCTCGGCCACGGTCACCGCGACGGTCGGGTAGTTGGTGTGGCCGTCGGCGTCGACCCCGACGTCGACCACGGAGGCGACCAGATCGCTCGCCTCGAGGTCGCGCTTGAGGATCTCCTTGTAGTCGTAACCGGCGTCATCGGAGCCGATGACGATTCGCCAGGTGCGGGTCATGGTGTGCCTTTCGTTGTTGGAGCGGGGCCCGTCGACAGGCTCAGGGACCGGTGCAGGGAGCGGGTTGTCTGTCGGTGCATCGGGCGTCAGCGCTCGGTGAGGAGGGTGCCGACACGCTCGACGATGAGGGCGAGCGAGACGGCTCCGGGGTCCTCGACGCCGACGGCCTTCGAGCCGTGCGAGCGGGCGCGGCCCATGCCGGGCATGAGAGCGGCCGTGTCGTGGGCCGCGGTGGTGGCCGCTGCCGCCGCCGTGGTCCAGGCGGTGGAGAGGTCGTCGCCGGCGGCGACGCGCTCGGCCAGCGTGTCGGCGAACGGGACCAGGGCGTCGACGAGCGTCTTGTCGCCGACGGAGGCCTTGCCGTAGCGCATGACGGCGTCCTTGGCGGCGGTCACGCCCTCGCTCACAGCGGTGGCGGTCGGGCGCTCGGCGTCGCCGAGGCGCTCGCCGAGGGTGCGGAGCATGACGCCCCACAGGGCGCCCGAGGTGCCACCGGCGCGGTCGGACCAGGCGTCGCCCGCGCGGTCGAGGACGGTCGCCACGCCGGCTCCGCTCTCGCGCAGGCGTCCAGCCTCCTCGGCGGCGGCGGTCGCCCCACGGTCCATGCCGATGCCGTGGTCGCCGTCTCCGACGATGGCGTCGAGTCGTCCCAGCTCGTCCGCGTGCTCCGCGAGGAGTTCGTGGATCGCGGAGATCGCGTCGGCCACGACGGCCGCCGACTCCTGCGACTCGAGCGAGGCGTCCGGGACCACGAAGGCGACGTCCTCGGTGTCGTCGGCGGCCACGGTCTCGAGCGCGCCGGTGTCGACGGCACCCGTGCGGAACGCGGGCGTGTCCGCAGCGGCACTCCACAGTCGCTCCAGCTCCTCGTCCACCCAGAGCAGGGTGAGCGAGACGCCGGCCATGTCGAAGCTCGTGCAGAACTCCCCGACCTGCGGGTCGACGAGGGTGATCCCGGCGTCCTCCAGCAGGGAGGCGATGCGGTCGTAGACGACGAACAGCTCTTCGGACTTCACGGAGCCGAGGCCGTTGAGGATCGGGACGACGCGCGCTCCCTTCGGCGTGACGCCCTCCGGGATCTCGGCCTCGGCCAGGAGGTGGTGCACGAACAACTCCGCCAGTCCGTCCGCGGAGGGGATGTCGGTCTCGTCGATGCCGGGCTCGCCGTGGATGCCGAGCCCGACGGCCATGCGTCCCTCCGGCACGGAGAACAGCGGTTCGTCGGCACCGGGCAGCGTGCACCCGGAGAACGCGACACCCATCGAACGGGTCCGGGCGTTGGCCAGGACCGCCACGCGCTCGACGTCGTCGATGGAGTACCCACCAGCGGCAGCGCCGCCCGCGACCTTGAAGACGGTGAGGTCGCCCGCGATCCCGCGGCGCTTCTCGAGTTCGGTGGGCGGTGCGCTGAAGATGTCGTCGGTCACGGTGACGGTGCGGCAGTCGATGCCGTCGGCACGCACGGCGTCCTGGGCGGCGGTGAAGTGCAGGACGTCGCCGGCGTAGTTGCCGTAGCTGAGGAGGACGCCCCGTCCCTGCTCGCTCGCGCGGACGACGCTCTCCACCTGGTGCGCGGACGGCGAGGCGAAGAGGTTGCCCATGGCCGCGCCGTGGGCGAGTCCCGGGCCGACGAGGCCGGCGAAGGCGGGGTAGTGGCCGGATCCGCCACCGATCACGAGGGCGACCTCCGGTTCCGCGGACTTCGTGGACCGCGACACCCCGCCGGAGACCTTGCGTACCCAGCGTCCGTTGGCGCGGACGAAGCCGTCCACCATCTCATCCGCGAAGTCGGCCGGTCGGTTCCAGAGCCTGGTCATCTGCATCTCCTCGTCATCGAGTCCGTCGATCCGGCGCAAGCCGGCACATCGCGATAATCCTATAGGATATTGGAACCGACCGGAACCCTGGGCTGTGCACAACTCAGGACGCCACAGGCGAGTCGGCGCCGTCGGGCGGCGGCCGGAGACGACGCGCCGGAGAGTACCTGAATTGTGAACGTGTGACTCGAGGGGCACACGTCGACGGCGTCCCGACGGCTGAACCTGCCGAGGCTCGAGTGGGGGAGACTCGGCCCCGGCAGGTTCGGCGATCGGGACGCCGGCGATCAGGGACACGTGGCGGTCGACTCCGTGTGCGCGGATTCGACGCGTTCCGCACGGCGTGCCGCGAGGAGCGAGGGCGTGATCGCGAAGGTGATGCTCGATGAGCGGCGCGGAGCGGTCGCCCGCAGGAAGCCGAGCCGCTCGGCCAGGGCGATGGACCTGGTGTTCTCCGGCTCGATGACGGCCGTCACGGTCTTCGCCCCGACCTCGCGGAACGCCAGGTCGATCATGGCCGCCGAGGCCTCGCTCGCGAGACCACGTCCGCCGACGGCGGGGTCGAGGACCCATCCGATCTCGACCGAGCGCTCGGCGGGCTGGACGTCGCGGAGGTGCAGGGAGACGTCGCCGACGAGCCGTCCGTCGTGCTCGACGGCCAGGGCGAGGAAGTCGCCCGACTGCCAGAGGCGGCTGTGCCGGACGCGGTGGCGCAGGTGCTCGCGGGACGCCTCCCGGTCGCGGACGGGCCACGGCAGGTGCTCGACGACCTCGGGCGTGGACTGGATGCGATACCAGGCCTCGGCGTCCTCCAACCGGTGGCGACGCAGGACGAGACGGTCGGTGCTGATCGGGTGCGCGTCGACCGGAGCCTCGATCCGCGGCCCGCGGAGGAAGCGAGGACGTGAGACGCCTGCCGGGAACAGGGGACGCAGAGCCCGGACCGCGGCGGCGAGGCCGCTCCGGATCCGGTCCGCGGGCTCGGCCGTCGCTCCGGCCGTCCGGCGACGGCGGGGGGCGAACGACGTGCCCAGGGGCTCTGCTCGGGTCATGCCCTCCACGGTAGGCACCGCACCCATGGGCTCGGCCTGAAAAGATATGAGGCCTCTATGAATCGCCCGTCGCTCCCGCGCCTCGCAGCTCGACGACGGATAATCGACCCATGCCCTCCGACCTGCCAACGCAGATCGTCGACTCGGGGCGCCGCCGGGCGGTCCTCGCCAAGCTACCGCGGATGTACCGGGCCGACGGTTCACCCATCCGCGTCCTCCTCGTCGACGACGAAGCGGTCCTGACCGACCTCGTGAGCCTGGCCCTCGGCTATGAGGGGTGGGTCGTGGACGTCGCCACCAACGGTCGCGAGGCCGTCCAGCGCTACCGCACGGAACGTCCGGACGTCGTCGTCCTCGACATCATGCTGCCCGACATGGACGGGCTGAGCGTCCTCCGCCAGCTCCGCAGCTTCTCGCAGGGGGAGCCGGAATCGGGCACCCCGACCCTGTTCCTCACCGCACGCGACTCGGTGGACGACCGCATCATGGGCCTCACCGCGGGCGGCGACGACTACATGACGAAGCCGTTCTCGCTCGAGGAGCTCGTGGCCCGCCTCCGTGGTCTCCTTCGCCGTACCGCGCACGTCGTGTCCGACGACGACTCCCGCATCACGATCGGCGGGCTCTTCCTCGACGAGCGCAGCTACGAGGTCAGCCGCGACGGCGAGCCGGTGGCGCTCACGACGACGGAGTTCGAACTGCTCCGATACTTCATGCGCAACCCGAAGCGCGTGCTGAGTCGCGCCCAGATCCTCGACCGCGTGTGGAACTACGACTTCGCCGGCAAGGCGAGCATCGTCGACCTCTACGTCTCCTACCTCCGTAAGAAGATCGACGCCGATCGGGCGCCGATGATCCACACCGTCCGCGGTGTCGGATACGTGCTGCGGCCGGTCGAATGAGCACCGCTTCGGTTCCGACTGCGGGCGTGCCGACGCCTCGGGCGGACCGGCGGCACCCGTGGACGCTCCAGCGACGGCTGGTGACGGGCATCGCCGCGGTCATCGCCGCGGTCCTCGCGGTGTCGGGCATCCTCACGATCGTCACGGTCGAAGCGTCGGTCACCGCCGTCGTCGACACCCAGCTCACGGGATCGATGGAGGCCTTCGAACACTCCGTGGTGAAGTTCCACGATCAGCAGGCCGGTGGGGGAGCCGTGGTGGACCCCGATGCCACGCGCGGCGAGCCCGGTTACGTCAAACCGTTCGTCGACTACGTCGGCCACGGGCCCGGCACGCTCATCGCGCTCGTCGCTGACGGTGCGGTCGTCGACTCCGCGCGCTTCACCCAGTCCAACGCGACGGCGCTCGACGTGCGGACGAAGGCGCTCATCGAGGAGGCCGTCGCGGCCGACGGCTCCGAGCGACAGAACATCGAGTTGGGGTCGCTCGGCGGGTACCGGCTCGAGTTCCTCGACCACGGCGACGGCGAGACCCTCGTGGCCGGCGTCTCGCTCGCCACCCCGCGAGCGGCCGTGCAGCAGGAGGCGATCGTCATCGCGATCCTCGCCGTGCTCGCGCTCGCGGTCACCATCGTCGGGGCGATCATCGTGGTACGCCTCGGGCTCCGACCATTGTCCCGCGTGGCCGCCGCCGCCGAGGAGGTGTCCACGCTGCAACTCGAGCGCGGTGACACCGGGATCGACGTGCGGGTCGATCAGGCCGACACCGACCCTCGGACGGAGATCGGCAAGGTCGGCGAGGCGCTCAACGGCCTCATCGACCACGTCGACCGCGCACTCGCCGTCCGAGCCGCGACCGACAAGCGCATGCGTCGGTTCGTCACCGACGCGAGCCACGAACTCCGGACGCCGCTCGCCGCGATCCAGGGCTACGCCGAGCTCACCCGTCAGGACAGTGAGAGTCTCCCGCCCATGACGGAGCACGCGCTCGCCCGCATCGAGTCGGAGGCGACCCGGATGAGTTCGCTCGTCAGCGAGTTGCTCCTGTTGGCGCGTCTCGACGAGGGCCAGGACCTGCACCTCGACGACGTCGACCTGAGCGACCTCGTCGCCGCCGCCGTGAGCGACGCGGCGGTCTCGGCGCCGGCGCACCACTGGTCGGTCGACGTGCCGGAGCGCGCGATCGTCGTGCGCGGCGACCGCGAGCGCCTGCATCAGCTCGTCGTGAACCTGCTGTCGAACGCCGCCGTGCACACCCCGGCCGGCACCTCCGTGGTCACCCGCATCAGCGCACCGAAGAGTCCCGACGAGCCGCAGCGCGCCTCGCTGACGATCGCCGACGACGGACCCGGCATCGACGAGGCCTTCCTCCCCGAACTCTTCGACCGGTTCGCCCGGGCCGACTCGTCGCGCTCGCGTGCGGCCGGCAGCACGGGCCTCGGGCTGGCGATCGCCCTGTCGATCGCCGAGGGTCACGAGGGCTCGATCGAGGTCGCCTCGTCCTCCGCCGGCACGACGTTCACGGTGACGCTGCCGTGGTCGGGTCCGTCCGAGGAGCACCCCGCGGTCCGCCCGGCGGCCGACGCCACCGGCTCGCTGCCGGAGACGGTCACCTCGACGCGAGGCTGATCGCACGACCGCGGTCGTCGAGTTCCATCCGGTCACCGAGCCGCTCACGGTCACGGTCACCGAGCTTGTCGAGGTGCCCTTCGACAGGCTCAGGGACCGGACCGGGAGGGGTGGCTCAGGGACCGGACCGGATGCTTTCGGGGGCCGATCGGCGGAGCGCGATGAGCTGTTCCGCCGAGTGCGCGAGGTGCGCGCGGAGCTCCTCCTCGCCGTGGTCGCCGCTGAGGGCGTCGACGAGTCGGTCGTGCTGGGCGATGAGTTCCTCCGGCGGGAGGACGCTCCGGAGCTGCACCATGAACAGGCCGAGCTCGGCGAGCAGGCCAGCGTGCGCCTCGTCCAGTCGAGTGCTCCGGGCCGCGGCGACGATCGCGTGGTGCAGCTCGGCGTGCGCGACCTCGATGGCGCGGTGATCGCCGGGCCGGTCGATGCAGATGCGTCGGAGGTTGTCGTTCGCCGCGATGATCGAGGCCGGTGGGCGCGACGACGGCTCAGCACGTGTTCGCAGCAGCCGGACCGCCTCGGCCTCGATCGCCGTCCGGTACTCCATGAGGGCGAGCACATCGGCGTCGCTGAACGACCGCACCCGTGCGCCGCGGTAGGCCTCGAACGTGACGAGGCGCTCCGCCGCGAGCGCCTGCAGTGCCGCCCGGACGGTGTGCCGGTTGACGCCGAACCGGACG
The DNA here is from genome assembly GCF_963518075.1 of uncultured Plantibacter sp. Taxonomy (NCBI): domain Bacteria; kingdom Bacillati; phylum Actinomycetota; class Actinomycetes; order Micrococcales; family Microbacteriaceae; genus Plantibacter; species uncultured Plantibacter sp. The sequence goes on from NZ_CAUQHZ010000019.1 coordinate 40,437, forward strand.
GTGAGGGCGGTCTCCCGCAACGGCTCGTCCGCGCCGAGTCGTCCGTCGAGGATGTCCTCCCGCAGTGCATCTGCGACAGCGTCGACCGCGGTCATCGGGCGACCTCGCGACGATCGGTGCGCGTGGGCACGACGAGGATCGCGAGTCCGGTCACGAGCAGCGCTGCACCGACGACGGTCGAGGGCCCGAAGGACTCTCCGAGGAGCAGGATGCCGAGGAGCGTCGCCGTCAACGGCTCGAAGAGCGTGAGCGTCGCGACCCGTGACGCGGGCAACCCGCCGAGCGCGTAGCCGAACAGCAGGTACCCCGCCACCGTGTTCACCAGCGCGAGCCACACGACCGCGAGTGCGCCGGGTGCCGTGAGGATCCAGGCGGTCTCGGTGGCGAGGAGGATCGGCACCGAGACGAGCGCCGCTCCGCCGAAGAGCGCCGCCATGGTGCCGAGCGGTGTCCACCCGTGTTCGATGAGTGCCTTGCTGCAGAGCGTGTACAGGGCGTACGAGGCTCCGGCGCCGACGGACGCGAGCAGCCCGTCCACCGAGACGGTCCCGATCCCGCCGCCCGTCACTCCGGACAGGACGGCGACACCGGTCGCGGCGACGATCGTGGCCAGGAACCAGCGACCGCTCGGGCGCCGGCGATGGATCGCCCATTCGAGGAGGCCGGTGATGGCGGGTGCGGAGCCGAGCGCCGTGAGGGTCCCGATCGCGACACCGTTGCGTTCCACTCCGAGGAAGAAGAACGGCTGGTACGCGGTGACGCCGACCGTGCCGACGATGACGGCGATGATCAGGACGGGCCTCCCGAGTTCCACGGCGCCGGGGCGAGGTGGTCTCGTGGACCCGGAGCGATGGGCGAACGTCGCCCACACGAGGACGAGGAACGCTCCGCCGAAGACGATGCGTGCGGCGCCGAAGGCGACCGAACCCACCTCGATCGGCAGGAGCGCGTGAGCCGTCCCCGTCGTCCCGAAGCACACGGCGGCGAGGATCGCGGCGGCGACGGGCAGGCGCCCCGCGGCGGTGCTGCTGCCGGTCGTCGGGGTCGCCATCGGCGAACGGGTCATGGGGACAGCTTGCCGCAAGATTGTGTAACAATCAACGGCTGCATGGGATGTCCGGTACATACGCCACGACGCCCACCCGCTCGAGGAGCGGACGGGCGTCGGGAGGGAGACCGGGTCAGCCGGCGTAACCGCCGCTGATCACCGACACCCCGAGCAAGAGGGCTGCGCCGGCGGCGACGATCAGGGCGAGCGCCAGCATGGTGCCGGAGATGATGACGGCGGTGAGGGCGAAGCCCTTCGACTTCGGCTTGCGGGCGAGCGCGATGATGCCGAGCACGAGCGAGGCGATCGGCAGGAGCACGAACGACGGCGCGACGACCGCGGCGATCGACAGGGCGAACGCGATGATCGACAGTGTCTGGGTCGAGCTCTCGCGGTCGACGGCCGTCGGGGCGGGTACGGGTGCGAGGGGCACGGGCGTCGTCGGCTGGGTCGGCGCGACCTCCTGCACGGGCGTGGCCTGGGTGAGGGGCTCGGGGCCGAACGCTTCGGTCGGGGCGTCTGCCAGGGTCACGTCCTCGGCGGGCGAGATCGTGGTGGACTCGGTTGTGGCTGAGGCGGACATGAACTGGTTCCTTCCTCCGCGGTGTGCGGAGCTGTCTCCGCGGTGTGCGGAGCTGATCGGTTGATGGTTCCAGCCTGCTCGGACCGCCTCCGTTCCGAATCGCCCGCGCGCCCGATCCCCCGTCCTCCTACGGAGGTATCCTGCGCGGCCCGTCCGTGGGCCGCTGGTGCCACACACGGCGACTACCACGGCTTGAGCCGACCCCCGTAAACGGGACAGAGGGGTTTCGCAGGCGACGGGTGTCCGTTTATCCTGGCGCCCATGACCCGCCGCATCGGAGCCGCTGTGCTCGCCCTGCTCGGAGCCTCCGCGCTCGCCCTCACCGCAGCCGTCCCGGCGGCATCCGCCGCGACCACGTCGAGCTGGGCGACGTGGCCCACGTTCTCCGGTGCATCGGGGTCGTACCAGGGCACCATGACCCTGGCCGGTCAGCCCGCCCTTTCCGCGGCGTTGACGAGCGACTCGGTCGGTGGCGGTGGCGTCGGCGTCATCTCCGGCGCCTCGACCTGGCTGGCGGCCTCGACCCCCGTCGGTGCCAAGTACGGCAGCAGCCGGGATCAGCCCTACCTCAACCTCCGCCCGAAGGCGAACAACGCGGCGTCGCCCTCGACCACGACCTACTCCTTCGCGACGCCGACGCCGCCGTCCGGCTGGACCTTCGTCCTCGGCGACATCGACGCCGACCAGGTCACCGTGACGGCGATCGGTCCCGACGGCGCGGCGCTCACCCCTGACGAGCTCGGGTTCAACGGCGGCTTCAACTACTGCGCTCCCGGCCTGGTCGGCAAGCCGTCCTGCACCGGATCCGCAACGGACGTCCCCACCTGGGACCCGACGACGCAGATACTCCGCGGCAACGACGCCGCTGCGGACACCGCCGGCGCGGCAGGGTGGTTCGAACCCTCCGCCCCGATCTCCAGCCTCACCTTCTCGTTCCGGCAGCGGTCGGGCGCGCCCGTCTACCAGGCGTGGTTCGCGTCGATCGCGCGTGATGTGACCGGCACGGTGACCGACCAGACCGCGGGCCCGCTGGACGGCGTCGGCGTCCGGCTCATCGACCGCGACGGCCGGGTGGTGGCGTCGACCACGACCGCGGGTGGCGGCACGTACACCTTCGCCGGCTACTTCGCGACCGACGGCTACACGGTGCAGCTCGTCCCGCCGACCGGCAAGATCGCCGTCGGTCCTGCACGTGCCGCAGTTGACCTCACGGACACGGACGCCGTCGCGGACTTCACCGTCCGCGACATCGTGCCCGTCGCCGTGTCGGGGACCGCGCTCGACACGGACGGCGTCCCGATCGTCGGTGCCACCGTCACCATCGTCGGTGTCGGCAGCGTCACCACCGACACCGATGGGAACTACCTCTTCGACACCGTGCCGGTCGGCGACCACTCGGTGGTCATCACGCCACCGTCCGGGTACGCGGTCCAGACCGCACCGGCGTCGTTCACCGTGCCGGTCGGCAGCGAGACGCCCATCACCGAGCAGGACTTCGTGCTCGTCGCGAACCCCAGCCTCGGCGGCGTGGTCAGCTCCGGCGGGGTCGGTGTGGCCGGCGTCACCGTGAGCGTCGACGGTCCGAACGGTGTCGAGCGCGCCGTCACGGCCGCCGACGGTTCCTACCGCTTCCCGCTCCTGCCCGCCGGGTCCTACGAGGTCTCGGTCGTCGCCCCCGAGGGGTACGTCGTCTCCGGAACCGCAACCCGGGCGGAGGAGCTCGCCGGCGCCGATCTGGACGCGGTCGACTTCGAGCTCGCTCGGCTCGGCACCGTCATCGGCGACGTCCGGACGGACACCGGGGCCCCGGTGCCCGCCGCGACGGTCACGGTGACGACGCCGGGCGGCCCGGTCGCCCTGACGACGACGGCCGAGGGGTCCTACGGGCTCGCCGACCTGGCGCCGGGCAGCTACGAGGTCACGCTGACCGTCCCGGTCGGGTACTCCGTGCCCGCGGGTGGCGCCACGACCGCCACCGTCGTCGTCGGCACCGACGGCGCTGTCCAGACGGTGCCCACCTTCGTGCTCGTCGCCGACGCCGTGCTCGGCGGCCTCGCCGGAACGGTCGAGACGGACGCCGGTGCTCCGATCGCGGACGTGACCGTGACCGTCGAGACCCCGGCCGGCCCGGTCGACATCACGACTGACGCCGACGGCGCCTATGGCCTCGACGGACTCGCGCCCGGCTCCTACGAGGTGTCCGTGGCGGTCCCGGCGGGCTACACCGCCGAGGGGGCCACCACGGCGACCGCGGTCGTCGCCGCAGACGGTTCCGAGGTCTCGGTGCCGGCCTTCGTCCTCGTTCCCGACGCCGTCGTGCCCGTGCCGTCGGCGAATCCGAGCGACCCCGCCGTTCCGGGCAACTCGGGTCGCCTGCCCTCGACCGGTGCGGACGCGATGCCGTGGATCGTCGCTGCCGGAGCGCTCTTCGTGCTCGGCGCCGCCGGTGTCGTCACCGCGGCCGTCCTGCGTCGTCGACGCGCGAATCGGGACGAACTGTCCGGCGAATGACCGTTTGAACGACCTCTCGGGGATGGGAGGGCGCGGCTCGTCCGTAGACTTGGGCGAGCCGCGCCCCACCCAGGAGTGCGGATCGCACTGCTGAACGGGGATCCGTGGACATCATCGGGTGGGTGAACGACGCCGCGACGGCGCTGCCTGATCCGCTGATCTGGCTCCTCGGGCTCCTGTTCACGACCGCCGAATCCGGCCTCTGGCTCGGCCTCGTCGTCCCCGGTGAACCGGTGGTGCTCCTCCTCTCGGCCATGCTCGACTCCGCCCCCGGCGCCCTCGTGCTGTTCCTCGCGGTCGCCCTCGGCGGGTCGCTCGGGGACCAGCTCGGCTACCTCGTCGGTCGTCGTTCCGGTGGTCGTCTCCGTGACTCGGCCGTCGTCCGGCGCCTCGGTGTCGACGGCTGGGACCGCGCGGTCGAGGCGCTCGAGCGACGCGGGGCCCAGGCCGTCTTCCTCACCCGGCTCGTGCCCGTGCTCCGATGCCTGACACCGACCGCCGCGGGGGTCGCCGGCGTGCCCTACCGGTCGTTCCTCGCGGCATCCCTGCTGGGCTCCCTCCTCTGGTCCGCCGTCTACGTCGGCGTCGGCTCCCTCGTCCGTGCCACGCTCGACACGGTCCGCCAGTACCTCGGTGCCACCGGCTGGGTGCTGCTGTTCGCGCTCGTCGTGGTGGTCACGATCGCCGCGATCGCCCGATTCCGCCGCGGTGCCGCGATCCCCGGTGACGAGGCGATGATCCCGGTGACGCTGCACGAGAAGACGCCGCTCGCGCGCCTCCGGACGCAGCTGTTCTCCGACGACGACTGGAAGAACCTGCCGAACGCGATCACGGCGGGACGTATCGTCCTCCTACCGGTCTTCGCCGCCCTCGTGATCACCGGCTCCTACTGGGCCGCGCTCGTCGTCGGTGCGGTCGTGTTCCTGAGCGACGTCGCCGACGGACAGATCGCGCGCCGCATGGGCACGGTCTCCGCGCTCGGCACCTGGCTCGACGGGGTCGCCGACCGCCTGACCGTGGTCGTGGTCGCCGCGTCGTTCGCCATCGCGCAGATCATCCCATGGCAGGTGTTCGTGGTCATGATCGTCCCCGACCTCCTGCTCGCGTTCGTCGCCGTCGTCGCGTTCCGCGGGACGCCGGAGGTGCCGGTGAGCATCGCCGGCAAGATCCGGACGGTGTTCCTCTTCGTCGGCTTCTTCGCGCTGCTCACGGGCCTCGCGCTCGGCGGCGGGGATCCGGCGTCGGCGCTGTACCGGGTCTTCGGCGGGGTCGGCTTCGTGGCGATCCTGCTCGGACTCCTCGGCCACTTCGTCGCGGCGACCCAGTATGCGCGACGCATGGTCGTCACCTGGCAGCGACAGGGCGTCCGCGCGGCCCGCTGAGCACCGCGCCGACCATCGTCGGAGGCCCCCACCGGATGGCACACGGCCACAGCGCAGGCGGCGTCGTTTAGGCTCGGAGCATGCCAGTCGACTATCCGGACCTCGTCA